>NZ_FUID01000096.1 GCF_900163635.1 Leucobacter sp. 7(1) | reverse complement strand
GAGGTTCTCGTGATTTCAACCAGGCTCGCCGCTACCAACGTCCTGGCCGGGTACATCTAGCGCCCTCTACCCGCCGCGCACCAACCGTGAACCCGCACCAACCGTGATCCGGCGCCAGTCCTGGACCCGTACCACGCCGGGCTCTCCCCCCACGCCACTGAGGGGCGCCCGGTCCTCGGCGCCGAAGCGCGCGGGGTTTCTCCAGAATGAGCCGAATCTTCGCCAGCACCACTCATTCCCGAGAAGACCGCTACGTTCGGACGACTGAATCACCTGGGATGCTCTATCCGGTCGGATTTCCCAGTGAGGCGGCGGGCGTGGGAGCAGCGATCGGGCGGCCCTCAACAGGGCTGAGGCTCATTGAGAATCAACGGAACACAGCCGTTCTGAAGAGCACAGCCGTTCTGAAGAACACAGCCGTTCTGAAGAACACAGCCGTTCTGAAGAACACAGCCGTTCTGAAGAGCACAGCCGTTCTGTAGAACACAGTGGCTGGGATGGCGCGTGAGCGCGCAAAGGGCACGGGACGTAGCTGGGAGGCGGGCTGCTGTAGCGGACCCCTGCCTCCAGGTAGTGAGATCCCACTCAATCGCCTCAAGGTTCACACGGCCAAGCCTTGGCGTGGAAGCGCTACGCCTGGCCGGTCGCGATGAGCCAGATGAGGAGCAGGTTGAGAACCACGATGAGGAGAATCACGACCCAGGTGATCACGCGCAGGACGGTGCCGTTGCGGAATACCCCCATGAGCGTCTTATTCTCGGTGAGGCGTGCGAGCGGAATGAGCGCGAACGGGAGCCCGAGGGAGAGCAGCACCTGGCTCATGACTAGTGCCCACGTGGGATCCACGCCCATCGCGAGGATGATCAGCGCGGGGATCAGCGTGATGGCCCGGCGAGCGACCATAGGAATCCTGACCTTCAGGAGTCCCGACATGATCGTGGCGCCCGCGTAGCACCCGACTGAGGTGGAAGCGAGTCCCGAGGCGAGTAGGCCGAGGGCGAAGACCACGCCAATCGTGGGGCCGAGAGCGTCGGTAATGGCCGCGTGGGCACCCTCGATCGTGTCGGTGCCCTCTACGCCGCGGAGGCTCGCAGCGGCAAGCAGCAGCATTGCGATATTGACGCCACCGGCGACAATCAAGGACAGCCCAACGTCCCAGCGAGTGACCGTGAGCAACCGCCTGAGCCCGCTCGGCGTGTGCGCGGCACCGTGTCGGTCCCGGGCGAGCGCCGAGTGCAGGTATACCGCGTGCGGCATCACGGTGGCCCCGAGCATACTTGCAGCGAGCAGCACGGTCTGCGTGCCCTGGAAGCGGGGCACCAGACCCTCGAGCATGCCCTGCCCATCGAGCGGGCTGAAGAGTAGGCCGGCGAGGAAGCCGATCGTGATGATCGCGAGCAGGCCAATCACCACAAACTCGAAGGAGCGCTGCCCGCGCCTGGACTGGATCGTGAGCAGCAGCATGGACACAAGCCCCACGATGAGGCCTCCCAGCGGCAGTGGGACCCCAAAGAGGAGATACAGGGCGAGCGCTCCCCCGATCACCTCGGCGACGTCCGTGGCCGCGGCAACAAGCTCGGCCTGCAGCCAGTAGAGTCGGCGCGGCCATGTTCTCATGCGGCCACCCAGCAACTCCGGCAGGCTCTGCCCGGTCACGAGCCCCACCTTTGCCGACAGGTACTGCACAAGCATCGCCATGACGTTGGCGACGACAAGCACCCAGAGCAGTAGATACCCGTACTCGGCACCCGCGGTGAGGTTCGCCGCGACGTTCCCGGGGTCGACGTACGCAATCGCGGCAACAAAGGCAGGTCCGAGCAGCCCCACCCCGCTGGCGCGGCGCGCAGGTCGGATACTGCTCGGACCAGCGGTGCGGGGGGCCGAGACTTCGGGTTGCCGGGTCATAAAGTTAGACTAGCCGAACAAATACCGACTGAGAGGTGAAGCCGCAGTCAGCTGAGTGCAAATTGGCCCTATTGACCGAGTCGCACCCTACAGGCTGAGTAGCCGAGTGGCGGCGCTCTCCAGGAGGTCGGCAAACCCCTCAGCACCGAGATACTCACGCAGTGGCGTCAGAAGCGTCCGCAGGGACTCTCCAAGTGCGGGATCCGGCATCGCCGCCAAAGCCTGGAACACGAGCAGCGCATCTCCGGGCAGACGCTGCGCGAGGCGGACCCGAGCCACACTCTCGGACACACACGCGAGGAAGAGTTCGTGTTTGGTGCGGAAGTTCGCATACACGTGCGGCTGCGGCACTCCGGCGCGGGCTGCAATGCGCGCGGTCGAGGTGCCGTGATACCCCGAGAGGCCGAACTCGTGGAGTCCGGCCTCAATCAGGTGTTCACGATTCTCACCGGGCCGCCGGCGAGAGCGGGGCTCCGGCATCTGGTTAACCCAGGTCAAGAATCTTACGGTAGTGCTCACCCACCGGCTCAAAGCCGCGGTGGTTGTAGAACGATCCGATGCGCGCGGTGGCGGTGGACAGCTGTCTCACCCCGCGACCCATGCAGTAGTGTTCGTTCGCCTGCATCAGGCGGTCACCGATCCCCTGTCCGCGGGAGGCTTCGTCAACAACGATCTCCTGGAGGTGGGCGGTGAGCCCGGGGGCATGCAGCAGGCGGGACACGGTAAGAAGCGAGTAGCCTACGACCTTGTCACCGGACTCGGCGACGAACAACACGTTCGTTTCCTGGTCGCGGTGACGCAGAACGTTGTCGTAGGCGACAAGGAACTCGTCGCTCCCGATCGTCTCGCGCCCCGTCGTGAACTGCCGGGCGAGAGCGAGGACGGCACGACCGTCCTCGCTCTGCGCGCGGCGAATCACGATGCGTGACTCGGTCGCCGACTTAGCGGGCGAAGTTGCCACGGTAGTACTCGTAGACCCAGCCCACGACCCCGACAAGCACCAGCGGCACCGTCAGGAAGGAGAACCAGAAGTTGAATCCGATGCACATACCCAGGATCACGAGGGAGATCGCGAATGCCAGGAACAGCGGCCACCAGCTCCAGGGGCTGAACTCGCCGAGCTCGGGATCCCCGTCGTCGATGTCCGAGTCCAGCAGATCCTCGGTCAGAACCCCGCCCTGCTTCTTCTGCACGAGCATCAGATACACAGCGATGAAGGCAGTCAGCCCGCCAGAGAGCAAGATCGTTGTCGATCCGGCCCACTCGACGTAACCGTGCTCGATGAGGTTCCACACGGTGTACACCGATGCGAGCAACACCATGTAGGCGGTCAGGATCCAGAAGATGACAATGTTGGATTTCATAGTGAGTCCTCCTCAGATCACTTCTGCTCGGAGAGCGCGGGAGCCGGTGCCGGCTGCTCCACACCACTGACCTCGGGGTGGTTGAGGTCGAAGGCGGGAGACTCGGAGCGGATGCGCGGAATCGAGGTGAAGTTGTGGCGCGGCGGCGGGCAAGAAGTTGCCCACTCGAGCGAGCGGCCGTAGCCCCACGGATCGTTGACCGTGACCTTGGTCCCGCGACGCGAGGTGATGTACACGTTCAGGAGGAACGGGATCATCGACGCACCGAGGATCATGGCACCGATCGTGGAGAGCTGGTTACCCCACGTGATGCCATCCGAGGGCAGGTAGGTGTAGTACCGGCGAGGCATCGCCATGACACCCAGCCAGTGCTGCACGAGGAAGGTCATGTGGAAGCCGATGAACAGGACCCAGAAGTGAATCTTGCCTAGACGCTCGTCGAGCATCTTGCCCGTCCACTTCGGCCACCAGAAGTAGAAGCCGGCGAACATTGCGAAGACCACGGTGCCGAAGACGACGTAGTGGAAGTGCGCCACGACGAAGTAGGTGTCCGAGATGTGGAAGTCGAGCGGAGGCGATGCCAGGATCACGCCGGTGAGACCACCGAACACGAAGGTGACGAGGAAGCCGAGCGACCACAGCATGGGGGTCTCGAAGGTGATCGAGCCGCGCCACATCGTGCCAAGCCAGTTGAAGATCTTCACACCGGTCGGAACTGCGATCAGCATGGTCATCAGCGAGAAGAACGGCAGCAGCACGGAGCCGGTGACGTACATGTGGTGTGCCCACACAGTCATCGACAGTGCAGCGATCGCGATGGTCGCGTAGATCAGCGTCTTGTAACCGAAGATCGGCTTGCGGCTGAACACGGGGAAGATCTCAGAAACGATACCGAAGAACGGCAGCGCGATGATGTAGACCTCTGGGTGACCGAAGAACCAGAACAGGTGCTGCCAGAGAATTGCTCCACCCTCGCCGCTGTAGATCTGCGCGCCGAAGATACGGTCAGCCGCCAGCGCGAAGAACGCCGCTGCGAGAACCGGGAAGACGAGGAGCACGAGGATCGAGGTGACGAGCGTGTTCCAGGTGAAGATGGACATACGCCACATTGTCATGCCGGGAGCGCGCATCGTGATGATCGTCGTGATGAAGTTCACGCCGCCCATGATCGTGCCGAAGCCAGCGATGCCAAGTCCCAGCACCCAGAGGTTGCCACCCACGCCCGGCGAGTACGTCATGTCTGACAGGGGCGCGTACGCAAACCAGCCGAACGATGCGGCACCCTGCGGAGTGAGGAAGCCACCGACCGCGATCAGCGAGCCAAAGGTGTAGAGCCAGAAGGCGAAGCCGTTCAGTCGCGGGAACGCGACATCGGGAGCGCCGATCTGGAGCGGCATGATGACGTTTGCGAAGCCCGCGAACAGCGGAGTTGCGAACATCAGCAGCATGATGGTGCCGTGCATGGTGAACAGCTGGTTGTACTGTTCCTTTGTCGCGACGACCTCAAGGCCGGGAGCGAACAGCTGCGCGCGGATCACGAGGGCCATGAGGCCACCGATGAGGAACCACACGAAGGAGCTGATCAGATACATGTATCCGATCACCTTGTGGTCCGTGGACGTCAGCCACGAGACAATGACGTTGCCCTTCTTCATGTTCTTGATATCCCTCATTACTCGTTCTGAGCCTTGGCCTGGTCGCCGTAGAAGCGATCCTGGTTCGGGTTCAGGTCAATTCCGGCCTCGCCGGTGTTGCCGGCTTCGCGCAGCGACTTAATGTATGCGTCGTACTCGTCCTGCTCGACGACCTTGACTTCGAAGAGCATCATCGAGTGGTACTCGCCACAGAGCTCTGCACACTTACCCATGAAGGTGCCGGTCTTTGTCGGCGTGAAGCTCATGTAGTTGGTCTGGCCCGGAATCATGTCCTTCTTGTACAGGAACTCCACAACCCAGAAGGAGTGAATGACGTCACGGGTTTCGAGACGGATCTCGGTGGTCTTATCGACGGGGAGGTAGAGAACCGGCATGGTCTCTTCCGTCGGCTCACCCTCGGTGTCGGTCTGCACCTGCACGCCCGAGAAGAACACGTCTTCGTTCGTGTAGTTGAAGTCCCACGCCCAACGCTTGCCGATGACCTCGACAACGTTCTCGGGGTTCTCGTAGCGCGACTCGATCTTGCTCTGCTCCTGCGCGGTGAACGCAAAGAAGCCGAGGACCAGAATCACCGGAACGACCGTGAAGAAGGTCTCGATCGGCATGTTGTACCGCAGCTGGACCGGAAGACCGGTCTGGCCCTTGCGGCGACGGTAGGCGATCGTGGCCCAGATGATCAGGGCCCAGGTGAGCACGCCGACGGCGAGCAGCACGGTCCACGAGGTCACCCACAGCCCGGTGATGCCGTCCGTGTGGTTAGTAGCTCCCTCAGAGCCTGCGGGCAAGAAGCCTCGCTGCTGCTCCGGGGTGCAGCCTGCCAAGAGCAACGCTGCCGAGAGCGCTACCGGGGCCGCAACCCATTTCATTCGACGATTGGAACGCACCGCATACCTTTCGAAATGTTTCGTGCCGCCCGGAATGCAGGCGAAGCTGATTACTCCCTGTTAGCTTAGCGCGAACCGAGGCGTTCCCCGAACCAACGCAGGGTGTCGCGGAATATCGGCGCGCAATTCGCTTACCCGAAGCTGTCGCCGCAGGCGCAGCTGCCCTGCGCATTGGGGTTATCGATAGTGAAGCCCTGCTTCTGAATCGTGTCCTCGAAGTCAATCGTGGCCCCGTTCAGGTACGGGATACTCATCTGATCGACAACAACCTGCACTCCCGTGAAGTCCACAACTGAGTCGTTGTCAAGCTCACGCTCATCAAAGAACAACTGGTAAATCAGTCCGGAGCAACCACCGGGCTGCACGGCGATCCGCAGGCGCAGATCGTCACGTCCCTCCTGGGTCAGCAGGCTCCGCACCTTGTCCTGTGCCGCATCGCTCAGGGCAACCCCGTGCGCCGGCTCCACACCTGTCGCCGCGGCGTCGGCCGCGATCGTCTCAGTACTCATGACTTCTCCTCGCTCGCGCAGTAAATAGAGATGCTTCTAGTCTACCGCCGCGGCGTGGGCAGCAAACCCTCGAAGCAACACGGTATTCTGGGGCACAGTGAGCCCACGCGTGTGGGTCAGGGACCGGGCGCAACAGTGCGCACCAGATCGAGAGGACAGGCGTGTCAAAGAAGGACGCTGCAGACGCGGCGGGCACAAACGAGCAGGACGCTGCCGCAGCTCAGGCCGGCAAGGGTCGGCCGACGCCGTCGCGCAAGCAGGCCCAGGCCGCCAACGCGCGACCCATCGTGGGGTCAAAGGATAAGACGCTCCAGAAAGAGCAGCGCCGCCAGCAGGCCGACGCGCGCGAGCGTGCGCGTCTCGGAATGATGGAGGGCGATGAGCGCTACCTCACCGTGCGTGACCGTGGCCCCCAGCGCCGCTTTGTGCGTGATTACGTTGACGCGCGCTGGAACATCGGCGAGATGCTGATCCCCATGATGCTTGTTGTCCTCGTGATGACCTTCATTCCCGGGATCGTGCAGGTCATCAGCCTCGTCGTGATCTGGGCCTTCGTCGCACTTGCGGTGCTCGACGCGGTGTTCCTCGGAATGCGACTCAAGCGCATCCTGGGTGAAAAGTTTGGTGAGGATCGGGTACAGCCCGGCTTCCGCTGGTACGCGGCGATGCGCGCGTTCCAGTTCCGTCCGCTACGGATGCCGAAGCCCCAGGTCAAGCGAGGGCAGCGTCCCGAGTAGGACTCCCCCGCCACACACCAAGAACGGCCCCGATTCGATCTGATCGAATCGGGGCCGTTCTCGTTTCGGGCGTGGCACTAGGCGGCAGCGTTGCCCCGGTACCCAATCCGGGCAAGCCCGCGGTTGATCGCGCGCGCCCACAGCGGCCCTTCGTAGATAAACGCTGTAAAGCCCTGCACGAGGGTCGCGCCCGCCAACAGGCGGTCGTGCACGTCGGCCGCAGTTGTCACGCCGCCGACGGAAATCACACAGAAGTCGGGATCCGGCGCGGTCTCGCGGATCCGGCGTAGCACCGCAAGCGAACGATGCTTCAGCGGCCCCCCGGAGAGCCCGCCGGCCCCCATCCGCTCGATCTCCCGCTCCGACTCGAGCAGCCCCTCGCGCGAAATCGTCGTGTTTGTCGCAATGATTCCGTCAAGACCCAGCCGCAGCGCGAGCGCAACGATGCCATCGATCTGCTCGTTCTCCATGTCGGGCGCGATCTTCACGAGCAGCGGAGTACCATCCGCGGCGTCACGCACCGCAGCCAACAGCGGCTCCAGCAGTTCGAGCTCCTGGAGACCCCGAAGGCCTGGCGTGTTGGGTGAACTCACGTTGACCGCGAGGTAGTCCGCGATCGGGGCAAGACGCTCGGTGCTCCACACGTAATCCTGCTGCGCGTCTTCAACCTCGGTGATTCGGCTCTTGCCGATGTTGACGCCGATGACGGGGCGGTTTCGGCGCAGCCGGGCGCGCTCGATGCGCGGCACGGCACCGGCCGATCCCCCGTTGTTGAACCCCATGCGATTGATCAGTGCGCGATCTCCCACGAGGCGGAACATGCGCGGCTGCGGGTTGCCGTCCTGCGCGTGACGGGTCAGAGTACCGACCTCGACGTGACCGAAGCCGATCTCGCCGAGGCCGGCAATCCCGATCGCGTTCTTGTCGAAGCCCGCGGCGAGGCCAAACGGGCTCGGGAACTCCAGGCCGAGGGTTCGCACGCGCAGCTGTGGTGCCGGCCGACAGAAGCGACGCACCAGTCCACCCAGGAACGGTGTCGCCTGGATAACTTTGAACGCGAGGTGGTGCGCGGGTTCGGGATCCATGTGACGCAGCACTGTCGAGAAGAGCAAGGGATAGAGGCGCATGGCTACTCCTGGGTCGCGGCCGGTGACCCGGTCGTATGGTCTGCGGGATCGGCGGCGACGGGTGGATGCGCGCGGAGTTCGGAGATCGCGGCGTCGAAGTCCGCGAGCGATTCGAATGCCTGATACACGCTCGCAAAGCGCAGGTAGGCGACCTCGTCAAGATCGCGCAGGTGGGGCAGGATCGCAAGCCCGATCTCATTGGCGTCGAACTGGGCGATGCCGCTCGATCGCACCGACTCCTCAACCTGCTGAGCAAGAACCGCGAGATCCGCCTCGGTGACCGGGCGCCCCTGGCAGGCTTTGCGCACACCACTCATGACTTTTGAGCGGCTGAACGGCTCGACAACGCCGGAGCGCTTGATCACGGTGAGGCTCGCGGTTTCCGTCGTGGTGAAGCGACGTCCGCACTCGGGGCACTGGCGACGGCGGCGGATCGACAGGCCATCGTCGGCGGTGCGCGAGTCGATGACCCGGGAATCGGGGTGGCGGCAGAATGGGCAGTGCATTACGCGGTCTCTTCCTCAAAACGGGTACTGACGGCCTCGCCGTGCGCGGGGAGTCCCTCCGCACCGGCAAGCGCGAGCAACGGTGCCTCAGCCTTGGCGAGCGCGGCCCGGTCGTAGCTCACGATCTGCTGCGGCCGCAGGAACGTGTGGGCACCCAACCCGGACGCGAAGCGCGCGGTACCGCCGGTGGGGAGGACGTGGTTCGATCCGGCCAGGTAGTCGCCGAGGCTCACCGGGGTAAAGCCGCCCACGAAAATCGCGCCTGCGTCGGTGATGCCAGCGAGCACGCCCTCGTCGTCACGCGTCTGGATTTCCAGGTGCTCGGGGCCGTAGGCGTTACTGACGCGCACGGCTTCGGCGAGCGTATCCACGAGGATCACCGCGGACTGCGGCCCGGCGAGCGCGGTTGCCACACGGTCGGCGTGGGCGGTGCGGGGTGCACGATCCGAGATCTCAGCCTGCACGCGCGCGGCGAACTCGGCGGAATCGGTCACGAGCACCGATGCGGCGGCCTCATCGTGTTCGGCCTGGCTGATCAGGTCGGCGGCTACGAAACGGGGGTCGGCCGAGTCGTCCGCGATGACAAGGATCTCGGTTGTGCCGGCCTCTGAGTCGATGCCGACGAGGCCGCTCACCACGCGCTTCGCTGCGGCGACGAACACGTTCCCGGGTCCGGTGACCACGTCAACGGGTTCGAGCCCGATCTCGGGAGCACCGTGGGCGAAGGCGGCAATTGCGCCGGCCCCGCCAATCGCGTACACCTCTTCGATCCCGCAGAGCGCTGCCGCCCACAGGACGGCCGGGTGGGGCAGTCCCTCGTGATCGCGCTGCGCCGGGGACGCAAGTGCCAGGCTCGGCACGCCCGCGGTCTGCGCCGAAACGGCGTTCATGATCACCGAAGATGGGTACGCGGCTTTGCCGCCCGGGGCGTAGAGCCCCACCCGCGAGACCGGCTGCCAGCGTTGCCGGATCACGGCACCATCACCGATGCGTGTCTCCTGCGGGGCCGGCACCTGTGCGGCGGAGCCGAGACGCAGCCTGGCGATGAGTTCGGTGAGTGCTTCGGACACCTCGGGTGGGCAGGCCTCGAGCGACGCCGAAATCGCAGCGGCAGGCACCCGGAGCACGTGCCCCTCGACACCGTCGAAGTCTCGGGCCTGCTCGCGGAGCGCCGCGACACCGCGCTCGGCAACCGCGGCGACAAGCGGGCGAACACGCTCGACGGCGACGTCGGCGCTCAGGGCCGCACGCGGCACCAGTTGCAGGAGATCGCTGCGGGAGAGCTCGCGCCCTCGGAGGTCAATCGTTTGCATCACGGAGTCCAGTCTACCGATGCGGCCGTGGCTCCCCCGCGTCCGGAGTCTGCAAGGATGGGTGAGTCACAACGGAAGGCGGCATATGCGCGGCACACGGACGCGTCGGGAGTGGAATGCGGAGGGCCCGACATGACTGTCGCAACCGCAGCACTCATCATCGGGCTTGTGGTCATCGGCTCGGCGGCCCAACGAATGGCGGGCCTCGGTTTCGCGCTGCTCGTTGCCCCATTTATGACGCTGCTGCTCGGGGCGCACTCCGGTGTACTGCTCGTCAATGTGCTCGGCGTGATCTCCAGCGTGCTGATCCTGCCCCGGGTGTGGCGGGCTGTCGACTGGTCAATGTTCCGCTGGCTCGGGGCGTTCGCGATTGTCGGTGCGGTGTTGGGCTCGTGGCTCGCGCTGCAGTTCTCCCCGGCGGTCATGGCCGTCGCGGTCGGGGTGATCGTGATCGTCGCACTCGGCGCGTCACTCACCCTCTCGGGAAACCGGTTCTCCACGGATCTGCGCGCACCTCGCGGCGTGGCCGGCTTCCTCTCCGGTCTCACGAACTCGCTCGCGGGTGTCGGCGGACCTGCGGTCAGCGCCTACGCCGTGCTGACCCGCTGGAACCAGACCACTTTTGCCGCGACACTGCAGCCGTACTTCATCCTCACTGGCGGCGTCTCCGTCGTGACCAAGCTGCTGCTCGATCCCGTGGCGCTGCCGCACATGGACTTGTGGTTCTGGGTGCTCGTGTTCGTGTCCGTGATCGGGGGCATCGTGCTGGGCGAGCGGCTGCTGCGCGTGGTGACGCCCACCCAGGTCAGACGCTTCGTGATCTTGCTCGCGTTCGCCGGGGCCGGCGCCTCACTGATTCGCGGGATCGTCGACCTGATCGGGTAGCGCGGGCCGGAGCATCCCGAGCCAGGCGAGCTCCCGAGCACCCGCGATCACGGCGGCGCGAGCCGCATCCGGTTCCACTTCCAGGAGCTGCGCGAGCGCGTCCGCGATCTGGCCCAGGGTGAGATCACCGTCGCTCGCGCCGACCGCGGCAGCGAGCAGAGGATCGGCCATGACTCGACGCGCGATCGGCCGATCCGTGACGAGGGTGATCGCGCGCGGCGCGTCCGATCCGGGATCGTGCAGGCGCTCCTCGGTGACCGTGTCACTCACGAGCCAATGGTGCGCGAGGACCTCGGCATCGCTGAGCCGTGCGGCCACAGCCCCTGCCGCGAAAGCACGCTCGAGGTCCGTGCCGAGTGCATCCTCGCTCCAGGCCCCAGTAGCCTGCTCAACGTGGACCACAGACTCGGGTGCGTGATCCGGCGCAGTCCCGAGTTCGCGCCGGATCCGGATCGATCCGAGCCCGATCGCAACGATCCTGCGCGCCGCAAAATCACCGAGCCAGGCATCGAGCAACGTGTCAAATTCCGCACTGCCGGGCCGGGCGCCGCCGTCCCGCGCCCAGGTCTCCGCATACTGTGTCGGACTCACCCGGTCGCGCTCGATGACCCAGGCCGTCACCGGCAGCCCCGAGGCCGCAAGCCACTCGCCCACTCGCTGCAACCCGTTTCCGCCCCACGGGGTCTCCCAGTTCGCAAGGCACAGCAGACTCCCGCCGGGAGCGAGCGCAGCGGGTGCCTGACTCACCACTGCGGCCGCAAGTGCGTCGCCGACAAGTCCGCCGTCGCGGTACTCATAGACCGGCCCGTCACCCGTGCGCGGGGTGATCACGAACGGCGGGTTGGAGAGGATCAGATCGAAGTGCTCCCCGGCGACAGGTTCAAGGAGGCTGCCCAGCCGGAACTCGATTGCGTGGTGCATGCCGTTCAGCACCGCATTCGCTGCGGCAAGCCGGAGGGCGCGCTCGGAGATGTCGGTCGCGATAACGCGGCCGCCGCGCAGCGCGAGGTGCAGAGCAACGATGCCGCATCCGGTCCCCAGATCGAGACTCAGCGCGACATCGCTGACCGGCGCCTGCGCGATGAGCGAGCGGGTGGCCCCGCCCACACCCATGACGTGATCGGGGCGTGCGGGGCCGCGGCGCAGCTGATCGTCGAGGTCGGAGAGGATCCACCACTCCTGCGGTGCATCCGCCCGCGCATCGCTCACGGTTTCCGGGTTCAGCGACAGCGCAGCGCTGAGCCCGGCAGGGGTGTCCGCCACGAGTTCGAGCTCCCGGGCACCCTGCGCCCCGAGTGTCGGCAGCGCCGCGTCGAGCTTCGCCGCGGGCACCGCCTCCCCCAGCAAGAACACGCGGGTGAGCGTGGCGAGCGGCGACGCCTCCCGGTCCGCGAGGGCGCGCGCAGCGGGGACACACACACCCCGCCGCCGCGCCGCGTCCGCGTCCGCACCGAGGAGGTCGCGGACGGCGGCCGAACGGTAGTCTGCGGCACGGAGATCATCGCGGAGATGACGGATCAGTTCGAGGTCCATCCCTCTAGCGTAGGGGGCGTGATCCCCCGGTTCCGCTCACAGAGCGCCGAGCGAGAACGAAGCAGAACGCCGAGGCAGCAAGCCCGAGCGCGGCGAGACCCACAACTGCCGAACGATCACCCACTCCGGTGCGCGCGAGTTCCGCGGGACGCGCTGATTCTGTGGAGCCAGCTGGAGGATTCTCCGTGTGGATTGGGGGATCAGGTTTCTCGGGCTTTACGGGTTTTACGGGCTTTATTGGTGTCGGCGGCTTGTTGTTGCCCAGCACGGTGAACTCGATCGAGTCCGTGCCAGTGATCGAATCAAGCACCCTGCACATGAGACTGAGATAATACTCGACCGACAATGCGTCGTCAGGTATCCGCGCGTCAATGCGGAAGATACCGGATTCCGATGCCACTACCGGTATGCGGAATAGATAATCGAAGGCTAACCCGTCTTCTAGATGGTAGAACGTGAGGTTTACCGTTGGCGTAGCTATACCGCCGATGGAACATTCCCCGCTGAGTTCCACGGTCTCCCCGGGATACGCCCGTGTTGCTGAGCTCCACAGTTCAGAGACAAAGACCGGATCCTCGTAATCGTCCTCGTCTTCCTCAGGCAAGGCGGCTTCGGGTGCACCCGATTCTGATCCGGCAGCGCCCGACGCTGATTCGCTTGATAGGTCTCCATGAAGCAAGGGCCTAGGGTCCGCTGACTCATCCGTTGGCTTGACGGGTTCGAAGCTTGGAGAAGTCGATTCACCTCCCACAGCTTCCCCGGAGGGCGGCGGAACCGCGACGAGCAGCCCGCCTGTCAGTGCAACACTGACGAAGACGCCGAACCCCGCCCTCGACGCAATTCGATGGAACAGACCGACAACGTACTTCTTCATTGCGTACCCGCTTCGGACTCAGGACGGAGCCGAGTACCACTGTACGTGACGAAGACTTCTCGGCACAGCTCGGCCCGGGTCACGGTGCGCATCACCATGACCCGGGCCGAGACCTTCCGCGTCTAGTACGCGAGGGTGAAACGCTGGCGGCGGTGCTCCGGCGTCTCGATCTCGTCGACCACGGCCACGCCGAAGTCGGCGCCCGAGATGTTCGAGTTGCCCTCGGCGTCGGTGAGGAGCACATCGCCGCCCAGACGGTACTCGCCGGTGTACTCTCCCGCTGCCCAGGGGCCGAAGCCGCCAGCCGGGCTGACGTAGAACCAATCGAGCTGTTCGGGGGTGGCGCGCAGGTCCTCAAGTACGTCGCCCATCACGGCGGCTTCCGTCTGGATCTCCGCCGGGAATTCGGGACCGTCCATGACGCGCGGGCCGCCCGGTGCCTGGAGCAACGATCCGGCACCACCCACCACGCCCAGGCGCACACCTGATGCCGCAGCGACTTCGGCTGCGAGTTCTGCGATCGCACGACGCGTCTCGCCAGCCATGTCGCCGCGCGGCGAGATCGCGACAATGATCACGTCGGATCCAGCGATCCAGCGCGCACGATCCGCCGGGTCGAGGATCGAGCCGCGAGTGTAAGTGACCCCGGCGATCTGCTGTGCGACTTCCCCGCGCGTCACGCTCGTCACCGTGAAGCCGCGGACGGCCGCTGCCTCCGCAATGTGCGATCCCGCGTAGCCGCTGCCGCCGATAATTGTCACTCGAGTCATGGGGTGTATCCCTTCATCCGACTGCGTCGCGTGGTTCGCGGCGCTCGCTTCAGGCAACCGTGCCTGGGCCCACCCTATTCCCGTGAATTCGATACGGCAAAGGCCCGTTCCTGTGCGCCAACAGGGCTTGGGAGCACCGTAGCACCGGTCAGAAAGCGGTCCGCGGCGGCCGCAGCGGACCGTCCCTCGGCGATCGCCCAGACGATGAGGGACTGGCCGCGGCCGGCGTCGCCAGCGACAAACACGCCGGGGATTTCGGTCGCGTAGTCGTCTCCGCGCAGCAGCGCGCCGCGCGGGCCAGCGGGGAGCGAAAGCGCGGGATCGGCGACGGGTTCCGGCCCGCTGAAGCCGAGCGCAACGAGCACGAGGTCAGCCTCAAAGAGCACCTCGGTGCCGGGGATCGGGGCCCGCCCCTGCTCGGTGAAGCCGGTTTCGGCAACGCTGAGCCCGGTGACCCGGCCCTGCTCCCCCACGCACTCCACGGTCGCGGCGAGGTAGCGCCGTTCCCCGCCCTCCTCGTGTGAACTTGACACCTCGAACAGTGTGGGGTGCACAGGCCAGGGTTGGCCGGATGGGCGTGCCTCCGGGGGCTGAGCGCCGATCGCGAGGCTCGTCACCGAGCGGGCGCCCTGACGGTGGGCGGTGCCCACGCAGTCGGCCCCGGTATCGCCGCCGCCGATCACGATGACGTGTTTCCCGGCCGCGGAGAGTGCTGCGGGGACGGCCGCATCGGCTCCTCCCTGTTGTTCTCGGTTCGCCGCGGTGAGGAAGTGCATCGCGGGGAGCACTCCGTCAAGTTCTTCACCGGGCACCCCGAGCGCGCGCGGCACGGTCGCACCGGTGGCCACGATCACGGCGTCAAAGCGTCGGCGGAGTTCCGCCCAGCTCATGTCGACGCCGATCTCCACGCCGCAGCGGAACCGGGTCCCCTCAGCCTTCAGCTGCTCGATCCGGCGCTCCACGAGCGACTTTTCAAGTTTGAAATCCGGGATACCGAACCGCAGCAATCCACCCGGGGCCTCATCCCGCTCGTACACCGCGACGGTGTGACCCGCGCGTGTCAGCTGCTGTGCGGCGGCGAGCCCCGCCGGCCCCGAGCCGACAACCGCGACGGTCTTTCCTGTCAGCCGCTCAGGCGGGCGCGGCACAACCCAGCCCTCGGCGAAGGCAGTATCGATGATTGAGTTTTCCACCTGCTTGATGGTGACCGCGGGTTCGGAGATCCCGAGCACGCAGGCCGATTCGCAGGGAGCCGGGCAGGCCCGCCCCGTGAACTCTGGGAAGTTGTTCGTCTCGTGTAGGCGTTCAACGGCCTCCCGGCCCCGGCCACGATGCACGAGGTCGTTCCACTCGGGAATGAGGTTGCCGAGCGGGCAGCCCTGGTGGCAGAACGCTACCCCACAGTCCATGCAGCGTGACGCTTGCCGTGCCACCAGAGTCGGGTCGGCAGGGTCGACGACCTCGCGCCAGTCCATAAGCCGCAGTGCGACTGGCCGTTTCGGTGTGAGCTCGCGCTCGCGCACCGTCAAGAATCCGCGCGGATCAGCCATGCGTTGCCTCCAGAATTTCGTTCCACACGGGTGCCCCGTCGGGGTCGGCCCCAGCGGCGTGCGCGCGTGCCCGGATTGTGAGCACCCGAGCGTAGCCGCGCGGGATCAGTCGGGTGAAGCGGGCGTAACCGCGTTCGGGGTCGGTCGCGAGCTCAGTCAACAGACCCGTGGCGAGCTCGGAGCCCGTTTGCTCAACGTGCCGCTCAAGCAGTTCGCGGATCCGGGAGCGCAGGGCCGCCATCTCCGCATCGGGGATCATGGCCGTGCCGTGCGGGGTCGCGGCATCCCGGCCCCCGCCTAGCCCCTGCAGCTGGAGCGCGCCCGACGCGAGCTCCGCAGCGTTGACGTCCGCGGGATCAAGGTCGAGGATCACAGCTTCTCCGCCGGACATGCCCGCACCGATGTTGCGTCCCGTGGGGCCGAGGATCAGCGCGAAACCTCCCGTGAAGTATTCGAGTGCGTGGTCGCCAGTGCCTTCCACTACGGCGGTGGCCCCGGAGCCCCGCACGAGGAATCGCTCCCCCACAACACCCGCAATCCAGAGGGAACCGCTGGTGGCGCCGTAGCCGATGACGTTTCCCGCAATGACGTTGCCGGCTGCCGAGTGCGCGGCCTGCGGGTGGGGACGGATCGTGATTTCGCCGCCGGAGAGTCCCTTGCCGACGTAGTCGTTCGCTTCCCCCAGCAGTCGCAGGGTAATCCCGGAGGGCAGGAACGCCCCGAGGGATTGCCCAGCCGAGCCTTGCAGGGTGAGGTCGATTGTTTCGGGCGCAAGTCCTGCCGCACCGAAGCGGCGGGTGACCTCATGCCCAAGCAGCGTGCCCACGGCGCGGTCGACGTTGCGCACCGGCAGGTCGAACACCACGGGGCGGCGGGCGGTGAGCGCGTCCTCCGCGAGCGCGATGACGGGTACGTCGAAGTGCGACTCGAGCTCGTGATCCTGCGCCGTACCGTGGCGACGCGGCTCGTCTGAGCCGAACTCGGGGCCGCGCAGGATCGGCGTCAGGTCCAAACCGGATGCCTTCCAATGCTCAACTGCGTCGCTCACATCGAGGGAGGCCGTGTCGCCGACGGCCTCGGCGAGCGTGCGGTAGCCGAGCTCCGCAAGGATCTCGCGCACTTCCTCCGCGATGAAGGTGAAAAAGTTCACGATGTGGGCAGCCTGCCCGGTAAAACGCTCCCGCAGCTCCGGATTCTGCGTCGCCACCCCTACGGGACAGGTGTCCAGGTGACACACCCGCATCATGATGCACCCAGAGACCACCAGCGGCGCGGTGGCGAAGCCAAACTCTTCAGCTCCCAGCAGCGCCGCGATCACGACGTCACGACCGGTCTTGAGTTGCCCGTCGGCTTGCAATACGACCCGCTCGCGCAACCCGTTCAGCATGAGCGTCTGCTGGGCCTCGGCGAGGCCAAGCTCCCACGGACTTCCCGCGTGCTTCAGGGAGTTCATCGGGCTCGCACCGGTGCCACCATCATGGCCGGAGACGAGAATCACGTCAGACAGGGCCTTCGCGACGCCGGCCGCGACCGGCCCGATCCCGCTCTGAGCGACAAGCTTCGTGGAGATCCGAGCGGCCGGGTTAGCGCGCTTCAGATCGAAGATGAGCTGTTTCAGATCCTCGATCGAGTAGATGTCGTGGTGCGGCGGCGGCGAGATCAAGCCAACCCCGGGCGTTGCGTGACGGGTGCGCGCGATCCACGGGTACATTTTGCCGGGTGGCAGCTGCCCACCCTCGCCGGGCTTGGCCCCCTGCGCGAGCTTGATTTGAATCTCGTCTGCGCTCGTGAGGTAGTGGCTCGTCACCCCGAAGCGACCGGAAGCGACCTGCTTGATCGCGCTGCGGCGCGCGGGATCGTCGAGACGATCCTCGCTCTCACCACCCTCGCCCGTGTTGGACCGCCCACCGAGCTGGTTCATGGCGATTGCGAGTGTTTCGTGTGCCTCAGGCGAGATCGACCCGTAGCTCATCGCACCGGTGGCGAATCTCCGCACGATCGAGTCAACTGGCTCGACCTCGGCGAGCGGCACCGCCGGCCGCTGCGGGGCGAACCGGAAGAGGCCGCGCAGCGTCATCAGGCGCTGCTCCTGTTCGTTCACGCGTGCCGTGTAGTCGGCGAAGACGTCGCGCCGGCCGGAGCGCGTCGCGTGTTGCAGCGTGAACACTGTCTGCGGGTCGAACAGGTGCGGCTCTTCGCCCCGCCGCCATCGGTACTCGCCACCCGTGTCGAGGCGGGCGTGCGCGAGCGGCGCGGAGTCGTCCGGGTAAGCGGCGCGGTGCCTGGCGGCGATCTCAGCCGCGAGCACATCGAGACCGACGCCCCCGAGCCGGGAGGCCGTGCCCGTGAAGTAGCGGTCGACCAGCGGCTGACCCAAGCCGATCGCTTCAAAGGTCTGCGCGCCGCAGTAGGAGGCGACTGTCGAGATCCCCATCTTGCTCATCACCTTCAGCATGCCCTTGCCGAGCGCCGTAATCAGGTTCGCCACCGCGCGCGGCTCGTCCACGCCTGTGATCGAGCCGTCCCGCACGAGGAGTTCGACGGTCTCCATTGCCAAGTATGGGTTCACAGCGGCCGCCCCATACCCGATCAGTGTCGCAACGTGGTGCACCTCGCGCACGTCGCCGGATTCCGCGATCAGTGCGACGCGCATGCGCGTCCCCTCCCGGATCAGGTGGTGATGCACCGCCGAGACCGCAAGCAGTGACGGTACCGGGGCGAGCGCGCGGGTGGAATCGCGGTCCGAGATGATGAGAAACTCGGCACCGGCCAGGATCGCGGCATCAGCCTCCGCGCACATCGCCTCGAGCCGCTCGGCGAGGCCCGCGGCACCCCGTTCCACGGGGTACAGGCCGCGCAGCGTGACCGCCCGCTCGCGGAGCGGATCATCTCCGAAGTGTTGGATGCGCGCCAGGGCGTCATTATTGATGACCGGGAAGTCGAGGATCACCTGCCGGGCGTGCGCGGCGGACTGCGTGAGGAGGTTCTCCTGCGGCCCCATGCCGGCGCGCAGACTCGTGACGAGCTCCTCCCGGAGCGCGTCAAGCGGCGGGTTTGTGACCTGCGCAAACTGCTGCACAAAGTAGTCGTGTACATGGCGTGGGCGATCCGAGAGCGCTGCGATCGGGGTATCGGTCCCCATAGCGGCGAGCGGCTCCACGCCGTCACGGGCCATCGGGGTCAGCACGAGGCGCAGCTCCTCCTCGGTAAATCCGAAGGTGCGCTGGCGGCGGTTGATCGAGGCGGGCGGATGCACAAGATGCTCACGTTCGGGCTGCTCGGCGAGCCTGATCCGGCCCTCCTCCAGCCACTGCCCCCACGGCGCGCTCGTGGCGAGTTCCTGCTTCACCTCGGTATCCTCACGAACCTGCCCGGTCGCAAGGTCAACCGCGAGCATACGGCCGGGTCGCAGCCGCCCCCGGTGAGCGACGCGCTCGGGTTCGATGTCGAGCACCCCGGCCTCGCTGGCGATCACAAGTAGACCGTCGGTTGTGGTGAGCGTGCGCCCGGGACGCAAGCCGTTGCGATCCAGCAGCGCAACGAGCTCGGCCCCGTCCGTCGCGATCATCGCCGCGGGGCCGTCCCACGGCTCCATGAGCAGCGAGTGGTATTCAAGGAAGTCGGTGAGCTCGGCGCTGAGCCCGGTCTCGGACTCCCAGGCCTCGGGCACCATCATCGCGAGGGCGTGGGGCAACGAACGTCCCGCCATC
Source organism: Leucobacter sp. 7(1) (assembly GCF_900163635.1). Taxonomy (GTDB): domain Bacteria; phylum Actinomycetota; class Actinomycetes; order Actinomycetales; family Microbacteriaceae; genus Leucobacter. The sequence goes on along the minus strand of NZ_FUID01000096.1, from coordinate 26,994 downwards.
ACAAGCAGCTCGAGAACCTCGTCAAAGCTCGCCGAGTCGCTGCCGCCCGCCGTGCAGATGGGCAGCAATTGCCGCACGTCGCCCAGCCGTTCCGAAGCCAGCTGCGACTCTCGCGCGCGCATCCAGTTCCGGTTGCCGCGGACGGTGTTGATCTCCCCGTTGTGTGCCACGAGGCGCAACGGCTGCGCGAGATGCCACGACGGGAAGGTGTTCGTGGAGTACCGCGAGTGCACGATCGCGAAGCGGGACACGAGGCGCGAATCACCCAGCTCCGGGTAGAACCTGGCAAGCTGCAGGGTCGTGACCATTCCCTTGTAGACGATCGTGCGTGATGAGAGCGAGGGCAGGTACGTGCCGGTTTCATGCTGCACACGTTTCCGCAGGCGGAATGCGCGTCGCTCAAGCTCGTCCGAGGACAGCGGGGCGGCGGGGCCGGAGGTCACGATGAGCTGCGAGATTGTGGGGGCCGCGGCCCGTGCGCTCTCCCCCAGCACCTCGGGCCGCACGGCAACGGGACGCCAGCTCAGCACCGCGAGGCCCTCCTCGGCGGCGAGGGCGGCGATCCGGAACTGCACCGCGCGGCGTTCGGTTGACTGCGTCGGGAGGAAGGCGAGCCCCGCAGCATAGGCCCCGGCTGCGGGGAGTCGGAGTGTCGGATCCTGCGCTGCGAGTTCCGACCTGATCAACGCATCGGGGATGTCGCATAGGATCCCCGCCCCATCGCCCGTGCCCGCGTCGGAACCCACCGCGCCGCGGTGTTCGAGGTGTTCAAGCGCTCGCAGCGCGAGTGCCACGATCTCGTGATCCGGGGTCCCCGTGAGCGTCACGACCGCTGCAAGGCCACAGGCGTCGCGCTCATCCGCGGGATCGTAGAGTCCGACCGCAGCGGGGTGTTCTGAGGGGGTGCGTGCGCTCATCGAAGTCCTCTACTGTTCGGGGACTTCGAATCTAACACTCGTTTATTCGGCGTTTTGACCAAATACACGCAGTTCCTGCGGGGCGTTCGGCCAACACCCCACTAGCGCCGTAGATCATGCGAGTATGCCGCCCGCGTGCCGCAGGTCTCGTGCGCCCGTAACACGATCGAAACACAACCGTTTCCCGGCGGAAACTGCGCCCGAGCAGGGCGAATCTGACCGGATTCCGATACCTGAAAACACCAGCCCACACGGTCCAACTATCGAACACTCCTCGCCGGACCACCGTCGGGTCAACCTCGAAGGGTGAGTTGTGGCTGCTTCCATTCGAGGAAGCAGCCACAACTCACCCTTCGATGATCGCGAGACGCGGCGCGATGTGACGCGGCGCGACGCGACGCGAGACACGCTCGGCGCGGGAGCGCGCGTTAGCCGCCGAAGCTGCTCGTGTCGCCCACGAGGCGAGTGTTGTCCGCGGGGACCGGCTCGACGGCGGCGAGAGCGACCTCTGCCGCGAACTCCGCAACGTTGTACAGGCGGCCGGCCTGTTCGCGGCGCTCCTCGATCGCGCCCGGGTTCAGGCGGTTCAGCAGGGTCGCGGTGACGGTGCCCTCGATCATGTCGCCCGATACCACCACAAACTCGATGCCGCGCTCAGCGAGGGCCGGGATCCGCTCACGCAGCGCGTCCTCGCCGGCGCGCTTCGAGCGAGCCACGGGCTCGTACTCAGGCATCGTGGGCGTGGTGTTGATGAAGTGCGCCTGGTGGCTCGTCACGAACACTACCCGCGCACCCTCGGCCATCAGCGGCAGCGCCGCGTCGAGCACGGAAAGCTGCGCATCACGATTCAGCTGCAAGGCATAGTCCTCGGCCATGCCGCCCTCCATGCCTCCGGAGGCGTTCAGCACCAAGATGTCGAGCCCGCCGAACTCTTCGCGGATCGCGTCCATCATGCCCGCGACGGAGGCGGGATCGGTGAGGTCCGCACCCTGAACAAATGCGCGCACGCCGAGTTCGCGGAGCTGCGTCGCGAGCTTCTCAGCGCGCGGGGCCTTGTTCCGGAAGTTCACGACAACGTCGGCTCCGGCCTCAGCGAAGGCGCGGACCGTGTCGGCCCCGACCCCGCGGGACGACCCGGTTACGAGCGCGCGGCGGCCGGAAAGACTTCCCGGCTCAAGAATCTGTGTCACTAGTGCTCCTCACATCGACGAAGTGAACGTACTCAAGGGTACTGGAGGCGGGCATATCCCCGGGGCATGCTCGGGCGAAGTCGAGTTCCAGGACCCCGGCTGACCGGCGCGCGGCCGACCCCAGCCACCGAACTCGCGTTCTCGCGCTTTCCTCGGCGACGTTCGGTGCCAAATAGGCTTCTCGGCACGCGCGTCGCCGGGGCTCCGAGCGGAGTCTCGCCCCGCGCAGGGCGTGCTCCGGCCCCTGGGGAGGGGCTATCGGCGAGGGCACCGAAAGGAGTAGGCTGCGAAGCACGGGAGGGGCACGTCCAAGACCGGCCCCAAAGGCGAGGAGGTCCAGCATGGCCGATCGAACACTTCGCGGGACGCGCATCGGCGCGACCAGCCTGCAGGGCGAAGAAGGCGTGGAGCTTTCACCGCGTCGCGCAGTCGAGTACCTCACCGACCGCGGCACCCGATTCTCGGTGCTGTTCGACGCGGACGCGGAGCCCCCGGCCGAGTGGCTCGACCAGAAGAGTGGTGAGCTTGGCTTCCTCGACGACGAGGCCGGCCGTACCGCCCGGGCCGAGTTTGAGGAGAAGGAGTCGTCGCAGCGTACCCCCTGGGACATGCTGATCGAACGCCGCACACGCGAAGAGCTTGAGGAACTCCTCGAAGAGCGGCTTCAGCTCTTGCGCGCGCGCCGCGGCTCGTAACCCAGCAGTATTCCGCTCGCCGCACCCAACGCGCCGAGCAGCATCCACGCGCCCGCGATCACGGCACCGAAACGCAGTGCGGGCGTGGCACCACTCACAAGCGGGATCTCCGCAACCATCGCGTCGGCGGTGAACGGCGTCAGGCCGTCGAGTGTCTGCCCGGTCGGCGAGACCATCGCGCTCGTGCCCACAGTCGAAATGTTGACAAGCGCGCGCCCGGTCTCGATCGCGCGCAACCGCGCAATCTGGAGCTGCTGCGCGCTCTCGTCCGTTCGCCCGAAGTCGGCGTTGTTCGTGGGGGCAAGAATCACCTGCGCGCCGCCGTCGACAATCGCCTCGGCCTGCTGATCAAAGATAATGTCGAAGCAGATCGCCAGCCCCGCCGCGACAGCACCGGCGGGCGTATCGAGGTTCAGCACCGCGGGCCGGGTGCCGGCCGTGTACTCAAGCTGCACAAGATCCACGAGATCCGGCGCGAGCATGTGGAAAAAGTCGCGGTTCGGCATGTACTCGGCAAACGGCACGGGGAATCGTTTGTCGTATCGCTCCCCCGTCGCCCCGCGCGCGTCCCATACGACCACACTGTTCGTGTAGGTCCCGTCCGGATCCTGCAGAATCGAACCCGCCACAATCGGAGCACCCGCCCGCCGGGCGAGCCCCGCCACCTCGAAGTCGCGGAGCGTGTTTCCCGGCAGGTCGAACTCGGCACTGTTTTCGGGCCACACGATCAGGTCGACGGACTCCCCCGCGGCCTCCAACTCGTCGAGCAAGCTTTCGGTTTGGCGGGCGTGGTCACGGAACACGGCACCCGACTCCCGATCGTCGAAGATCGCGGATTTCGAGTTGCCCTGGATCGCGGCGACCTTCAGCGTCCCGTCCTGAGGAAGCGGGGCGGCGGGAACGAGCCCGAGCGCCACGAGGAGCACCACGGCGCCAGCGACCGCAGCCCGCGCGGGTCGCTGGATCGCGGACCGATCGGCACCGACACGAGCGCTCCACAACGCGACCCCGGCCGCCACGCACAGTGCCGCCGCGAATGCGATCGCCCCACTGAGCCCGGAGAATCCGAGCCACGACACCGACTCCGCGAGCCAGCCCGTGGCCTGCGTGTGTGCGAGCCGCCCCCAGGCAAAGCCGCCGTAGGGCCACGAACTTTGCACGGACTCGCGCAGGACCCATAGCCCCGCGCCCGTGGCAGCCTGAGCCACGAGCAGAAGCGCCGGACGGCTACGGAACACCGCGGCCCGCGCGATCCCGCGCGTGCCGGCGCCCACGAACAGTCCGAACAGCGCGAACCACGCCGTCATCACGGCGGTGAGACCCGCCCAGGGCACCAGACCGAGGTAGAGCGTAAGCCAGGAGATGTGCGGGCCCCAGAACGCGAGGCCCGCCACAGCCCCCGCAAGCAGGCCCCAGCGTGCACGCTGCTGCCACACGGCGAGGAAGATCAGGGCCGCGGCAGGCAGCGCGAGCGGCCACCAGCCCAGACCCGGCCCGGCCGTATCGAGCAGCAACCCGCCCACCGCGGCGGCCAGCAGCGAGGTCCACCAGCGGAGCCGGCGGGGTTCAGACGAGAGCGTCACGACGTACTCGACGCCTCAACGATGCCGCGTCGCACGGAGCGCTTCGCCGAGCGTGCAAGCTGCGCAAGTTCGCCGAGATCTGGCTCGACGAGGCCGGCGCGCACACCCGCCTCGCAGGCTTGAGCGATCTGATCGAGCAGGTCGATCGTTTGTTTGGTCCAGCGGACGAAGTCGCCCGCGCCGAGACCCGCGTCTTCGAGCACACGCTCGATCGGCTGGCCAGACGCCCACGCGTGCATTGTGCTCGCGAGACCCGCGTCTGGCATCTCGCTGCGCGGCAGGCGCGAGCGCTCCGAGAGGTCGTCGAGACGCTCCCACAGGTCGAGCACCCTGTCGTGCGCGGCCAGGAACGCGGGGCCACCGGGCAGACGTGGCGAGCCCTCCTCGTCGCGCCGGGCCTCGTAGCTCAGCACGCAGCACATCGCCGCGAGTCCGGCCGCATCAAGCCCACGGAAAACATCCTCGCGAAGGCACTCGGCCACGAGCAGGTCCCGCTCACCGTAGATGCGTCGCAGCAGTTCACCCCAGGTCGTGACCTGCGGCTCACCCGAGATTCGCTCCAGGTAACCGAGTTCAAGCAGCATCTCGACAACCCTGTCGAAGGTACGCGCGATCGTTCCGGTGCGCGAGGCGACCTGTCGGCGGCCGCGCTCGATCCGGCGCCGCAGCTTCCGCGCCCGATCCTCCCACCGCTTCCGATCAGAGCCCTGCGCTTTCGCGGCCGCACGGTCATAGCCAGCGAGGGAGTCCTGCTCCGCCCGCAGCTCGCGCGCCTGATCCACAACTGCCCGGTCTGCCTGGAACTGCGCGAACGAGAGTTCGAGGGTCTCCCGAACGTGCTCCTCATCCATGCGCTGCAGCAGGTTCACCGCCATGTTCGGTGTGGGCCGGAAGCTTGAGTTCACGGGGAACGAACGCGCGCCAGCGAGGTGGGCGAGCGCTTCGAGTTCTACGCTGTCGCTCCACACGACAACCGCGTGGCCTTCCACATCGATGCCGCGCCGGCCGGCGCGACCCGTAAGCTGCGTGTACTCGCCCGAGGTGAGCGGCACGCGCTGCTCGCCGTTGAACTTGTCGAGCCGCTCGATCGCGACAGCCCGGGCTGGCATGTTGATGCCGAGCGCCAGGGTCTCAGTCGCGAACACAGCTTTGACGAGTCGGCGCTGGAACAGGCGCTCCACAACCGCTTTGAATGCGGGCAGCAGCCCGGCGTGGTGCGCCGCGATCCCACGTTCGAGGCCCGCGATCCACTCGCGGACGCCGAGGACCCGGCGCTCCTCCTCGCTCATGTCCCGCGTCTCTGCCCGCGCGATGCGCCGGATCTCCTCGCGCTCCTCACGGGTCGTCAGCGTGATGCCCTCAAACAGGCACTGCCGCACGGCCTGATCGCAGCCGTTGCGGCTGAACACAAAAACGATGGCGGGCAACAGCTCGGTCTCGTCGAGGGCACGCACGATGTCGGCGCGGGAGACGCGGCGCCCCCGGCGCTGGGGCGCACGGCCACGCGCGCGGTCCCGCCCGCCGCGGCCCGAACCGCGGCCGCCCGCTTCGAGCATGCGAAGCTCAGGATTCAGTCGGCCCCGGTCCACGAGTTCACCGTCCCGCCCCACGTACAGTGGCAGGAGCTCCTTCGGGGTGAGGACGTGCTGGTACAGCGGCACGGGCCGGTGCTCGGAGAGCACAACATCGGTGTCACCACGCACCGCGTGCATCCAATCACCGAATTCTTCGGCGTTGGAGACCGTGGCGGAGAGCGCCACGAGCCGCACCTGGCGTGGCAGGTGCAGGATGATCTCCTCCCACACCGCGCCCCGGAAACGGTCGCCCAGGAAGTGCACCTCATCGAGCACCACGAACGCGAGATCGGCTAGCGCATCCGACTCCGCGTAGATCATGTTGCGCAGCACCTCGGTCGTCATCACCACGATGGGCGCGTCGCCGCGAATGTTCAGGTCGCCGGTGAGGAGCCCCACCTCATCCTCGCCGTATTCGTCGCACAGCTCGCGGAACTTCTGGTTCGAGAGCGCCTTAATGGGCGCGGTGTAGAAGATGCGGGCGTCGCGCTCGCGGCGCGCGAGATAGACAGCGAACTCGGCGATTGTTGTTTTGCCGGACCCGGTTGGGGCGGCGACAAGCACGCTGCGCCCTTCTTCCAGGCGCTCACAGGCCGTGATCTGGAAGGTGTCAAGCGGGTAGTTGAGGCGGCCGGCAAAGAACTGCAGCGCCGTCTCCTCTGGGGTGGTGATGGGCGCTGCAGTCTCGGTCATTCGTCGTCCTTTGTCGATACGGGATCGAGGTCGTATTCGGCGAACTCCACGGCCCGACGCTTGTCCACGCGGCGGTCGTGCAAGAGCGCGATGCCCGCGGCGGCAAAGTACAACACCACCATCGGAGCGGCGAGCAAGAACATGCTCCAGAGATCAGCCGCGGGAGTCGTGATCCCAGCAAACAGGATGATGAGTAGGATCGCGAGCCGCCAGCTTTTCAGGATGGACTGGCCGCGCACCACCCCGATGAAGTTCAGCATCACGAGCAACGCAGGGAGCACAAAGCCGATCCCGACCGCGAGCAAGAGCTTGATCGCGAAGTCGAGATACAGTCTGGCCTGCAGGTAAAACGCGTCCTCGTCGGGCTGGAAGCTCGCCAGCAGGCGCACGATGTTCGGCATCACCATCCACCCGGCAAACGCGCCACCGAGGAACAGCGGCACGGCCGCCGCAAGGAAACCCACGCCGTAGAGCTTTTCGCGCTTTGTGAGGCCCGGCGCGAGGAAGGCCCAGATTTGGTACAGCCATACGGGCGAGGCGATCAGGATCGCAATAAACAGCGCGATCTGCACTTTCGTGTCGAAGGCTCCGGTGATGTCGCCGTAGGCGATGATCGCGTCGCGCCCCTGCTCCCCCAACTGTTCGATGGGGCGGCGCAGCATGTCCCACACCCAGTCCGAGAGGAACCAGCCTGCCACGAGCGCGATCACGATCGCGATTGCCGCAATCATCAGGCGTTTGCGAAGCTCGACAAGGTGGTCGCCAAGGGTCATGCGCCCGTCTGGGGAACGCTGTGTGCGAGGCTCTCGTGCCATTCGTTCAGTCTATCCCAGGACTGTCGGCGCCCCGGTGTGTGGCACCGGTGAGCCGGGCCACTATTCGTCGTAGCTCGCGAGGGCGCGCTCGGCCCACATCTTGACCGCGTCCCGCGCAGAATCGGGCGACACGATCGCGATCTCCCCGGGCGCAAGCTGCACCAGCCGGATCGCGGTGTCCCGGTGCCACGCATCCACGCGGACCTGCACAGAGCCATCCGTGTTCTCTTGCAGCACTGTCGGCTGGAACCCTGCGAGCCGGGGCAGCGCGTGCGACGCGACGCGCGCCACAATTGCGGTCACCGCGGGAGCAGCCTCCGGTTCCTGCACCGGCAGCTGACCCTGCACCGGCACCTGTACCTGCGCTGCCGTCGACGCGAGTTCCGGGCCGATTTCCGGCGCCGCTTCCGGGCAGTCAAGCTCAGACATCTGCTCGACGCGGAAGGTCCGCTCCGCGTCACGGTCGAAGCAGTGCGCGCGCAAATACCAGCCTCCGGCCCGCTGGGTCAGCGCAATCGGGTCCACACTCCGCAGCGTGGTCGCGCCCGAGGCGTCGCGGTATACAAAGCGAACGGGCCGTCCCGCGTCGATTGCCGCGACAAGACGCGGCACCCGCGGATCCTCCGGATCGGCACTCACCGACATTGTGGGCTCCGCACCGCCGAGCGCCGCGCCCAACTTCGCCGCGATCCCGCGTGCAAGCTCTGCATCTGCCTCGGGCAGCATCGCGGTGATTGCCTGCAACCCGGCGACAAGTGCGGCGGTCTCCGCGGGTGAGAAACGCGGGGCCTCCTCGACGGCGACCGTGCGCGTCAGACTCACCTCGTCGTACAGATCAAGGGCATCCCAATCGATGTCGAAGAGATCCTCGTCCTGATAACTCAGCGTCTCGCCGGGCACCCCCGCGGTCCCCAGGAACCGGACAAGTGAGCGCAGCAATTCCGGGGTCACATCGAAACGCTCCGCGAGCTCCGTCACGGATACCGCACCGTGCTCACGCAAGTACGGGACCAGCGACAGGAGCAGCAGCACCCGATCCGGGCCGAGTACGGGCCTACGCATGCGTGTCCTCCCCGAACTCTTCATGGGTGGCCGAGATCCGGCGCAGCCCGGTGGTGACGAGCTCTCGCAGCGTCGGAGGTGACACGACCGCAACGTCCGCCCCAAAACTCAGCAACTCTGCGGCGAGCAGGTGTGGATCGAGCATGCCGAGCGACAGTTCGAGATTCAGCTCGGTATCGAGCGCCGGATCCACCGCGACATGATCTCGGGCGCGCGGCGCGAGCCGCGCCTCCGCGATCGAGCCGCGCCGTACCCGCACCGTGGCGCGCTGGCGCTCGCGCAGCTCGCGCAGCTCGGCCTCCGCGGCGGGAACTCGATCCCGAAGCTCCGGATCGAATTCTGCAGTCTCGAGCGTGACCGGGCCCTCAATCCGGGCCAGCAAGAACACGCGATCCGCCGCGCGTTCGAGATCCCACGAGAGGAGGTGCCAGCGGCCGTCCACGCGGTGGAGTCGCAGGGGGGCGACCCGGCGCTCGAGCGGCGCATCGCGACCCGGCAGCGTGTATCCGAAGCGCACAATCCTGCCCTGCGTGATCGCGTCCTGAAGCGGCGCGGCCGCGGGCTCCAGGGTGCCGAGTCGCGGGGCGACGCCGAGGTGCTGCACATCGAGTCCGGCACCGAGTGCTTCAAGCTTCATCGCGGCGCGTCGCGACTCAGCGCTCAGGCTGCCTTCCTGCCAGGCGAGCGCAGCGAGCCTGAGCAACACAAGTTCCCGCTCAGTGAAGCGGAGCTCCCGCGGAAACTCGAGCCGCTCCTTTGAAATGCGGTAGCGGGTGAGTTGGTTATTGCCCGGTTCGAGCGGCGAGTCTCGCGTCTCGATCTGGATACCCAGCCCACGGAGCTGGTCCTTATCCCGTTCGAACTGACGTTCCAGTGCCGCCGTTCCCGCGCCGCGCTGCGCGCGCCCGGCATAGCCGTACACGGAGGAAAGCAGCTCCCGTTTGGTCAGCCCCTCCGGGCTCACGACAAGAGCGAGCACCAGGCTGAAGACCCGCTGCTCGCTCGGTACCGTCGAACGGTCCGCCACTCGGTGCCTAATTGACCCCGAGCACGTCGACGACAACTACGCGTGCAGCGCCGCCTTCGTTCTCGACGATCACCACCTGGGAGCCGAGCTTGGCGCCCGTGAGCTCCGTGCGGAACGTGTTGCCGGACTGCGAGATCTGGTCCTCGCTGCCGAGGGCCATGAGACCCGTGTTCCAGGTGTTCTGCTGCGGCGTACCGTCCCAGCCCACGCTGAGGACCTGGCCGATGACGTTGTCGCCGGCCGCAACAACCGCGCCGTCCCCCTCGATCCGGATGGCCGAGGTCGTGCCCTTCGGTGCCGCGCGAGGCGGCAGGACAACGCCGGGGACGCCATCCTCGTTGGTGACAACGGCCGGGTAACCGTTTGGCAGGCCGCGCACGGGGCCCTGCGCCGCGAGCGGTGAGGTCGAGGTGACGTCGAGCACACCCACGAGCGCACTGCCCGGGGTGCCCCCGAGCTGCATCGCGAGCTGCATGCTCTCCTCCGGCGACAGCGCGAGCGCGACTCGGTCGCCCTCGGCGGCGCAGCGCACGGCCTCGCTCAGCGGGTTCGCCATGTCCTCGGATACCAAGAGGTACTCGGGTGCCATATCGGAATCCACGAAACCGGGGCTCTCGTAAAGCTTCTTGCCGCTCTCCGCATCAACAAAGGCCATATTGACGCCGACCAGGGAGTTCTCGGATGCGACAGTGCTGCGATCCGATCCCTCGCTGATGACCGTCCGCTGGGACGACAAGATCTCCGTGTCCTTCGGCGCAGTGATCTGCGGGCTCTGCCCGAACTCTCCGAGCACCACCACGTTGTCGCTCAGCGCACCGGGAGACATCGAGGGGGCGCAGTCCGCGCTCGCCGCGTTTTGCGCGGTGCACCCGGTGACCCCGACGATGAGCAGCGTCGCCACTGCGGTTGCGGGAACAAGTCGACGAAGCATATGCACCTCTCGCGGAAGCCTCAGTGTGAACTCCGCCATCCTATCGAACCTCGGCTGCGCATCTGCGCACCCCACCGGGAACGGCGATCACGCGTCCGCGTCGCCGCCGTACGCGGCCGCGTCGGCACCGCGCTCGTCGGCGAGGGTGCGGGCCTCGCGGACCTTCTTCCGAAGCACCTTCTCGCTCTTGGGTCGCTCGCCCATCGCTTCGGGCGTCCACACCTCGTCGCCGCTCGCCTCGCCGCCGAGATCCGGCAGCCAGGTTGCCAGATCCTCGTCGCTGAACTCACCCTTCGATGCGCGCCGCTTCAGGCTCGGCATCACCGTGTTCGGGGCGAGGCGGCGGGCCGTGATCAGGAAGCCCGTGTGCGCCACCATGCGATGATCCGGGCGGACGGCCAAGCCCTCGACATGCCAGCCGCGCACCATCGTCTCGGAGGACTGCGGGTGAGTAAACATGCCGCTGCGCCGGATCTGCTCCGCCGTACGCGAGAGCTGCGTGACCGTCGCGACGTAGCAAATCAGCACGCCACCGGGCTGCAGCGCGTGTGCGGCGACGTCGACGCACTCCCAGGGAGCGAGCATGTCGAGCACCACGCGATCCACCGTGCCGTCCGGGCACACGGCGGGGAGCGTGTCCTGCAGGTCGCCGACCGAGAGCGTCCAGTTCTCGGGAGCGGAACCCGAGTACGCGGCGACGTTTGCGCGCGCCACATCCGCGAACTCATCGCGTCGCTCGAAGGAGAACAGCTCACCGGTCTCGCCGATCCCGCGCAGCAGGTGCAGGGACAGCGCGCCGGATCCGACACCCGCTTCCACGACGCGGGCACCGGGGAAGATGTCCGCGAGCGACAGGATCTGCGCCGCGTCCTTCGGGTACACGATCGCGGCACCGCGCGGCATCGACATCACGAAGTCGGAGAGCAGCGGGCGCAGCAGGAGGTACTCCTCACCGCTGCTGTTCACCACGACGGAGGCGTCCGGAAGGCCCACCATGTCCGCGTGCGCGATGACACCGCGGTGGCTATGAAACTCGCCGCCGGGAACGAGCGTGATTGTGTTCAACCGCCCCTTCGGGCCGGTCAACTGCAGTCGGTCCCCATAGCCCAGCGGGCCGCTCGGTGCTGGGGTCCCCATGACCGCTTCCTGTTCGCTCACGCGTGTGTGTCCTCTCGGGTGGATGTGTCCGCACGCGCGTAGCGGCGGAATCGTTCAGATAGTGTGTCGGCGTCCACACCCGCAAGCGTGGGCCAGTGTTCGTGTGCGGGTGCCGCATCGATGTTCAGGAGGTTCGGGATCCCAAACGTCACCGCCCCGGAGTCTCGCGCCGAGCGCACCCCGGTGAAGGAATCCTCGAGCGCCACGCAGTCCGTGATCGTGACACCGAGCAGCTCGGCGCCGCGCAGATACGGCTCCGGGTGCGGTTTCTCGTGGGTCACCTCGTCACCCCCGAGCACCGCGGCGAACTGCAGTCCGTTCGGAAGCAGCTCGAGTACCACGTCAGCAATTTCACGCACCGCCATCGTGACAAGCCCGAATGGAATCCCCGCCTCACGCAGCGACGCCAGGAGTTCGATCGCCCCCGGCCGCCACTGCGGCCCCACGGCGCGCAAGCCCGCGATGACACTCGCCGTCCACTCGGCAATAATCTGCTCGATCGTGAGCGGCACCCCAAGACCCTGGAACGTGGCCGCTGCAGCGCGCAAACCCGAGCCGATGAGGCTATCCCGCACCGCGTCAGTCAGCTCGATATCGTAGCGCCGCAGCATCGTCAGCTCCGCGTCCAACCAGAGCGGTTCGGAGTCGATGAGGGTGCCATCCATGTCCCACAGCACGGCTGCGGGGGTTCGGAGCACAGGATTCGAGATCATCTGCACCATTCTATCCGCCCGGTGTCGTTATCCTTGAGGCAGGCCGCCAGTCGTATGGCCTGATCCGTCGACCCAAAAAGGAGCACCCCGCAGTGACCGACGTCTCCCCCGGGTACCCCCGCGTACTCATTGCCGCCTTCCAGGGATGGAGTGACGCGGGCGACGCCACCACTGAGGTCCTCGAACATCTCAGAGACCTCGTCGACGCGCAGGTGCTGCACGTGATCGGCTCCGAGGGCTACGTCGACTACCAGGTGCACCGGCCGAAGGTAGTGCTTGACGAGGCGGGAGATCGCAGCCTGGAGTGGCCCGACACGAGGCTACTCGGCACGCTGCACCGCCCCGGCAGCGAAGACGAAGCCGATGACGCCGAGGGCGACACCGTGCGACGCATCGACGGCGGGCGGGTCACCGAGCTGTTCTTGCTCTCCGGGGTCGAACCCGCACGTGACTGGCAGAGCTTCGCCGACGAAATCGTCGAGCTTGTCGATGTCTGGGCGATCGATACCGTCATCATCCTGGGCTCGATGTACTCCGACGCCCCGCACTCCCGCCCGGTCGTGACCACGATTACGAGCGAGAGTGCCGAACGGCGGGAGCTCACCGGCGCGACGCGGAGCACTTACGAGGGGCCCGCGGGCATCGCGACGGTTGTCGATCTCGCCCTCACCGCTGCGGGCATCCCGCCGGTATCGCTCTGGGCGCAGGTTCCCCACTACGTGCACAGCACGCCATCACCGAAGGTCACGCTCGCCCTGCTCGACAAGCTCGAGGAGCTGCTCGACGTCGTGATCCCGCGCGGAGAACTCCTCAGCCAGGCGACCGATTGGGAGGCGAACATCAACCGGATCGCCGCCGCCGACGAGGACATGTCACGCTACATTCGCGGGCTCGAAGAGACCCGAGACGAGGCACTCGCGGCGGAAACGACCGGTGACGCCATTGCCGCGGAGTTCGAGAAGTTCCTTGAGGATGGTTCGCGCCGCGATACGGATGCCTGGTCGGGTGCTGATGCTGCAGTTGATGCGGCAGCTGGTGCTGACGCAGAACCCAATGCGTCGTCCGATGAGGCAGCTGGACCTGAGGCAGGAGCCGGCGCATCGGCGGGCGCAGCATCCGCGGCAGGCGTGACCGGCCCATCCGCCGAGGCTGAAGATGCTGCTGGTGCTGCTGGTGCTGCTGACGCTGCTGGTGCTGCTGGTGCTACTGGTGCTACTGACACTGACACCGACGCTTCTGCTGGGTTCGGGGCAGCGAACGAAGCCGACTCGCCCGAAGACCCCGAATCGCACTAGCAGGGCCGCACCTACGCAGCCTCACGGCACCCGCCTACGCTGATTCCAGGCCCATCCCGCATTCTCGCGCGTTCCGGGCGCTATTCGGGTTCGCTTTCGCGTTCTCGGCGTGTTCTTTGTCGCCCCGGAGGGGCTTCTAGGGTGTGGGGTACACCCCGAGGCCCCTGCGCTCCCCTTCGACGCCGAGCCCGCAATCACGCACGTTCAGAGCACTGGGAAGGTGCCCAATTGAGCTCTCGCGAGCAAAGCCACCAGTAGAGCCCCACGGGAGGGGATGACGAGTTGCTCGCCAGGCCTACCGCTCGCACATTGTCTCCCGGCTGGGCCCCGCATATCCCGCGAGTCCGCACTCTGGTACCTTCTGGCGCACAGTAACGTGCGAGATTGAGGTCTCGGCAGGCTGGGCTCGCCCTGGGAGACTCGCACCCTTCGGGCCTCACCCTAGGAACGCGCTCGGCCAGGATATCTTCACCCCTGGAAACACTTGTCCTGGGGAAACTCGCATCCCGAGAAACTCGAACACCCGAGGAGATTCACATCCCGGAAGGCTCTTACCCAGGAGATGCGCTCACATCCGGGGATGCGCTCGCCCGAGGACGCACTCACCCGGAGAAGTCCTCATCCTTGGATACACTCACCCCGGGAAATTCGACCCCCGGGACGCAGAGCCTCCGCGACGCAGAGCCCCCGCGACGCAGTGCCCCCGGGACGCAGAGCCCCCGGGACGCAGAGCCCCCGGGACGCAGTACCCCCGGGACGCAGAGCCTCTGGGAAGCCCCCAAGTGCCCCCGAAGCATCTCCAGACACCCCTGCACCCCGGGCACCATTGGCATTGTGCGCTGCACCCTCGCCGAGACCGCAATTTCGCACGAAGCGAAGGCTGGAAAGGTGCACAATTGCGTTCTCGCGTGGAACACCGCAGGGGGCTTCCAAGGGAGCTTCCAGGGGAGCTTCCAGGGGAGCCTCCAGGGAGGGACACCCTGGAAGCCCCATCAGAAAGCTAGAGCCGCACCCCCAGCAGGGCGAACACCGCGTCGGCGATGAGTTGCGGTTCATCCACACCCCGGTCGAGCGCGGCGTCGAGTGTGGCGAGCATCACCGGAGTATCGAGGTCGTTGGCCAGCGCCGCGCGGAGTTGCTGCAGTACCGTCTCCGCGGCCACGGGATCCGTGCACGGCCGCTCGAGTCCGGCGCGCCACGCGTCGAGGCGTCGCTTCGCGGTAGCGAGGTCGGCGTCGTGCCACTCCCACTCGGAGCGGTAGTGGTGTGCAAGCAGGCCCAGACGAATCGCCGAGGGATCAGCCCCGGCGTCGAGCAGCTTCGAGATGAACACGAGGTTGCCGCGCGACTTAGACATCTTGTGCCCCTGGTACGCGACGAGTCCGGCGTGACAGTACGCGTGAGCGAGCGGGGTGCCGGAGAGCGCGGTGGCGTGTGCCGCGGTGAACTCGTGGTGCGGGAACACGAGATCTGCCCCGCCGCCCTGCACGGTGAAGGCCCCGCCGAGCGCGCCCGTCGCGATCACAGAGCACTCGATGTGCCAGCCGGGCCGGCCCCGCCCCACGGGCGAGTCCCAGCTCGGCTCCCCCGCGCGTGCAGCGCGCCACAGCAGCGGATCGAGCGGCCCTCGCTTCCCGGGCCGATCGGGGTCGCCCCCGCGTTCGGCGCTGAGGCGGCGCATTAGCTCGGGATCGTAGGGTGCAACGTCGCCGAGCCGCCACTGCGATTCGCGCTCGGCCGCGGCCGTGTCGAAGTAGATGTCGTCCTGCGCGGGATCCTCCGCGTCAGGGGTGTCAACTGTGTACGCGAATCCGCGGGCGCGCAACTCGAACACGGCCTGCGCGATCTCCTCGATCTGCTCCGTGACCGCAATAAAGTGTTCCGGCGGCAACATCCCGAGCCTGTGCATGTCTGAGCGATACAAGCCGATCTGGTCGTCGGCGAGCTCACGCCAGTCCACGTTGGTATCAGCGGCGCGCTCAAGCAGCGGGTCGTCGATGTCCGTGATGTTCTGCGCGTACACGGTCTCGATCCCCGCGTCACGCCACGCACGCTGCATGATGTCGAACGTCAGGTACGTAAAGGCGTGCCCCAGGTGGGTGGCGTCGTAGGGGGTGATCCCGCACACGTAGAGCAGCGCTTTGCCCTCGGGGATCGCCGGGTACTCCATCCGCTGCGTCGCGGTGTTGAAGAGCTTCGGGGCGGTGCCCGTGCCGGGCAGCTCGGGGAGCTCGGGCGGGGTCCAGGTCCTCACAGTGCGTGTCCTTCCAGAACGGCCGCGGCCTGGGCGGCGGCGGTGCCACCCTCAGCGGTCAGCACCCCGGTGCCCAGGAGCACGAGGATCACTGCGCCGAGCAGCACACGGTAGATCACAAACGGCATGAAACTGCGCTTCGAGATGTAGCGCATGAAGAAGCCGATCACGAAGAGCGCGATCACGAACGCGACTACCGTCGCGATGAACGTGAGACCCATCGGCGTGGTGTCGGCGGGCGCGCGCAGCGCTTTCGCGAGCTGGTAGAAACCCGATCCGAAGACCGCGGGGATCGCGAGCAGGAACGAGTATCGTGCGGCAGCTTCACGGGTGTAGCCCATGAGCAGGCCCGCGGTGATGGTGCCGCCCGAACGGGAGACGCCCGGGATCAGCGAGAGAGCCTGAGCGAAGCCGAAGCCGACGCCGTGCTTCCAGGTGAGCTTGTCGAGCGGGCGCTGCTTGCGGCCGATCCTGTCGGCAATACCGAGCAGGATACCGAAGACAATGAGGCTGATCGCGACAAACCACAGCGAGCGCAGCGACCCCTCGATTTGATCCTGGAACAGGAGTCCGAGGATCACGATCGGGAGGGTGCCGAGGATGATCCACCACCCCATAAGCGCGTCGGGGTCCTTGCGCGGGATCTTCCCGGTGAGGGATCGGAACCAGGCACCGATGATCCGTACGATGTCGCGCCAGAAGAACACGATGACCGCGGCTTCCGTGCCGATCTGCGTGATCGCGGTGAACGCGGATCCCGCGTCCCCAATTCCCATCAACTCGCTTGCGATGCGCAGGTGTGCGCTCGATGAAATCGGGAGAAACTCGGTGAGCCCCTGAATAATTCCGAGCAGGATCGCCTCAAAGATTCCCACGGTGTCCTTTCCTGGCCGGCACGCATGGCGCACCTCATCAAAACGGGCCGCCGTCCAGACTAGCCCACGACCCCGTGCGACTTCACGTTGCGCGGGGCCGTGTTCTCAGCTGCCGGGACTAGTACGTGCGGAGTAGATCCACGAGGACGCGGTGGCCGAAGTCGAGCGCGTCGAGCGGCACCCGCTCGTCGACGCCGTGGAACATGCCCGGGAAGTCCAGGTCGGCGGGGAGCCGCAGTGGCGCAAAGCCGTAGCCCACGATGCCGAGCCGAGAGAGCGCTTTGTTGTCGGTCCCGCCCGAGAGCAGATAGGGCAGCACCCGCGCCTCGGGATCGTGCCGGGTGAGGCTCGCGGTCATCGCGTCAACGAGCTCGCCCGCGAACGGAACTTCGAGCCCGATGTCGGAGTGCACCGACTCGACCTCGATGTCATCTCCCACAATTCGCTGCACTTCGGCGAGCACGCTTGCTTGTTCGGACGGCAGTGAGCGCACGTCCACGAGCGCCTCTGCGGTGTCGGGAATGACGTTGTGCTTGTACCCCGCGGTGAGCACCGTCGGGTTGCTCGTATTGCGCAGGCTGGCCTGGATGAAGCCACCGCCCTTGCCGAGCCGAAGTACAAGTTCCTCGGGAGCGACCTCCTTCGGGTCCTCCCCCAGGATGGCGGCGATTGCGTCGACAAGCTCGCGGGTGGTGTCGCACAGCGCGAGTGGCCACTCATGGCGGCCGAGCGCGGCGATCGCCTCGGCGAGGCGGGTGACCGCGTTGTCGTGCCACACCCGTGAGCCGTGTGCAGCGGTGCCGCGGGCGCGCAGTCGAATCCAGTCGAGGGACTTCTCCCCCGTCTGCACGAGGTAGGCGCGTGTCCCCTCGATGTCGATGGAGTAGCCGCCGACCTCGCTGATCGCGGTGCCTGCCCCGGCGAAGAGCTCGGGCCGGTGCGTTACGAGGTGGTGGGCACCGAAAATGCCACCGTTTTCCTCATCCGCGAAGAACGCCACGATCACGTCGCGCCGCGGCCGCTCACCGGCTCGCAGCAGCTCAGCGATGGCTGTCAGGATCATCGCGTCCATGTCCTTCATGTCGACCGCGCCGCGGCCCCACAGCATGCCCTCACGGATCTCGCCCGCGAACGGGTCCACGCTCCAGTTCGCAGCATCCGCGGGCACCACGTCGAGGTGGCCGTGCAGCACGAGTGCGGGCAGCGCGGGATCGGTGCCAGTGACGCGAGCCACGACACTTGCACGGCCCGGTGCCGACTCGATGATCTCCGGGTCGAGGCCAAGCTCACGCAGATAGGCCGCAACATAGTCGGCTGCGGGCCGCTCGGGTTCCGCGTCGCCGCCGCCGCGGTTCGACGTGTCGATCCGAATCAAATCGCGGGCGATACGGACGGTTTCCGAGAGCGCGAGCTCGTTCGCTTCAGCAGTCATGTCTCCCAGGCTACCCGGCAGCCTCGGCAATCTGCTCGGGATCACGAACTATGTCAGAGACGGGCCTGCCGGGGCGAAATGATCAGAGCTTCCTGAGAATCGGCCCACTGGTTTCCCGCGCCACGGAAGCGAACACTTGTTGTGAGGGGCAGCCGCCTCCTCGTACCTCCACACGAAGCATGGAAGAGGAAGAGCATGAACACTCAGGGAGTTCCCGGACGATTCGCTGGCAAGACGGTGATCGTGACGGGTGCGGGATCGGGGATCGGCAAGGCGATCGCTCAGCGCATACTCGCGGAGGGTGGCGTGGTTGTCGCCTCCGATGTCTCCTCAGAGCGGCTTGCCGAGTTCGCTGCGGAGGCTGGCACGGAGGCGCTGCGCACCGTCGTCAGTGATGTCACCGTCGAGGCGGACATCGCGCGGGTCGTGGCAGCCGCCGGCGGCACCGTCGATGCAGTCGCGAACAATGCGGGGATCATGGACGGGTTCCTCCCAGCAGCCGAGGTGACCGACGAGGTCTGGGACCGGGTCTTCAATATCAACGTCACGGGCGTCATGCGGCTCACGCGTGCGGTGCTGCCCGGCATGATCGAACGCGGCGTCGGATCGATTGTCAACACCGCGAGCGCTGCCGGGATCCGTGGCAACGCAGCGGGCGCGGCGTACACCTCGTCGAAGCACGCCGTCGTCGGCTTCACCAAGCACGCGGCATTTATGTACGGTCCTCAGGGAATCCGAGTGAACGCGGTTGCCCCCGGCGGCGTCGCGACAAACGTTGACGGAGCATTTCACTCCGAATCGGCCGCGGCGCGAATGGGACCGGCGTTCCAGACCCTCGGCCTCCCCACAGCAACGCCCGAACAGCTTGCCAGCGCGATCACCTGGCTCTTGAGTGACGACTCCGCAAACGTCAACGGAGTGGTGCTCGCCTCCGACGGGGGCTGGTCGGCACAGTAGCCGGTCAACACAGCGGCTCGTCAACACAGCGGCTCGTCAACACAGCGGCTCATCAACACAGCGGCTCGTCAACACGTTCACTGTCCAGATACGCGAAAACCCCCTTCCGAAGAAGGGGGTTTTCTGTTCGTGCGCGGAGGGGGACTTGAACCCCCACGCCCTAATACGGGCACTAGCACCTCAAGCTAGCGCGTCTGCCATTCCGCCACCCGCGCGAACATTTTCAGCTTGTGATTTCTCACCGGCCGAACAGGGAATAACTTATCACGGAACTCAAGCGCCCATCCAATTCGTTCGGGAACTCGCGCGCGTCGCGGTACCCGTTGCCCCGAAAAGCCCCGTGTTTGTGCCGATCGGGGCGAGAATCGCGGAGGTCGCTCGACACAGCTCGGCCGGTGCCAGCTCAATGTCCAATCCACGCCGACCGCCCGAGACCAACACAGTCTCGTGCTCCATCGCGGACGCATCGACAACTGTGCGCAGTCGGGTGCGCTGTCCCAACGGACTGATCCCGCCCACGACGTACCCCGTGCGCCGCTCGGCGAGTGTCGGATCCGCCATGACGGCTTTCTTGCCACCGAGCGCGACCGCGAGCGCCTTCAGGTCAAGTTTTCCCGCCACGGGCACGACAGCGACCGCGAGCGTGCCGTCCACCTCCGCCAGCAACGTCTTGAATACCCGCTCCGCGGGCACTCCCAGCGCGGTGACAGCCTCGTCCCCGAAATCGGTCACCGCGGCATCGTGGGCGTAGCTGCGCTCGGTGTACGCGATCCCGAGCCGCAGCAGTGCGACGGTCGCGGGGGTCGACCCCGCACTCTTTTTCGCCATGGGCCCCAGCCTACGGCCGAAGCCGCCGTCGCAGCAGGTCGATGCGCTTTTGGAGCTGCGTGACTGAGGCCTGGGGCACCGCGGGACCCCCACAGACGCGGCGCAGCTCAGTGTGGATGTCCTTGTGCGGCTCCCCCGAGACCTTGGAGTACATCCCCACGAGGCTCGAGAGCAACTTCCGCTGCTCCCCCAGCGTGCGGTGCAGCGCTTCGGGGGCCTCCGCGCGATCCGGCGCGTGCTCAAGGATTCCTTGCTTGGTGGCGCTGCGCTTTGCCTGACGGGCCTGGCGCTGTTGCAAAAGTGCCTTCACCTCTTGGGGCTCGAGGAGGCCGGGGAACCCCAGGAAGTCGAGCTCTTCTTCGCTCTCCACTTCGGCGTAGCCGCCAAACTCGGCCCCGTCGAACACTGCACGATCGAAGTGGGCGTCAGAGCCGAGTGCCTGATACACAAAGCCCTCGCCCTCGAGCAGCTCCGAGGACGCCTTGTCTTCTTTTTCGGCGGCGTTCATGAGCGCCGCTTCGGCGTCCCACATCTCCTCGGCGCTGCCGGGGCCTTCGAGGACGTGCCCGCGTTCCTTTTCGAGCTCCGCGGCGAGCTGCATCAGCGTCGGCACGTTCGGGATGAATACCGTGGCAACCTCGCCACGACGCCGCGACCGCACAAAACGACCGATTGCCTGCGCGAAGAAGAGCGGGGTGGCTGAGCTCGTGGCGTACACGCCCACGGCAAGTCGCGGCACATCGACCCCCTCGGACACCATGCGCACGGCGACCATCCAGCGGGAGTCACCCCGAGAGAACTCGTCGATCCGTTCGCTCGCGCCCGTATCGTCCGAGAGGATGAGGGCAACCTGCTCCCCCGTGATCTCGCGCAGCTGCTTCGCGTAAGACTTCGCGGAGGCGTGGTCGGTCGCGATCACGAGCCCGCCCGCGTCCGGAATGTCCTCCCGCACTTCCGTGAGGCGGCGATCCGCAGCCTTCAGGACCTTCGCGATCCAGTCTCCCGCGGGATCGAGCGCGGTGCGCCACGCCTGCGAGGTGATGTCCTTGGTATTGCCCTCGCCGAGGCTCGCCTCCATCTCCTCACCCGCGGAGGTCTGCCAGCGCATCTTGCCGGCGTACACCATGAAGACGACGGGGCGAACGATGCCGTCGGCCAGGGCACGACCGTACCCGTAGTCGTAGTCGGTGAGCGAAATGCTGGAGCCATCACCCTGCGGCGCGTACTGGACAAACGGGATCGGAGCGTCGTCGGAGCGGAACGGAGTTCCGGTCAGCGAGAGTCTGCGAGTGGCCGTGCCGTAGGCCTCGCGGATTGCGTCGCCCCAGCTCAGCGCGTCGCCGCCGTGATGCACCTCGTCAAGAATCACGAGCGTGTCGGTGTTCTCCGTCAGCAGGCGGTGTTGCACGGGCTTCATGGCGACCTGCGCATAGGTCACCGCGACCCCGTGGTAATGGTTGCCGTAGCCCAGGCCATCGCTGTTTGCGTAGTCGGGATTGAGTCGGATCCCCGCTCGGGTGGCCGCGTCCGCCCACTGTGACTTCAGGTGCTCCGTGGGGGCGACCACGATGACCTGGCGCACCGTGTGGTTGGCGCGCAGGATCGCGGCGAGGCGCAGCGCGAAGGTTGTCTTACCGGCACCCGGGGTCGCCGAGGCCAGGAAGTCTCGCGGCGCGGCGGCGAGGTAGCGCTTGATTGCCTCCTCCTGCCAGGCGCGCAAGGTGCCGGCGGTACCGTGAGCGGCGCGCTCCGGATACACCGGAGGCAGATGCTCAGCGGCACTCGTCCCTGGGAGGTGGAGGCCCGGGTCCGAATCTGTCACAGCGCCCTAGACTAGCGGTACTGTGTGTGCGTCGGGACCGTCGCACCCAAGGAGAATCGGAGTTTCGTATGGCAGAGGATCGGGCAGGCATCGAGCTTCCCTGGGCACGCTTCGTGGCCATTGGCGATTCTTTCACCGAGGGTGTTGGTGACCCGGATGCGGACAGCCCGGGCGGGTTGCGTGGCTGGGCTGATCGCTTCGCCGAGGTGCTCGCGGAGCACAGCGAAGAGTTCTCTTACGCGAACCTCGCGGTGCGCGGCAAACTGATCCAGCAGATCACCGATGAGCAGCTCTCGGCTGCGGAGGATCTGCGTCCGGATCTGATCAGTGTCTGCGCGGGTGGCAACGATGTGATCCGCCCCGGCACCGACCCGGACGAGGTCGCGGCGAAGCTTGAGCGGATCGTGTCCCGCTTGAGCGCGACTGGCGCGACGATCCTCGTTTTCACCGGCGTCGACACCGCGTTCCAGCCTGTATTCCGCAGCATTCGCGGCAAGGTCGCGATCTTCAACGAAAACGTGCGGAAGGTCGCTCAGAAGTACGACTGCGTTGTGGTGGATCAGTGGGCGATCGCTGAACTCCAGGACAGCCGCTACTGGGCTGGTGACCGGCTCCATCTGAACGCGCTCGGCCACCACACTATTGCGCGCGCCGCGCTTGATGCACTCAACGTGCCGCACGAGCTCCCCCCGCTCGACCCCCCGGCGCTCCCCAATCGGAGCTGGCGCGAGGCGCGCAAGGAGGACGTTGTGTGGGCTCGCGAGCACCTCGTCCCCTGGGTGATCCGGCGCATCAAACATGTCTCATCCGGTGACGGGATCGAGCCCAAACGACCGCAGGCGGGGTCGCTCCGTCCGGCACGGCACGGCTCTGTCGATGATGCGCCCGAGCAGGTAGGCTGACGACATGGCATCTCTCACGAAGCAGCTCGCAGACACCGTGACGCAGGTCGGGGTGCACTCCGCATACGGCGCACCCGTCGAGGTCGACGGCACCACGATCCTCCCGGTCGCTTGCACCAGCTATGGTTTCGGTGCCGGTGAGGGCATGGGTGAAGGCCTCGGTGAAGATTCCCCCGCGCAGGGTGAGGGCTCCGGCGGAGGCGGCGGCGGCATGTCCGTTCCGGTGGGCGCGTATGTGACGCAGGACGGCGTCACCCGGTTCCAGCCCAACGTGATTGCGTTGCTCGTTGTTGCGGTCCCCTTCGTGTGGGTGACCGGTCGGGCGCTCGCTCGCATCATCCGCGCGCTCAAGCGCTAAGGCTTTCACACTCCACCGCAGCCGGAGGCTGTGGCTAATCGGTCGCGTTCGGATCCCACCGCCACGGTGTCCGCGGGAGTTCGGCCGGATTGAAGCGCTTCAGCAGCGTGGATACCGGCACGGTCTCTCCGGGGGCAGCAAGCCCGAGCGAAGTCGCGATCCAGCCGCGCGTAACGTCAGGGGTGACCCCGCGGTCCCCCAGTTCAGCCAGGGTGACCGCCCCGTCACGCTTCGCGAGCCGAGCGCCGCTCGGGCCAAGCACGAGCGGCACGTGTGCGTACTCAACCGCGGGCGGGGTCGGCAGCTCGAGGAGACGCTGCAGCAGTATCTGACGCGGGGTGGAGGGCGCGAGATCGTCGCCGCGCACGATCTGGTCGACCCCCATCTCGGCGTCATCGACCACGACTGCGAGATTGTAGGCGACAGTCCCGTCGCCGCGCTGCAATACGAAATCATCGATATCGCCCCGGCTTTGCCCCAGCACGAGATCCGCGAAGTCGAGCGAGCGCAAGCCCTCCGGGGCGCGGAGGCGTAGCGCTGGGAGCCGGGGTGCAATCGCGGCGCGAGCCACCTCACGCTCGGCGTCGCTGCGGTCGCGGCAGGTCCCCGGATACGCGCCGGGCGGTGCGTGGGGTGCACTCGGGGCAGCGAGGATGTCTTTCCGCGAGCAGGTGCACTCGTATACAAGACCCGCAGCCGCCAGTTTCGCGATTGCGGCCGCGTGATCCGCACCCCGCTCAGATTGCAGGACCGGGTCGCCGTCCCAGTCGATCCCGATCCGCCTGAGGTCCTCAAGCTGCCGTGCACCGGATCCGGCATCGCGCGCGCGATCCAGATCCTCGATCCGCATCAGAAACTCACGGCCGCTCGTGCGCGCGAAGAGCCACGCCAGCAGCGCGGTGCGGAGATTTCCGAGGTGTAGATCCCCGGAGGGGCTCGGAGCGTAGCGTCCTGCTCCGGCTGTGTGCTGTGGCATAGAGCAATCCTCCCACGGTGGGTTCGCCGTGCCGATCGTGTCGTGCACTGTCTGGCGGGTCGCGTCATGCACTGTCTGGCGGGTCGCGTCGTGCACTGTCCGGCGGGACGTGTTGTGCGCTGTCCGGCGTGTCGTGTCGTGCGCTGTCCGGCCGATCGGACGCGCAAGCGAACCGCCGGTTGCGCGACACGCCGCGCCCCTCAATAGACTCGAAGTTGGGTTGCCGAGCGGCGGCCGCAGGCGTTGACGAAGGAGACAACATGGTGGAGCTGCAGGATCTCGAAAGCCGCCTCGGCGAGCGTCTGATTCGCGATCCGGAGCTCGTGGCCCCGTACGCGCATGACAGTTCGCGGGCCGAACCAGAGGGTCAGCCCCTGGCTGTTGTGCGCGCCCGCGACACCGCGGACGTGTCCGCCGCCCTTGCGTGGGCGCACGAGCATCGCGTGCCGGTGAGTGTGCGCGGCGCGGGGACGGGACTCGCGGGCGGCGCGAACGCCTATCCCGGCGGTCTGGTCATTTCGCTTGCAGATATGACCGAGGTATTGCAGCTTGACACGGCCAACCGCACCGCGACCGTTCAGGCGGGGGTCATCACCGCGGAACTCGACACGCTCGCACGCGAATCGGGGCTATTCTTCCCGCCTGATCCCGCGAGCGCACGCACCTGCACGGTCGGCGGCAACATCGCGACCAACGCGGGCGGGCTGCGCTGCGTGGCGCACGGCGTGACGAGCGACTCGATCGCCGCACTCGTGGTGGTGCTCGCCGACGGCCGCGTGATGCGCACCGGCGCCCTGACCCGGAAAAACGTTGTCGGCTACGACCTCACGAGCCTGTTTGTGGGGTCGGAGGGCACACTCGGCGTTATCACCGAAGCCACGGTGCGCCTCAAGCCTGTGCCGCCGGGGACGCCCCGCACGTTCCGCGCGAGCTTCGACACGCTTGAGGAAGCCGGGGCGGCAGTGACCGCAATTGTGAACGGTCCGGCACAGCCTGAGGTGCTCGAACTCATGGACGCGTTCAGTGTGGAGATCATCGAGTCGTTCCAGCCGAGCGGACTCACCGTGCCGGCCGGTGCAATGCTCGTTGGGCAGACGGTGGGGCTCGACTCCGCGGCGAAGGCCGAAACGATCACGGCGATCTGTCGGGCGCAGGGGGCGACCGATACCGAGATCTCCGAATCCGACTCTTTGCTCGAGGCGCGGCGACTCTCAAACCCCGCTCTCAATGCTCGCGGCCTCAAGATCAGCTGCGATGTCGGCGTGCCAGTTGCTGCCCTTTCCGAGGTATTCCACGGCGTCGCCGAGCTCGCTACCCGACACGGCAAGCGCGTTTCCACGGTCGCACACGCGGGAGACGGGAATCTGCACTGCACCGTCGAGTCCCCCGACACCGTGGCCGGTATCGCCGAGGCCGACGCGCTCATCGATGACATCACGAAGCTCGCAATCTCCCTCGGCGGGACAATCTCGGGCGAGCACGGCATCGGCTCCGTGAAGCAGCACGAGTTGCCGTGGCAGCTGGATGAGGCCGCGCTCGATGTGCAGCGTGCCATCAAGTTGGCGCTGGATCCACGCGGGATCCTCACCCCAGGCCGCGGGATCTAGGGCGGCACCGCGGCCGCTACTGGGTGCTGCCGCTGAGCCGGGAACTGAGGGAGCCGCTCAGCCGGGAACCGAGGCCAGCGCCGGTGACGGGGCGGAAGAGAGGTGCGTTCAGGCCGGGGCTGGTGCGTCACAGTGTTCGAGAGACAGCGGGATGCTGGGGCCGGGGTTGGGGCGGGTCCTGTTACTCGTACTCGTACTGGGGCCTGGGCCTGGGCCTGGCATGGACCTGGACCTGGACCTGGACCTGGACCTGGACCTGGACGAGATTCGGGGATGAGCCTGAATGAGGACTCAGCTGCATAAGGGCTGAGCCTGCACTTGGGCTGATCCAGCATCAGGACTAGGCCAGCATCAGGGCCGAGCCTGCATCGGGGCTAAGCCAGCACCAAGGCGAGGCCTGGATCAGGGCGGACACTGCGCTAGTGCTCAGCCTGCATCAGGGCTGGCCCTGCACTAGCGCTAAGCCCGCATCAGGGCTGAACCCTGCATCTTCGTTGAATTGGGTTGGCGGCGCAATGCTGACCGCGCTGGTTGAGCCGGATTCGATTCGGTGCAAGAGGCCAGATTTTGCGACAGCCTCAGAACCGTGGGCAGACTCACCGGGCAACTGGAGGCAAAGACAAAGTTGCAGCGTTCACTATTTCCATGATCGCTCGCAGCTGCGGGGATGGCGTCGCCGGAGCCCAGACTTGTTGAGCCACTGAAATGCCGAGATCTGGCACACCTCGTGTCTAGTTGTCCCAGCATCTCAGTTCACGCTTCGCTCAGTAGTCATAGCCGCTCGACGCCTCACCTTCGTAGCCGGGCATTGCACATCGTGATAAGCGGATTCATCACCTGTACGCAGAAGGGGGCGAGTTTGGACGCGGCGTCGAATTCTCGCCTCCAGTTCGCCCCATCATTCGGCGTGTGATGAATGGCTCCCAAGCGCATTAAAACGGGTGTGGTGCATCCGAGACTTCAGGGCTTCCCGGTGACGTGTCCATTGCTGGGAGAGTTTCGGGCCCGGGAGCTCCTGACGGTGTACCCCTTCTCGGACGACCGTCGGCGGGTGGTTCGATGACGGGTACGAACCTCACCCGGCTCGGTGGCCGGTCCAGATACTTTCGTCCGGTCGGGTCGGTCCAGGTCACAT
The DNA here is from genome assembly GCF_900163635.1 of Leucobacter sp. 7(1). Classification (GTDB taxonomy): domain Bacteria; phylum Actinomycetota; class Actinomycetes; order Actinomycetales; family Microbacteriaceae; genus Leucobacter. Next base: position 195 of record NZ_FUID01000096.1, on the reverse strand, counting down.
CCCCCGCATCGTGTTGGGTGATTGTCCATCCGGTGTGGTGTTTCATGACGTGATGACTACGGCACAGGTGTGCCAAGTTATCGATCCTGGTGGGTCCGCCTGTTGCGGCGTCGAGTGTGTGATCGATATCGCAGCGGTGCACGGGGACCCGGCAGCCGGGGGTGCGGCAGTGTTGGTCTCGTGCGGCGAGATACC
>NZ_FUID01000094.1 GCF_900163635.1 Leucobacter sp. 7(1) | reverse complement strand
AAGAACTGGCCCTCGCGGCCTGACTAGAACTGTCACCTGTTCCTGCATCAGACCCGAACCATCACGCTCAGACATGCAGGGAAGCTCAAACTCCTTGGGATTGGTCGAGGTCACGCCCGGACAGAGCTGATCTGTCTCGTCCACGGCAGCCACGCCATCATCGTCACGACCACAGGGGAAGTCCTCGGGAATACACCATCGACCCAGAAAAGGACTACCCAACGAAAACACCTGAACTCGCGTTTCCGCGGGTTCAGGTGTCCCTAATGTCCTGAGACATCGCATTTGTCGGGCTGACAGGATTTGAACCTGCGACACCTTGACCCCCAGGCAGACGGAACGGGCATTTTCGGCCAGATATCCGGGGTTTTGGCGTTCCATGCTTTGCAGAGCGCGTCACGTTTTGCACGCTTTACAGGACGTTGGCCACTAGATTGGCCCACTAACTTCGTGAGCTTCGCACCCATCGAAAGTTCGCATGTGGCGGGCTTATGGCCGCTGAATCCAAATCACCTGCAAGCCGAACCAGATGCTCTTCGTTCGGAGCTTGTGGATCGCGAACCAGTTGCCCGTACAGAGTTCTGACTTCCTAGGTGCCAAGTCGCGTTCGGCTAGATCATGCGCGGCCAAGTTGCCGATGCTTCAGAGGCAAGCTCGGCTTGTCTCTTTTCAATCTCGCTTGCAGTCCAGTCGGCCTGCGAACCAATTTCCTTCGTAAGTTCGTAATTGGACGACGCCAAGACCGGCTTCTTAACGCTGAACGGCCGATTGCCAATCAAGTCGTTCGGAACCTTCTGGAGCAACGCGTGATTCCCGAGTCGATCGACCCATTGCTTCCCCAGATCGCCAGGGAACGCAGGCCAGTCGGCCTCAGTAGCCTTCTTGGGCAATACATGCTCAAGGTTGATTTCGGCCTCGTCTGGATTGGCTACGAATTCGGGCTCTGCCTCGCCGCTCCTTTGGGCTTCGAGTGCCCGAAGATAATATCGAGAGAGAGAAGCCTTCAAGACGCGAACGCTCGAAAAGGCACTTTCGAATTCAGCGTCGCTGGGGATAATCGTCTCAAGCTTCGACAGCAGTTCTTCCGCCGTCTTCACTTCGCCCTTTCTCACAGCAACGGCGGCATCGCAATAGGCCTTTTCCGTCGATCCCCCTCCGATGCCACCGACGATTAGCCCGCGCACACCCCAATTGACCGAAAGCCGGAGAACCCGTTTTGCTTCTTTCATGGTGAAGTGTTGCAGAACAGCGAGAAGCATAGGTCGGATTTGCCCTAATGCCAGAAGGTTGAGTGTTTCAATGTTCAGTCTTGTTGATTTCCCCCAGGCAGACCAGTAGTCATCATCACTAGATAGCAGCGCCGCATACACCCCCGCTCCAGACTCGATTTCAGTCGCGAGTTCCATGGCTTGCGTAGCCGTCGTGACGTGACTCTTAATCTGCTTATACAAGTAGGCTTCCCGCGTCGCCCCGCGCTTCGAATTCCAGAGGTGCCTAAGGTAGGCAATGAAGAGATCCTGATCTGCATCGAGTGCCCCGAATGCGACAAGCCACTTGTCTCGCACAATCTCAAGCCCATTTGCCTGCTTAGACGCTCGCCCAAACAGGTAGTTCTTCAATAGATCGGAGAGTGTGAGGTTTGCGCCGCGATCATTCAGAGTTTCGAAAATCATGAAGGCGTCAGACTCGCTTGGAACCTTCACGTAGATGACGCGGAGGCCCGACTCAATAAACTTCCTCCACTGGACAAACGTGTCAACCCAGTTCGTTCCGGCTTGCTCTGCTTGCTCTTGTACAAAGGAACGAATTTTCTCGTTGGCATTCTCAAGAAGTCGATGCGAGTCACGTGTGGCCCCCACTGCTTCAGCATCAGGCACAACGAACTGCCTGAAGAAATGGTCATCCTCAGCGTTTAGGACAAGCTTCGGAACATGAGCGCCTTCCTCGTCCGAGAACATATTGAGGTACTCAGAATTGATCGCATTTGCTCGCGCAATCTCACCGTGCTCTTCGTAGTAGTCCCGCATCGCTACTAGGAAAAGTGTCGTCGTTGCAAGCCGTTGCTGACCATCGATAATGGTCAGCCTGGCACCTTCTTCGGAGGATAAGACGACAGTTCCCATGAAATGCTCTCTCTGAGAAGAACCGAAAGCATTCTTTATGTCGGAGCAAAAGTCATTGACCTGATCCGTCCCCCAGGAGTACGAACGCTGGTAGAGCGGTACCTGAAGAATCTCGACCTTGAGAAGGTAACCTACGCCCTTAAGATCAAAATCTATTTTGGTCGACACTTGCGCTCCCATTTCCTCGGCCTGGCCTGCCTCCTCACCATACCCTCTTGAAGCTCGAAGCTCGGACCCCGACGCTCGCTGGTCATGCCTGAGGCAAGGTTCCACGCGCTGGCGCTCAGCCCCCGGGCAGACGGATTGGCCGACCCCTGTCTTCGACTGAGGTTTAACGTTCGGGTCTGATGCACGTTTAGGTGACAGGTCTGGTCAGGCAACGAGGGCCTGTTTTTCGTTCAGGATGGTCTCGTAATCGACCGGCGTCAAACGGCCCAACCTGACCTGTCTGCGGCGTCGATGGTAGGTGCGCTCGATCCAGGTCACGATCGCTGACCGGAGCTCGTCTCGGGTGGCCCATGTCTTGCGGTTCAGGACGTTCTTCTGGAGCAAGCTGAAGAACGACTCCATCGCCGCGTTATCGCCCGCAGCGCCCACGCGACCCATCGAGCCGGCCATCCCGTGGCAGGTGAGTGCACGCTGTAGTTTCCGGCTTCGGAACTGAGATCCACGATCCGTGTGCAGCACACACCCTGCAACGTCACCGCGGCGAAGCACTGCGTTGTTCAACGCCGTTACCGCAAGCGCGGAAGTCATCTGCGAGTCGATGGAGTAACCCACAATCCGGTTTGACCACACGTCTTTCACCGCGCACAGGTAGAGCTTGCCTTCACTCGTCCAATGCTCAGTGATGTCCGAAAGCGATAATTCGTTCGGGGCAGCGGCCACGAACTCGCGCTGCACGAGATCGTCATGCACGGGCGGGCCAGGCGTTTTCCCTTTCCCGCGGGCTTTCTTCTTCCCAAACGCTGACCGCCAGCCCTGGTCTCGGCAGAGCCGCCATGCAGTCCGGTCGCACATCGGTTCTCCGAGAGCTTTCGCTTCGTCGGCGAGGAACCGGTAGCCGAACTCGGGGTCTTCCAGGTGGGCGTCGTGGAGCGCGTTCGCTCGATACGCCTGCGTAAGGTCTCGTTCAGTGACTGGGCTGCGGAGCCCATCGATAGTAGGGCTGGCGGGCGAGCTTGAGTACCCGGCACGACACCTGGACGGGGATCCCGTCACTGGTGAGCTCTTTCACGAGCGGGTAGAGCCTTTCCCGGCAGGTGCGCCTGGGCAAGATACGCGGCCGCACGTCGGAGTACTTCCACTTCTTGTTCGAGGAGCTTGTTGCGTTTGCGTAGCTCACGCAGCTCAGCATTCTCGGACCGCGTGACACCGGGTTTCTGGCCCTGTTCGACGCGTTCCTCTCGGAGCCATTTATCGAGGGTTCCAAATGGATACCGAAGTCGTACGCGTTGCGCCAGTGTCACTTCCGGACCACGATCCGACGCGATCCTCACGACGTCGTCACGGAACTCTTTGGGATAACGAGGAGGGCATAGGTTCATCCTTCCAGGCCAGCCGAAACTAGCCATGTTGAATGTCACCTAAACGCGCATCAGACCCAAATGCCTCCCAAAGCGGGTTCAGACCCTTCCAAGCTCAAGAACGACGGGAGCAGGAACTCCTCATACTGACTGAGATGAATAGCATGTAGACCCCCAACCGCCGCGAATGGGATCGCATAGCATTCGAGTTCGCTATTCACGATGAAGAAATCATCGATCTCATCCGGACGGTAGACGACGCGCTGCCCCCGACTCGTTGACAGGTACACCTTCCAAGTCTTCCCGACACGAACCCGTGTCGTTTTTACCTGCACCCGTCTTGTCACCGCAGCTTGAGTCACCAGCAAGTCGAATCGAGCGGGTTCCAGCGGCCAGGACACGCTGTACCCGCTCAGGGTGAACCATGTTGCGGCAAGCAGTGATCCCGCTCGATCAAGGTTCTCTGCACTCGGCGCAGCGTTCCCAATCGGAGTAGCAGCTTGACGGCTATTGAAGTGCTGTGACGAGATTCCCAAGCGGGTCGAGTGTCCCTCCAGAGTGCTTGCGGCCGCGGAACCCGTGGCTCCGAGCGTGCCCGCGACTTCATCCCAGGACGACGCACCGGCAACCGCAAGACGCAGGCTCTTCTCCGTCCAAGTTCGTTGCCCCACAAAGTGGCTAACGTCGAGAGAAAGCTCCTGTGCGCGATTCCGTGCGGACCGCATCGCCCCAGATGACGACTCCGGTAATCCAAGTTCACGCAAGACCCCGCGCCACGAGTGAACCGCCGCAACTGCAGCGGCAAGGCGTTTGTCTGAGTACCTCCGCTGGCTCGACATACGTCAACGATACCGGGCACCACCGACGTTCTGATCCCGGTGGACCGACCCGCACCGGGCAAGCTCAGAAAACGAACAAGGTCCGGTCAACAACACGTTGACCGGACCATTTGGTCGGGCTGACAGGATTTGAACCTGCGACCCCCTGACCCCCAGGCGTCCAAACGGTTCGGCTCTCACCAAGAACCGCGTGATTCCACGGGTCAGATCATGCAGAGCACGTCACGAAATGCATGGTTTGCATGACTCTGGTCCCCTTTTGGTCCCCATGTCAGATGTCAAAGACCCGCTCGCGGGGCTCTCCGTCCTCAGTCCACTTCACGAGAATACTCGTCGGGATGCCATCAGCGATTGCTAAGTCGTACCGGAAGCGCTGAAATTGCCCTGCATGAATAGTTCGCGGGCGATCACCCTCGTAAAGCAAATTCGCCGGCCGATCTCCTGCCCTGGCCGTGAGGCCCTCGGCATCTTTGTCGCCGTCATTCCTGACATCAATAAACCGGCGTGTTTTGGGCTTCAAACGGCCCTTACTGTCATGCGAGGCGATACTTTCGCTTCCCGCTTGCGCTACCAGCTTGACGCCGCCAACTGACGGATCAGGTTGGGGTTGGGCGAGAGCAAGTGCATCAACATCACTCTCAATAGCTGCCCACACCTTAGCGATCAGTTCTTCGGAATTGCTATAAGTGCCGTAGAGGCTCCGCTGAGATAAGTCCTCTTGGAACTGACGCAAGGCGGTGAGTTGTTCTATATCAACATCATGTGGATGTGGTGCCGTGGAGAACCAGAGGTGCACACGCCTACCATCTGCGATGGCACGATCGACTTCCTCAACCGTGCCAGATATTGCCGCCGGAGTCGCCGTGCCGATCCGACTGCCAAAGATACCGATAACTACATCGGCATTGTCAAGCAACGCAGCATTGATAATCGCCTGCGGATGCGCTCCCGCCTGCGGCACTACTGATTCCCAACGCAACGGCACAACGACAACACCGCGCGTGCGCGTGTTCGACTCGTTCCAGCTGGAAATTGCTTGCTGCACAGCCTCCCTTGACTCACTTACATCACCGGGCGAAGCAACCATCACATATAACACCGAGGCAGATGAAGTCATAGCACCATTTTACGAAGAAGAGTCGTCACGAAGGTGCTCAAGTTCGTCTCCTTGCACACCCGGAATACCTACTGCGATTCACACGACGAGTTACGCTCGCGCAGCTTGCCACCAACCTGGAGCAAAGACCTGCGAGTCGTACGTCCATCGAAAGCCTCCTGAATCCAATTCCTGAGAACAGTCTGACTCGATGGAGGAACATAGTAATTCGCGTAGCTCTCCTGACTACTTGGCGCAAGGTTAGCTGATAGTCGATCGGGGATTTTGGGGCTCGTCCCCGCAACGGAAGGCAGCTGAACTGCCAATAGTCCGTTCGGGGTAGGGTCGGAGCGAAGGCTCGTATATATTTCCCAATCAACAAACTTGCGCGCCCAGGTGCATTCCCCAATAGCCACAAGGGTCACTGTCGAATCCCGCAAGAACTTAGACTTTATTGTCTGTCGAATATAGCCAACGTTCGTGGAATCTATGATGTCGGAGCCATCTTCTTCCATGCCGATCGCGCGTGGTATGAAAACATCGGTATTTCCTTCAATGAATTCCAGAACCTCGACAGCGTCCACGGCATGATAGCTAACGAAAACTTTGTGCCGAATTGGCGACGAGAGAGTTTTTCGTTCCCCCTCTGCGACACTCTGGTATTTCCGCGTAATCGCCGCCAACTCACGAAGCGCACCCTGAGTGCGCGAACTGTACAAAACCATAAATACCCCTATCGAGCCTGTTCTATTACTAATCTAAGTCGTTCGATGACCTCTTCCGGGTCCCCGTGCCTAGCCAAGAAATTCAGCTGATACTTCGTGGATCGGATCTGATCGGCTCTACCATGGCGAACTGCTTCGGCGAACTGTTCAGCAGCCTCGTCGATGGGCCTGCCGCTCTCAAGGCACTCATGCAGCGTGAGCTCCGCGCGTGTTGCAAGCGCCCAATAATCGGTGGGCCCGTCCGCAATCGCGATCTTGTTTAGGAATCGTGACACCGTAAGGATCTCGTTGAACTCCTCACGGAAGGACTCGTCTCTATCTCGCCCACTGAGGCGTAGGGCCATAAGCAAGTTGACCCCGGTGTAGAAGCTGGGATCGCCTTCGAAGCCCGCACGATATTTCTCCGCCATCTCACGGAAGAGGTTCTTTGCAACGGCTGGATCACCGTTGTCGAGCTGGAGCTCTAGTTCCCGCTTTAGCAGTCCTCCCCAGCTACCGTAAGTCTCCGAATCCACGTATCCGGCGGTTTCAGCATCCTCAAGATACCCACGAGCTGTCCGCCACAGTCCCTGTCGGGCTACAGGATCACGCTCATCCTCACCTAGACGCCGGTATACCATGACACATTCTTGGAGCCAGACTCGATGTAGTGGATCGTCCAGACCTGGTTGGGAAAGTTCTAGCAGAGCTCGCGCGTCCGCGTAGTCTTCTTCTGCATGTAGTCCGATTGCGAGTTCGATCCGAAGGCTACGGCGTAGTCCTTCGTGAACTCCAGTCGCGTTGCTCAACCACTCCGCGGCAGCCTTCATCGCGTCGGGGTCGGAGGACTTGATCGCCAGCCCAATCTTCTCGCGCGCACCATTCTCAGCAGTCAAGGCGGCGGTAAGTTGGGAAAGCTGGGAGAAGGGCCGCTTCACAGCAGCCAGGTCGAACCAGCTATGAGCTGGGCTGTCAATTTCGAGCTCAGCAGTGGCACGTCGAACGACCGGGCGAAGTGCTTTTATCGCATCTTCAGCTTGCATATCCGAAATCGATTGGCCCCGAACGAACGAGTGAATGCGGATCATGTTGATATCGAATGGTGGCGCATGCCGCGCTTGTCCTTCAACATGTGGGTTAACCAGAACTGTGGAACGGTCGGCGAAGATGTGCCTCACGCCGAGCTCATACGCAACGTTAAAGTTCGCGGCTGTGAGGTCAACCAATGCTAGATCCGAGTTAGCTAAGGCAGCGATCATGCCGGAATGAATAATCCCGCTGTCGGTCTCCAGATCTGCCCTGTTCCAGCTAATATCAGCGTCTTCCAGTAACGGACGATATATCCGGTGAAAGGCCGGATCGCAGTCAACCTTCTTCCCGCTTCGAACGTCTTTCTTCACCCCATAGGGCATGACGATGAAAGCTGATAACTGATCGTGGATAGGAGACAAATCGAGCGTGAAGTGCCCTCTCTCCTCGGCTCGCAGGACAAGATTGTCCGTAACCGTCGGTTCCTCCGGATTTGGAGTCGGGCGAATCGTGATGACCCAAAGACGCTCGTCGGTCCCTTCGGCCAAAGCACGGGCATCATCAAGCATTGTGAGGTTGTGTTCGTTGAACGCTTCGACCGTTTCTCGGACAGGATGATTTCCCTCGACCAATTCAACGGCAGTATCACTAACTATTCGGTCAAAATGCGTTAGCCAACGTGTACCTCGAGATTCAACGCTGGTTTTCCTGAAATCCTCCTTGGCAAATGGAAGGAGAACTCGTAGCGGAATGCTTTCTAACAGTGCTGCCCGCGCGAAAAGAATGTCTGAGCCTGAGGCCAATGCCCCAACTAAGCGGGTTGGCTTGAGGGATTGAAGGAGTCCTCTAAGCCGCGTCAGAAGTTCGTCCTCGACCGTTTCCGGCAATCGAGCCGGTTCTCGCCCGTCTTCGTCAGCTTGCACCCCTGCGTAAACGACTATCACTTCATCACCCCAAAAGTTGGATTTTTCCTGGTGCAGGTCTGGTGATGCATCAAGCTCATCGCCCGCATGTTGTTTGTGTGTTCATCGGCATGTTCCTGCCCCGAGAGGTGGCAGCGATAGCTCGTTCGATCGCATCGTCAAACTGATTGACGTCAGAGGGCGCGTTCCAGTCGAGGATCTCAGCACCGTAATCAGTCAGACCTTCAGGAATAGTCGCATTGGGGTCTATTCTTATCCCGACTATTCCCTTGCCTTGTTCCTTGGTCCACTGAATCTCCTTCTCAACCCACTCGCTCTGGGCCGTTTCCTTGCCTATGAGCACGATCGTTGCGGACGATCCCTTGATCTTTTCTTTGATCTTTCGGCTTATGTAGTCCGAGTCTTGGCTTTTCACAGGGTCCAGCAAATGGCGTCCAGTGAAGTCGACATTGACGTTCTTGTTGTAAGTCATCAGGTTCAGACCACGTGCCTTCATCTGGTCTGCATGTTGGTAGCTGATGAACACGCGGCGGGTCATAGGTCCTCCTCTGCTGGCACAAGAGTTGCCATCTGCTTGCAGAGGGGGCACTTCTTTAGCAAAGCCCCGCTCTTGATCACGTAACCGCACTCTCGACATCGCCATTTGCGGTTCTTGGAGCTGTTTGGGACTTTGGATAGCTCCGTGTCGGTCTGGTAATAATCTGCGGCGTCTTGCCAAGTGAAGCCGCTCTCGCGACCCCACGAAGGGTATGCGTACCCAGATCGGGCACGTGCGAAGCTCTCGACACGAGCTACTTCGTTCAGGTACTCCGTTGTACGGTCAGGCCGCTCGTCGCAGAGTTTGCGAAGCGCGGAAGTCGCCGCAGGGTCGATTGGCTTCATCGTCCGGAACTGCGCGCCACAGATCATCGACAAGGGCTCGGGCAGGTCGGATACAAGAATGGGGTCGATAAAGCGCATCGTCTCCGCTCCGAGCGCGTAGTCGCGATTGACCGCTCCCTGCGTGCCTTCGGTGTACCAGCCGACGTGATAGTAGCCGGATACGACCCGACCCTGGTGTCTTCTCCGGGTTGTTAGGAAGAACACGGTAGCGGCACCGTCGTGGACGATGCGATTTCGCATCGACGGTTCGCACGTTGAGAACAGTCCGTACGTCCCTGTCTCGATGTTCGGGTCGCTCTTGTTGTCGCCTGGGCGGGTGATCTCACGGACCGGCCATCGAGCAAGAGGATCCGAGAAGTAGACAGAGAGGTAGCCGCGTCCGGTGTCTGCGAGCTCTCGCCAGGGGTCGCCAAGGCGACGCGCCGTTGCGCCTCCGACCGTGAACCCTCTATTCCGCATATTTTCATGCTAGGGGTGACCTCTGACATGGCCTAGAAGCCACGCTGGCGAGGCAAAGGAGCTGCAGCATGATGGACACGAAACTCAGCATCCGTTCGGGGTCTGTGGTCATCTTCGAGGGACTCGATAAGACGGGTAAGTCCACCCAACTTGAGAGGCTCCGAACTGTTGTCGATACCGACTCGACTGTGTTCGCCCATATGCCAAGTGGATTCACGCCGTTCACCAAGACCTTGTACTCGGCTCTAGAAGGTGAAGCTGTGGCTGAGAAACCCACGTCCGGGCTGGCCCAGCAACTCGCACACCTGGCGTGCCATGCAGAGTCGATTTTGGAGCTTAGGAGGGCGATCGAAAATCAGTCGTTGATCCTCGACCGCTGGTGGTGGTCAACCCTTGCTTACGGCTGGTACGGAGGCTCGGTGGAGCAGTCAGGCTTGTCTGAGACGAGCTTTCGTGAACTCATCCAGACGATTTGGGCTCCAGTCGTACCTTCTGTCGTTTTCGTGTTCCTCGAACCCCATCATCTTGACAACAACAACACCGATGGTGTCGAAGCAGGCTACCGTGCGATCGTCAAAGAGCATTCTGATCTTGCCGTTGTCATTCCGGCAGACACTGAAGAATCAACAAATGCGTTGGTGATTGAGACTCTTCTGAGTCGCGGTTTAGCGGTGCACGGAAGCGAGCGGTGACCTATCGTGACTATTTACGCTGACACCCAAGCTGCCTTTGTAGAAGAATTGCGATGCATCACTGAGTCAGGCGAAAGCTTCAAGGTTCGAGGCGAAAACACACTCGAGTTGCGTGCGCGACTCATTGAAATTTCGAACGTCCGTGCTCGACATATTGTTGTGCCTCGCCGGCACAACAACGTTTTTTCATCCATTGCTGAAAGTATGTGGGTAATCTGCGGACGCAATGATTTGGAATACCTCGGAGCGTACTTGAAACGGGCTTCGGAATTCTCTGACGACGGAGTTACTTGGCGAGCTAGCTACGGTCCGAGGTTGCGGAACTGGAATGGGATAGACCAGCTGGCGCAAATAGTCAGCATTCTCCGCGCTGATCCTTCCTCGCGACGCGCGGTCGTCAGTATCTACGACCCTGATCGCGACTTCGTTGAAAGCCGCGACATCCCATGCAACAACTGGCTCCATTTTCTTGCCCGAGACGGGCGCCTCGATCTACATATCGCTGCCCGCAGCACCGATATCTGGTGGGGGTTCTCGGGTATCAACGCCTTCGAGTGGACATTACTCCTTGAAATGATGGCGCGTTGGCTCGGTGTTGACCCCGGCCGTCTTGTCTTCTTTAGCTCCTCTCTGCACCTTTATGAACGGCATTTCGAGCGAGCTCGTGAAGTCGTGCGGGCTCAGGAACACCTTGGACAACGTTCTGGCGTTGAGGCGCAAGCCCGGTTCGATACCGACTGGGAGCAGTTGAAGCGGGAGCTAGAAGAGTGGATGCGACTTGAAGGTCAGTTACGCGCTGGACAAGAGCTAAAAGAACTCGAATGCGCTCTTACTGACCCTCTTCTGATTTCCTACATTCGAATGATCGATCTATTCTGGGCGGCGAAACGGGGCGCCGGACCCTACACTCTCGATCGCATGATCGAGAGACTTGGAGACACTGGACTTGCCACCGCTGCGACAGAGTACTTCGGTCGACCCAATCACAGGCAGCACTGATACCTAAAACTCAGACGATCAATGCATGTTGACTTAGCCTGGCTGAGGCTCGCCCGTTTATACCCCACTTTGGAGGAAAGAACGGAGTTGCTGGCAGTCCATGGGGCGAGAACTGCTGCTTGATCCGACTACGATTTCCGATGCCTCGTATTTGAGGATGCATTACTCGTGCGTACTTGTCAGTTTCACAGAAGAGATTCTGACAATCGATAAGAGTCAACGACCGACCAAACAGATCGTCAAACTGGATGTCGTTATGGACGAATTGTTCTTCCTGCGTCTCAACCATCCAACGAATGACGTCTTCAGCGGGTGCTCCGTCAAGATCTGGGAAGCACTTTGCGATCCCGCTGCGGGCGCCTGGGCCTGGAACAACAAAGTCATTCTCATCAAAATCGATCACCGTGGTGTAGTTGAGGTCGATCGCGAGCTGATATGCAAGGAACGGGCCCAACGACGGGAACGACAGGATTGTCTCGAACACTTCGCGGAGCGACTTGGCCGCAGCTACCTGTGCGACGACTCCTGATCTCATCATGTGTTCGACAAGGAGGAGATGGTTTCGGTGCTTACGCGCTGCACCGAACGGGGGCGGCGGGATTATGTACGCGGCCGAGTACACCCTTTCGCCACGTGCGAGCAGGCGATCGAGAGCTCCGCTGAATTGTTCGACATCAAAGGAGGCAGCTGTGACTTCACCGAACTGAGACTCAAGCGTCTCCCATGTCGAAGGCTTGTTGAAAAAACGGAAAAGCAGAACTCGGAGCACGACGTCATCTGCGTTTTGAGGGCCCGTGTAGGCCACTCGTATCAAGTCCTGGGACACACGATCAGCGGCACGATATGCGTTCGTAAAGCGGAAGCGCGAGATTATCGGGTCGTCAGTCCAGGGTGCGGGTTTCCTCTGCAATCGTGCGTGATAGACCTGTTGACGTTCCGCCGCAAGATGCCAGTAAGAAGAGAGCGCCTCGGAGGCCTGAAGACTATGGAGACCAACTTGCACGCGGCGCATACCTTCTCCCGTCCTTTGGCCTCGACTCCTTGATCCAAGGTTGCCATGTTCGGCCTTGCCGAAGCGGGAGACGCGCCACATCCTGAGGACAGCGCCTTAGCGATACCATCGGCCCCTTGGTGTCGCTCAACGTTCGCGAGCATCATTATCCGGCCCTACCAAAGGCTCGCTCAAGGTGCTCCGCGGTGACGGGGTTCACGGTCTCGTTGCGTTGGATGTAGTGCTGCATCGTGATCCGCGGATCGGTGTGCCCGAGCAACTCGGAAGCAAGTAGCGCGCCTTGCGCATCGTTGACGACCGTGGCGACAGTGCGGCGGAATCGGTGCGGTGTGACATTCTCAATCCCAGCGTCATCCATCACATCGCGCAGGAGCCGGCGGATATTGTTCGTTGTGTGCGGCGTCCGGGCTCGCGTGCTGAAGAGGAGCGCATCCGGATCGGTTTCTCCGCTTCGGAGAAGACGTGAGCGGACTGCGTGCAACGCGAAAGAAGGCAGGGCGACGCGGCGAACTGAACGATCGGTCTTCGGATGATCCTGACGATGGGTGAGCTCGCCCTTGCGGCTGATGATCGTTCCAGCGATCCGTGCGGTCGGTATCGGGCCATCCAGGTGAAGATCCTGGAGTCGGATCGCGAGAACCTCGCCGATGCGCGCCGAGGTGCCGAGCATGACCTCGACGATCTGTCCGATCTGTCGATCCGGCCGCGGCCCCGAAAGGATGCGGCGCGACTCCCACGCTTTGATCGCTGCCCGGATGTCCTGCACCTCATCGATGGTGAACGCGTCTGGGATGGTCTTCTTCCGGTGTAGACGGGAGACGTGGTCCATGGGGTTGCGGGGCAGGATTTCGTGGCGGACGGCGAGCGCGAGCGCGAGCCGGAGCACAACTCGGGCGTGCTTGGCTCGGCTGTAGCTGCGTCTGGCGAGTTGTTTGAGGAAGTAGTCGCAGCGGGCGACGCCGACTTCTCTAAGCGTCAGCTCCTTGAACGTCGGCATCACGAGGGTGCGCATGTCTCGTTCGTAGAGGTTTCGTGTGGTTCGCGAGAGGCGGTCTTCGATCTCCATGTCTTCGAGCCAGTAGGCGACGAGTTCCGGGAAGGGACTGTCGGCGCTCATCCCGTTGAAGCCAGGTTGATAGAGGGAGCGTTCGGCGAGCTTCTGCTTCAGCTTCCGCTCGGCGGCGGATCGTGAGGAGGCGGTGGCTTGAACAAGTCGATTCTTCCCGTCCCAGTCCCGATATCGGGTTCGTGCCACGTAGTTGCCGCATGCTTGAGAGGAGGTCGCGATGACTCCGAAAGTGCCGATAGGGGTGCGGGGCCTACCCACGCGTGCCCTCCGCTCCGGGAAAGGTGGCGGCGCCGGGAGCTTGGACGTCTGGCTCGCGCATGGCCCCCATCCAGGTTCGGATGTCGTTGACGCCGAACATGATGCGCTTGCCAAAGCGATATGCGCGGGGACCTTTGCCGTTGGTGCGCCAGTCGTAGATGGTTGAGATGGGAACGCCAAGGTAGTCGCCGAGTTCGTTGATGTTCAGGAGCGGTTCTAGGCCGTGCCGGTCGGGCTGTGGTTCTTTGTTCATTCCTCCAGTTTCGAAGTGCTCAGCTTGACGAACGTCGCCGAAGGCTTCAACAAAACCGATGTCGTGACCGCTGGCGGGAGTTCCGGTACGGGTAGATCAACCGCGGTGATGCTCACCGATCGCTACGACCATGCTCCGGACGCGATGCTCCTGGATACGGGTTCGGGTCAGAAGTACCAGGCTGACAGGCCCCATCGCGAGGAACTTCAGTGCGTTCCAGAGGCAGAGGAGGACGAGGAGGTTGAGCCATCCGGGGCCGCCGTCTGCGATGAGGGTCGTGAAGGCACTCGCTGCCAGGAGGTAGGGCACCGCGAGCAGCATCGCGGGCACGCCCCACTTGAGTCCTCGTCTCGTTCGGATGGCGTCGAGGAGAATGTTGGTGGGCATGTACCGGCGCAGGAACGTGCGGGCGTGGATGCTGAGGGTCCAGAGTTGGCGGATCATGACGGCAGTCCTCTTCTAAGGGGTCTGGCGACAAAGAACCTTGAAGGACTGCCCGTATTGGGCGATCATGCCGTCACGCTCGGGGTGACGGCGACACACATTTGAAAGCCGCCTTGCTTGTTCTTCCACTGTACGTCGCACTCACTACGTACGGAAGGCTCAGTGAAGTCGGGCCGGGCTGCGTTCAGAGCGCAACGCCCCGGCCGGTGCGTGCCTGCGATGTCGGGATCTCGACTTCTGGCTGCGGCCCTGTTATCCGGCGAAGGGTGGACAGTGCTGCTTTCGCGCGGGCTGCGTCGATCTTCTGCGCATCGCTGTCGGGCGCTGCACCGAGCGGCGAGCGACTGGTGATGCCGTATCGATCGCGATAGGCGGCCACGGTCCGCGCCTGCCGTCGCCACCCGGTCGCAGTGCGCTGCTCTACTGGCTTCTCTCCGAGCGCAAGTGTCCACTCCTCACCCTCGGAGACGGCTTGGTCGAGCACCGCATCAGCTCGCTGCTCGATGAGGTCGCGGCGCTCGGCAAGGGCCATTCGCATGTCGACGCTCATGGTGCCTGTCGCTTCGGGGATGAGGCCAGCGATCAGGCGTGGCGGCTTGCTGGTTCGCCCGGAGCCGGCAGGTCTGGCAATAGCGCGGGCGAGGCGGTGGTGAAGCACCGAGGCGATATCGTCGGCATCCGCGAACTCTCGGGCTGCGATCAAACGCGGCATGAGCGTATCGACGTTGTGGCGGTTCGCTTCCGCCCGACGGAGTTCTGCGGCGAGCGCGCCGAACGTATCGGAGCGGATTGCGTCTTCTGTCTGCTCGTCGGTGAGTCCGGAGTGTCTGAGGAGGGTGGTGAAGCGGTCGTGTTGGGCGGCTTGCGCGATCGTCTCGTACTCGGCCGCGAGTTGGGCGATCGATCCCCATGCTTCTTGTTCTGCGGTGAGTGTTTCGTGTGCGGAGAGTTCGGCGCCGACGTGCTGGAGCACTCCGTAGAGGACGGTGCGCGCGGTCGCTTCGGGGTCGTCTGCGGGGTGCGGCACGTCGTGGTTGTCGTCGGGGCGGTCGGTGGCGACGTAGACGAGGTTCGTGTGCCGCCCGCGGGTCATCGCGACGTAGAGGTTTTCCCTCGTGGTGGAGGAGTCGGCGAGGACGTGGGAGGTGTCGGTGGTGATGCCTTGGGCTCTATGTGCGGTGACGGCGTAGCCGAGGTTCCCTAAACCCACCTACCTCTCACACGAGAAGGAAGGCGGGCCGAAGCATGGGCCACAACGAACAAGAACAGACCACGGTGCCACTGCGGGCGGTGGTGTACGTCAGGATCAGCGACGACCCCGAGGGTAGCGGGCGTGGCGTTGATCGGCAGGAGACGGACTGCCGCGCCTACGCCGCCGCGCATGGGTGGGAAGTCGCAGCCGTGTTTCGTGAGAACGACACGTCAGCGTTTAAGCAGCGCACGATCACACTGTTGTCGGGTGAGCGGGTGCGGCGGGTGATCCGGCCCCAGTTCCGGGCCATGCTCAAACACCTTACTGATGGGCAATCGCAGGTGATGATCGCGTACGACCTGGATCGGGCGGTGCGTGACCCGAGAGACTTGGAGGACTTGATCGACGCGAAAGTCCTCGGCGGCTTCACCGTCCGCTCGGTAACTGGCTCACTACGGTTGGACACCGACTCCGATGTGGCGATGGCCAGGGTGCTCGTCGCGATGGCGAACAAGTCCTCTGCCGACACGGCCCGCCGTGTGGCGAGGGCGGCGAAGCAGCAAGCCATCGAGGGGACCTGGCATGGAGGCAGGGTGCCGTTCGGATACCGCGCCGAGAGCGGTGTCCTCTTCATTGACCCGGTGACCGGGCCGCTGGTGGCCGAGGCCATGCAGCGGGTGCTGGCCGGTGATTCCCTGTACCGGATTCGCAAAGACTGGAACGAGCGCGGCATACTCACCACCCACGGGTGCGCATGGTCGGACAGGACACTCAAGCTGATGCTGCGCAACCCCTCCAACAAGGGAGTGCGTGAGTACCGGCCCGTGCTACCCGATGGCACGCGTGCGAAGTCCTCGAAGATGCAGGTGCAGGCGGCGTGGCCTGCGATTGTCGATGAAGAGACCTGGCAGCAAGTGTCCGATGTGCTTGACGCGAGGAAGCAGGCCCGAAACTTCCATCAACCCGGCAGTGGCGCTGCGAAACGCATGTACCCGTTCTCGGGTCTCATTCGTTGCTCCGAGTGCGGAACAGCGATGATTCACCGAGGCAACGTGTACCAGTGCGTGCCACCGACGCCGGGCGGGTGCAACCGGTCGATTCGTTCCGCCGACATCTCAAAACTCGTAGAGGAAGCGGTGCTGGCGACCTTCGAACAGATCACTCTCCACCCGACTCAACGCCAAGCCTCCGGTACTGACCTGGCGGCGCGCGTCGGGCTCACGGCGACGCTCGAAGCAGATCGTGAACGTCTGGCGCAGTTGGATGATGATCATTATGACGGGCTGATCGATAAGGCGATGTGGGTGCGGCAACGTGCGAGGATTGCGGAGCGGATCGAGGCCACCCGTCGCGAGTACACCGCTACGATGCCCGAGCACACCGGGCCGAGCATCGACGTCACCACGGTTGCCGCTGAATGGCAAGGCCGTACCCCACTGTGGCAGTATAAGGCGACGAGCCTGATCATGCAGGCGGTGCTTGTTCATGCGCTCCCGGAGGGTATGAACGGTGCGACTCCGGCTCGTCGGCGCAACGAGAGCGTTGAGGCGTTTCATCTTCGCCGAGCTGCGTACCGCACCGAAGTTCTTGCTCACCGGGTCGAGTTGATCTGGCGCGCCTAACTCCCAGCATGATCAGGCGTGGTGAAATTCCTCGCTCTGGACTACTCGACGGTTCAGGGCGCGGGGCTTTCTCGCGTCTCGCCTAAAACACGGTTCGTCGTTCGAGGCGCGGAGCACAGCCCTCGCAGTTCAGCCAACACAACCGGATCACGCACCACCGCTGCCAGACCCTGTGCGTGACGTGACGCAACAGCCAGTCGCGCACCAAGCGTGGCGGAAGCCTGCGCGCGCGGCGTCTGCGAGTACCGCAACCGGTCGCTTGCGGGAACAGTTCGGCCCGGTGTGGGATCGGTAATGATGTCCATACCCGATAGGTGCGCAACCACAGCATCTGGTATCCCTTAGAAACGTGAGCTACTATATATGCTCACACAACTCAATCAGGGGCCGCACGGCTGACGCGGTTCACAACCAGCGGGAGTGTTGATTCAAGACCACGCTGGCGCACCAGAGTCGGACTCACCTCCGAACCGCTTTTACGTAGATGAATCACGGGGGTGCTGATTCGGCACCCCCGTGATTCATCCAGATGGAGGCTTTCCCCGGGACACACGGTGTCGCCGAATCGACGGGACCGTAGAACGCTCACGGTTCACCTGGAGACAAAGAAAGCCCTGGTCGCACGGTGGTGCCACAGTGGCTCCACCGTCACGATTCACCCCGAAACCGTAAAACCCCTGATCCTGCGGTGCCGCCACAGTGGCGGGACCGAAAAGAACTGACGTCATCCAGAGAGACTCCCTTGGGCGCGAAGTAGGAGCTTCCGCGCCCACCCGCATTACTGCTGCGAAAGGGGAATCGGCTTGCCCGACAGTGTTTCTGCCTGTGTTTTTTAGGGAGTTTGAGCGTGTCAAGTGCGACGGGGAAAGCCTCGTCGCTAGCGTTCGTTGCCAGGATGTCGCCACATTGCCGCCCCACGGAGGCGGATGATCTGAGACTTCTGAGCGTCTGCCGAATGCGGATACGAAACGGCTACAAAGTGCTGCGTCTAATCTGCTCCCAGCCTGTGTGATTGCGCCATGAGGCCGTCACTAGAGCTTGCTCCGAGGAAGTGAGCTGCCCGGTGAAGCACACGGCGCAGGACTGGTTTGCATGACATTCGCTTCGAAGGAGCGCTCTGACGAGATTTGGTCGAGCTTGAACCGGCGCATCTCGGCCGGTGGGTCGCAGGTTTTGGTCTTTTAGTGAGAACACCCGCACAGTTCAGAAGGGTGCCTCAATCCCGCTCAGGGAGCCGACGCATGATCATTGCTCCGGCGAGCAGTGCCGCCGACAGTGGCAGCGCGAAGAAGGTGGCGACCCTGCTAAAGAATCTCAGTACAGCCAGCAACTCCTGGTAATGGACGTTGAGCTGGGTGAGGAGCTCCGTCACACCCATGGTTCCGATGATGCCAAGCACGAGGAGCCAAATTGCGGAAGTTTGCATTTTCTTTGCGAAGGCTGCGTTGGTCTGCGTGGTCTGTTCGATCATGTTCACGGTCCTGTATCCTCCCGGCGCTCCTGCCCCCGAACTCGCTTCTCGACAGGGTGTGGCGTCGGGGTCTGGTTCCATTCCACCTTGCCACAATTGATCAGGAGTCACTACTGGTGCGCTTCAAACGTTTCTGGGGTCCTGGGCTCCGACATCGGAGAATAGCGTTGAGGTGCCACTTCACGCTCAAGGCTCGACGAGCGTTGATGATCAGAGATGGAAAATTAACACAAGTGGCATTTTGAGTTTTCATGACATACGTTGAAGGTAGCGCTATCGAAGAGGACCTCGCCTAATTGAAACTCAATGTGATTTAGGAGTGATTGTCGTGAAGACATCCTGGAAGACTCGTATCGGGATCGGTGCGACGGCCGCACTGTCTGCCATGATACTTGCGCTGGGTAGTCCTGCGTATGCAACCGAAGGCTCTGCGCCGCCAGAGCCGGGCCAGGCTGAAAGTGATATCGAATACACCCCCGTGAAGCCGACCGCAGACAAGGTCTTCATTAACGGAGAGCCAACCGATATCGCTGTGATGCCCGGCTTTGATCCAACGGCCCCTGCCGTGGTGATCGACGATAAAGGCCCGGTAGCGGTCGATGACCTCTCGGTCGTCAGTGCCGACGGCCTAGTTAGCGAGCTGTCGATGGTGTCAATCACTGACAGGGCAGCCCTCGCAAGCTGCTGGACGGGCTGGGTAGCTCCGGGGACCGGAACATGGTACACCTCCAACCCGGGATGCTCCGTTATCGGCATCTCGCCTTCCGCCACCGCGGGCTACGACTGGACGGTCGACTTCAATTCTCTCGGTTCTGCGTGTCTGCAGGGACGCGGCTACCAGGCTCGTCATCTGCCGGGCGGTGGCACCGCTTGGGATGAATACTTCGCCGGACTCGGCTGCGGCGGCGGCGGAAGCTTTGGCGGTGGCACCGTGAGCTGGGGCGAAGTAGCCTCAACGAAAGTCGTCAAGGCATTGTCCTACTCGGTGCCTACAGGTGCCGCTGGCATGTACCAGTAATCAGCAAACTGCGCTATGACGCTGGGCGGTGGGGAGGTTCCTCACCGCCCAGTTGATTTTCTCGGCGGGAGGGAAGCTCATCGCTAGGGAAAGGGTGCCCAATCTCCACGCTCTTCGGTGAGGTTCCATCAACGCGCGGTGTTTGGGTGCGTCCCAGATAGATCTGGTTCATGTCGTGGAAAGCATCAAGCGGCTCGTGCTTCTGCTTAGATCCCCTCACGACCCGAACCACCAAGCCTATGCCGATCACAGACCAAAGAACGATTGTAAACCACGGCGTCCACGGTGCTCGAATCGCCAACGATATAGCCCAAGCGATGAACGCAAGGACCACCACAATCCAAATACCAATCCTAATCAGGCGTTGACGTGCCAAAATAACCTCCAAAATATCTCCCTTGTCCCGTACGATACCGGCCAAACATAAGCAGGACATCACCTCCCCATTGGCGCTCAGCAGCTGACTTCTCGACCGGCAAGACCAAGAAACTCATCTCGCTTCTGCCTTGTTATGACTCCTGAACTGAATCATTCACAAACCCTCTCGCCAATCCGATGGCGAATTATTTTCAAGCGAACCACCTCCAAGTGCTCGCCCGATTTCCAACCTCTTCTTTCGGACACAACCGCCGATTCGGATACTTCCAACATCTCACATACTCTCCTGAATTCACATACTCTCCTGAATTGAATTGAATTGAATTGAATGCACGTATGCCACGGCGGGGCCGTGGTGCGCACCTTCCTCATGAGACGACTCATGAGGGAGGCCAGGGTGAAGGGCGGGGTGATCCTGTTCCGCGGCAGCGGTGCTGCCGCGCGCCGCTATGTCGAGGCCGACCGCTCCCGCGCTGACGAGTACTACCTCGGCGCTGACAACGCGGTGGCTGAGTATGCGGTGCTCGACGGCAGAGGCGAGGTCACCGCCACCCGATCGCTCGCGGCGGACGAGTACGAGGGATGGGTGGACTGGACCAACCCCGTCACCGAGGAGTTGATGGGCACCCCACGCACGGCCACCGAGGGCGCGAAGGGGTCGCCGTTGTTCGCGGAGATGACGATCAACGCCCCCAAGAGCTTGTCGGTAGCCGCCGCCCTCCACCCCGACGTGTCGGCAGCGCTGGACGCCGCCCAGCAGGACGCTCTCTCAGAGATACGGCGGTGGCTCGGCCAGCACTCCGTGACCAGGGTCGGCTCTCGTCAGGCGCGAGAGGTCGTGCCCATCGAGAGCATGCAGGTCGTCGGCATCCGGCACAAGACCTCGCGTGCGGGTGATCCGCACCGGCATATCCACATGCAGATCGGCACGCGGGTGTGGGCGGCTGGAAAGTGGCGGGCGCTGGATACTGCCGCGTTGTTCAAGCAGCAGGGCGCGATCCGCGCGTTGGGTGCGGCGGTGATTGCCGCGCACCCACAGCTCGCGCGCACGCTCGCCGAGCACGGCCTGACTCTGAATCCGGCCAGCGGTGAGGTGACCGAGTTGGAGCCGTTCAACGCGGTGATGTCGAAGCGGTCGGCGCAGATCAGACGGAATCTCGACCGGCTCGAAGCCGAATGGGAAGCCCAGCATCCGGGCGAGGCGCTTGGCCCGGTGATGACGGCGCGGTTGCAGGGCATCGCGTGGACGCACCAGCGGCCCGGCAAGAGGCCCGCTGACCTGAAGAACGAGCGATGGTGGATGCAGGAACTCCGCGACGCCGGATACGACCCCGCAGGCCTTGAACGCCGTACGGTGCTACCGGTGGTGTCGGTGGATGACCTGACCGTGCGGGAGGTTGCATCGCGGGCACTGGACCGTACCGCCGCCGCATCCTCGACGTGGACACGGCACGTTATCCAGGAGCACGTCACTCGGATCATCACCGAGCACGGCGTGCAGGCGACGTCCGCTGAGTTGCGGGAGTTCATCACTATGGCGACCGGGCTTGCCGTCTCGGATTGCTTCTCCGTCCTCCCGCCAGACGCGGCGGCGCCGGAGCATGTCGCGCACCTGACCAGCCTCAGCGTGGTCGCTGCCGAGACCGCACTACGCGACCAACTCACCGCCGCGACACCGCAACGGGAGCCGGAACCCCCGGATATAACCGAGGCCGCGCAAGCGGCTGGGCTGGATGAAGGGCAGGCGGTCGCAGCAGCGGCGGTTGCTTCGGCCGATCCGCTGGTGATCGTGGAAGGAGCGGCGGGTAGCGGGAAGACGACGATGCTGCGCACCGCCATCGAAGTGGCCGCTCAGCACGGCCGAGTGTCGCGGGTGGTTGCGCCGACGAAGAAGGCCGCGCAGGTGGCTGAGGAAGAACTTGGAGTTCCTGCAACGTCGGTTGCGGCGCTCGTGTACGCGCACGGATGGCGATGGAACGCTGACGGCGTATGGACACGCCTCAACCCCGGCGACAGCGACCCTGACAGCGGACGGAACTACACCGGCCCGCCGAGGCACGCGCGACTGTCGCGGGGGGAGCGAGTGCTCGTCGACGAGGCCGGGATGCTCGACCAAGACACCGCCCGCGCCCTCCTGACTGTGACGGCTGAGGTGGGGGCGACGGTCGCGCTCGTCGGCGACCGCGCACAGTTGCCTGCTGTGGGCCGTGGTGGGGTGCTCGACATGGCCGCGCAGATCGGGGGCCGCACCTATGACATGACCGAGCTGCACCGCTTCACCGATGCCGAGTACGCGGCGTTGACGTTGTCGATGCGTGACCGCGACATCCCCGGCAAGGTGTTCGACCAGCTCGCCGCGATGGGGCTGGTGATGTTGCACGCTGATGACGAGCATGCCCGCGAGCACATCGCCGAGCATGCCCACGACGGCGAAGCCATCACCGTCGCCACCAACGATGAAGCCGCCGAGTTGAACGAGCGCATCCGCGCTGGGCGCATCGAGGGTGGCGAGGTTGATGACGCGGTGACGGTGACCGGCAGTGATGGCCTCCCCATCGGTCGAGGCGATGCGATCCAGACCCGGAGGAACGACACCGCGCTTGGAGTCGCGAACCGGCAGCAATGGGTCGTGCAGCAGGTCACCGATGACGGCACCGTTTACGCCCGCGAGGTCGGCAGTGGCCGCAAGAACCCCCGCACTGTCACCCTCCCATCCGAGTATGTGGCAGAGCATGCGCACCTGTCCTACGCGGCGACCGCGTACGGTGTCCAGGGCGCAACCGTCACCACCTCCCACACCTTCTTGTCGGAGGCCACGAGCGCGGCAGGCGTCTACGTCGGCATGACCAGAGGCCGCGAAACCAACCGGCTGCACGTCGTCGCTGATAACATCTCAGACGCCCGGGCGCGGTTCATTGAGGCGATGGAACGCGACCCCGCTGACCGGGGTCTCGATCACGCCACCGCCCAAGCCGTCGAAGCGGTGCGAAGCCTCATCACCGATGGCCCAGTCAAGCTCGTTACCGAAGAACTGGCTCGCCTCGACCGGGAGGCCGTGCGCGCCCAGAGTCAGGCGGAAAGGTGGGAGCGGATCACCGCACGCCTTGATGCCCAACGCGACGCGCATCGCGCCGAAGATGAGCAAGACGCCGCCGCGATCCACGTGGCCGAGGTCGCGGCCGAGCAGGTGCGCGCCGAGCTCACGGGACCGCTCGTTCAACAAGCAAAGCAGGACGGCACGGCCTACCTCGATGCCGTGGAGAACGAAGCCACCACCAGTGCTCGAGCCTCGACTGTCGGCAGATTCGGCAAGCGCAAAGTCCGCGCCGAGCACCAGGCCGCCAAGGAGCAGGCGCAGGCTCAGTGGGAGTGGGTACGCGACGGCTGGGGCGATGAACCGCCCCGTACTCGCCTGGGGCTCCACACATGGGCGGCGCAGGCAGCGGCACGGAAAGCCGAGGATGACCCCCGCGTGAGCGATGCCGTCCGTGCTGTCGAAGCAGCGCACGCCGAACGCAGGATGACTCAGCAGCGACACCGCCAGGAGCGTATGGCATTGCTGTTCATCGAACTCGGAGCCGACGAAGCCCGCCGCGACCAGTTCGGAATGCGCACCACCAACCCGCACCGTAACGCCCAGAACGCCCGCACGAGAGCCGCCCTGAACCGCGCCGAGGCCGACGAACTCCGCAGCCTTCCCGTCAACGCCGCCGCCCGGCGCATCGAGGCTAACCGCGCCGAACAGGAGCAGAAGCGGCAGCAGGCAGCAAGGCGGGCGCGACAACTCCAAGAGCCGTTCGAGCGAGACTCTCACCCCAGCAATTCGCGACGGGAAGGACCGGGGCGCGGACTCTGATGCGCTACGCGGTCGTGGACTGCTCTCGAAGCCAGGCCCTGATACGGCGGCGCGCGTTGGCGTATGGCGAAGAAGTGTTGAACTGGATCATCCTGCCTGCCGTGTACTTGCCGTACCAGGGCTCTCCATACAGTTCCTCGTCACTGAGTCCGGTAATGAGGGAGACAATGCCGGACTTCGCTTGCTCGAAACGCTCAAGCAACTCGGGCCACGACAGGTCGGCGTAGTCGCGGTAGAAGCGTTGAGCAAGGTCACCGAGCTGATTCCACGTGAGCCCCGGAGCTGGAAACTCGGGTTCAATCCCACGGCTCCGCAGCTCGTGCCAGGACAGCACCGTTTCGTTCCAGCCGATCAGATACGCCACCAGATCAGCCGGGCTCATCATCGTTTCGGCTTTGTGCCCTGGCAATGACATCTCACGCGCCCGCGTCTCGGGCACCCGGACAAGATCGCGGGCAAGCTTGCCGTATCCGTCCTCGACGGCGTACAGCAACTCAGCCTTGGACTGCGGAACCGCCAAGCCATGCTCCAATCTCCGGTTACGTGTCTTCTCCCAGTCTCCCATTGTGCGCTGACCGCCCGGGAGAGAGGCCAGCGACCTCCGTGCGGTCAACGCATCACCGGCGCTTAGGCGGCATGTCCGTGAGTCGCCAGTAGACTAAAACTGCGCACACGCGCAGGATCACAGGTGAGTGTGTTTGGGGCACCTCGGCTATCCGAGATCAACGTTCTCCGAGACATACCCCGCTGGCAGGAGGACGGTTCCTCGGCTCCCGGCTCGGCGTGCAATGAGTGATCCGTCGTCGCGAACGTCGATTATGGTCCATCGGTCGCCGTTGCGCACCCATCCGCGGCCGGCGCGGAGGCGTCGGTCATTGTGGCGGGTGATGATCGTGTCGCCGACGGCGGCGCGGGCGTCGTCGTGGAGGGCGACTTCTCGGATGGCGTTTACGGTGCCGTCGAGAATGAGATCTGCGCGGGCGCGTTGATTCAGGGCGTGGACGGAGTCGTTGGAGTCCGCGATCAATACGGTTGCCGCACCGGCGAGGGTATCCGCGCGCCAGGCTGTGTAGGCGGCGTTGATCATCGCCTCTGTGCCTCCGCCGGTGATGCGCGAGTGGTCGGCGTAGGCGTCGATCGCTTCGGTGCGTCCGTGGCGCAGATCGAGTGAGGCGGTCTTTTCCCAGTGGTTGACGAAGCGGTGCACGTCGACGAGCTCGGGGGCGTCGTCGCGGTCGTGGACGAGGAGGGAGAACGCGCCACTTGCGGAGACGGATTGCAGTTGCGCCCAGTCACCTACCAGCAGGACTTTCGCGCCCACCTCGGCGGCGTGTTCGGTGACTCGATCCAGCGACAGGGTGCCGGCGAGTGATGCTTCGTCGACGATCACGAGTTGCCCTTGCGTGAAGGTCGCGTCTGCCTGTTGGTGGTCTTGCCACCACTTCGCAGTGTTCTCCGTCCGAATACCGAGATCGTCAGCGAGGACCTGCGCGGCGACCGCGGACGGTGCGAGCCCGACGACGCTGCCGCGCCCGTGCTCGCGTTCCCATGCGGTGCGCAGGGCGCGCATTGCTGTTGTCTTTCCTGCGCCGGCCGGCCCGACGAGGACATCCACCGCCCTTCCAGAGATTGCGATCCGTGCAAGCGCTGCAACCTGGTCATCGCCGAGCACCCGGCCATCACGATCCATGCGGCGCGCAATCTTCTCGATGGTCCGGATAGAGACTGTCGGGCCGGTGAGGATGCGGGCACGCTCGAGAAGTCGATCCTCCGCAGCCATCACCTCGATTGAGGAGTACACCGTCGATCCTGTCGGCCGGAACCGGCTGCTCCCATCAGCTCGACGGAATATGGCAGGGCTCGACGCGAGCTCGGGTGGCGTGAGGCGCAGGGACGCGTGCTCTGCGACATCGACCACCATACCGACGACGACTTCCCGGTCACGAGTGGTGGCGAACCGGTAGGACATCGTTTGGCGTGCTGCTTCGGCGGTGAGGTTCCACGTTCGCCATGTCGCCCGCTTCTCACCGACTGCCTCGACCACGCTGTGCCCGAGCGAGTCGATCACGTCCAGAGGGATGTCGTCAGCGCGCAACAACAGTGGCGCGTCGTTCTTGGTCACGGTGCGCGCCCATCGTGTCGCGTCTTCACCCAGGAGGTACGTCGCTCTGTCCCGCCACAACGTCGTGAGACCGGCAAGGGAACGAACCTGCTTCTCGGGACGGGTGGACAACGTTGCTTGAGCGCGGAATCGAACAATGGTTGCAGGTGATGGTCTGCGACCATGCACGGCGACGTGTTCTGCGATCAGCCGATCAGTCTCGACATCGATGTGACGTGCGCGCGTGGAGAACTCCGCGACGAGTTCCTCTGGAACCGTGGTGATCGCCCAGGCGGGGTTGCGGTCACGACCCATCTCCCGCGCCTCCCATGCGACGCCGAGCGTGCGGGTGAGGTGATCCGCGAACACGGCTTCGTGCAACTCCGACAACGCAACCGTCGCACCATGCAGAGGGCGCCCGTCAAGAGAGCGCCACTTGCCATCGTGAACGGTCTGCACCTTGTTGGAGATCACCACGTGGGTGTGCAGATGCGGATCGCCTGCCCGCGAGTCGTAGTGATCGAACGCGGTCGCAATCACACCGGAGACTTCCGCCTGCGCTACAGCCCCGTTGCGACCCACCGCGCCCACACGGGTTGCCGCGACCTCGCGTTCGATGTACGCAACCATCTCCGCAACCGCTGCGTGATGTGCGTCTGCAATCAGAGATTGCGTTCCCGCATCTGCCACCGCCCAGAGAACTGAGGCGGACTTCGGAATCGAGAACGTGAAATCGAACCCCGCAACTGCCTTCCGCACCCCGCGCGCACGCTCGTCGGCCTCGATTGTGGCGACGGCTTCGGCGCGCTCCATCACCGGAAGGTCGGTGTCGAGGTTCGCGATTCGGCGCTCGATGCGCTCGGTCGCCGTGGGGAACTTGCCGTATGCGCGGCCGAGAGCTGCCTTGGTGACGGGGTCGATGCCTTGGCCAATCAGTCGTTGCAGTTGTTCCTCGGTCACTTCATCGCCGATGGCGATCGTGCCGCCGCCGAGCGCCGTGACCGCTGATCCGATCCAGCGACCCGGCGGAGTTCCTTCTTCTGTGTAGTACCTCGTGAGTGGTGTGGAGAGTGCGCGGTCACCGTCCCCCGTGGCGACGGTGCGCAGGAGGTACTTGTAGCCGTCGCCAGCAGACATCACCCTCATCGAAACCGTCACCGCTCACCACCTTCATCCTGCTCACGAGGTGAACCTCCGCACCCATCGGCAGGCCGCCCGAGAGGCGGTTTCAGTGACGGCGCGAACCTCGTTTGCAAGAGGCGTGACAACCCGTTCGAGCGAACCGCGAAGGGATCAGACGAGCGGACCTTCGGGCGCGGCACGCGGAGTGGTGGCGACCGGTCTGGGCGTCGGTCGTGCACCTGATCGGTGACCAGCTCGGAGTGGCAACGCGACTCCGGGGATCACCGAACCAGGAGGCTTGCCGATGGCAGATACGGCTCTCACCGACCCCGCCGCACCGCTGCGTGTCGGGTCGCTGTTCTCCGGTTACGGAGGACTCGATCTCGCCGTCGAGGAAGTCTTCGGGGCGAAGACGATCTGGTTCTCTGAGATCAACGAACCCGTCGCCCGCGTCTTCTCCCACCACTGGCCCGAAGCCCCGAACCTCGGAGATATCACCACCATCGACTGGGGCGCCGTCCCATCGGTGGACATCCTCTGTGGCGGGTTCCCATGCCAAGACGTATCCACGGTCGGGAAGATGGCTGGCCTGAAACCCGGAACACGCTCCGGCCTCTGGGCGCACATGGCGACAGCGATCGACGCACTGCAACCCCAGTGGGTTGTGATCGAGAACGTCCGCGGGCTGCTCTCCGCACCCGCAATCCGCGCAAAACTGGAAGGAGGAGACGATGAGAGATGCAACTCCCGAGATGCAACCCCCGAAGGCGCAACCCCTCGCGGTGTGGAACCCGACCCTTGGCACCTGGGAGAAACCGCAACTCGACCTCTTCGGGCTGCAGGAGCAGTTCTGGGAGACC
>NZ_FUID01000092.1 GCF_900163635.1 Leucobacter sp. 7(1) | reverse complement strand
TCAGTGGTGAGGGCTTCCTGCTAGAGATAGGGCAGGTGTTGCACTCACCACCTGAAACCGCCGAAGGAATGACCCCGTTTTGCGTCCCCTCGGCGAAACAGCAGCCAGGGACAAGGAGCCGCGGGGCGCGAGGCGCGGGGCGCGGGGCGCGGAAGCTAGCGGCTCCGCTTCGCTCCGCCCGCAGCCTTCGGCACAAACTCCCCGAACTGCTCAGCCTCGATCCCGGCATGTTCCAGGATCTCGCGCATCGACTGCTCGCGAGGCTTCGGGATCACGGTCACCACGCGCCCGTCCCGGCCTGCCCGTCCCGTGCGCCCGGCGCGGTGCAAGTAGGTCTTGAAATCGTTCGGAGGATCTGCCTGAATGACGAGGTCGACGTCGTCAACATGGATCCCGCGCGCTGCCACGTCGGTGGCCACGAGCACCGAGGCCTTCCCCGTCGCGAACTGTGCGAGATTTCGCTCGCGCCGGGATTGGCTCAGGTCACCGTGCAGGGACGTGACGCGAAGTCCGGCATCTGCGAGCACCTCCGTGATCTGTTCGGCGTAGGCGCGGGTGCGGCAGAACAGGA
Organism: Leucobacter sp. 7(1); assembly: GCF_900163635.1. Taxonomy (GTDB): domain Bacteria; phylum Actinomycetota; class Actinomycetes; order Actinomycetales; family Microbacteriaceae; genus Leucobacter. Next base: position 33,276 of record NZ_FUID01000092.1, on the reverse strand, counting down.
GCACGCGACCCGGAGTCTTCGCGAGCTGCACCAGCGTCTGCTCCTTGTGGTCGCGCGCCACAGTGTAGACGCGGTGACGCACACGCCCGCTTGCCGCGGGCTCGGCCTCGTGGACGGCCGGATCGCGGAGGAACTCAGAGACAAGGGCGGACACCCCGCTGTCGAGCGTCGCCGAGAACAGGAGCCGCTGCCCGTCACGCTGGGTCTCGCGCAACACCCGCTGCACGGGTTCCAAGAAGCCTAGGTCGCACATGTGGTCGGCCTCGTCGAGCACGGTCACGAGGACGTCGCGAAGGTCGAGCTTGCGGCGGGTCACCAGGTCTTGCACGCGGCCCGGGGTGCCGATCACAATGTCGACGCCGCGTTCCAGCGCGTGGATCTGCGGGTCGATCGGGATACCACCCACCATCTGGGCGGTGTAGAACCCAACGGAGCGCGCGATGGGCTGCACGGTGCGGTCGATCTGCAGTGCGAGCTCACGGGTGGGCGCGAGGATCAGCGCGCGCGGGTTTCGCGTCACGGTGCGCTGGACACGCACGCCGCGCTGCGCGCGGGGAGACTTGCCGCCCGGCTTTGCCCCGAACGCACCCTCTGCCTTCAGCTTGAGCATTCGCTCGACGAGCGCCGCACCAAACGCGATCGTCTTTCCCGAGCCCGTGCGCGCACGGCCCAGAATGTCGCGCCCCGCGATCGTGTCCGGGATTGTGGCCACCTGGATCGGGAACGGTTGGTCTGCGCCCAGCTCCCCGAGTACACGAACGATGTTGCCGCCGAGTCCCAGATCGGTAAATTTCACGCCCGCGGCGTCTGTGGCGGTAGTGATCTTCGCGTCAAGCTTAGGTAGCGGCGTTGCCCCAGCGGCCGCCGGCTGACGGCGCGGCGCGCGCGCAGGTGCCGTGGAGGCACCGGAGGCGCCGGATCGGGGGGCTGCGTCGCTGCGTTTCGCATCGCCCTCGCGGCGATCCTTCGCCGCCCCCTCCGAACGGTCCCGCCGCGCGGGATCGGCGTCGTACGGCCGGGCACCCCCGTGAAACTTCCGCCCGCGAGGCTTCCGCCCCGGTTCGTAGTTCGCGGGTGGTTTAAAGCCCCGCCGCCCCTTCTGCGCCATGTCTACCGTTCATTGTCATCCGGGGCGACACCGTGCGCGCCGCCCTCATTCTTCGCCGGATCCGCGGCCGCGGACTCCCCAGTTGCGGAGGAGTCTGCCGCGACTTCCTCGTCAATCTCTTGTGTTGCTTGCCACAGCAACTGTTCCCAGTTCAGTTCCCCGGTGACCGGAGGTGCGGGTGCATCTGGCATCTGCGCAGGCACCGCGTCGATCTGTGTGGTGTCGTCGAGCTGTTCCTCGACAGGCTGTTCGTCCGTGAAGTCGAATACCTCCGGAGTGAACGCCGTCGTGTCGGCCTCCATCGTAGCGGCTTCCGCCTCGATGGGGGCGGCTGTGACCTCAGGCTCGGGTACTGACGGTGCGCTCGGTTCGGGCTCAGCGGGCTGATCCTCCACGGGCGCTTCAACCGGAACGGTGCCGCTGAGCCGGGCTTCAATGGGGTTGTCCGCTCCCACGAAGCCGAGGTCTTCGAGGTCGAGCGACATCTGCTGCGTGTTCGGTCCCGGTACCTCGGCCGGGGTTTCCGGCAGCGACACCGCGACGGGCTCGGGGGCTTCGGGCGCGGGAGGAACCATCGGCGGTTCAGGCAGGACGATGGGCACCGGGGCCGACACTGGCGCGGCGACCGGGGCCGGCACGGACTCGGCTACAAGCTCGGGCTCGGCCAACGGTTCTGCCACAAGCTCCGGCTCGGCGAACGGCTCTGCCTCTGAGGCAGGCTCGTCGGACGGCTCTACTTCTGAAGCAGGCTCGGCCACAGATACAGGCTGCGGTTCTACATTCAGCGTCGGCGCATTGGTGCCCGCAATGTCGGCGTGTGCGGCATCCACGACATCCGCGGCATCCGCATGACCGGCATTCGTGAGCGCCGCTGTCCCGGCGACCCCGCTGCCCGCGAGCACAAGCCCGTCCGGACTCGCCACCCCGGCGGTTGCCGCAGCGCGCCCCGCACCGCGTCGGCGCAGCGGCCCGCGTGGGCTTTTCGGTTCGCGCTCGGTGCCCGGATCCCGCGGCCCGTTCCGGCTCTCCCGGCGGCGTTCCACTGCGTAGTACAGGGTGGGGAGCACAACAAGGGTGAGCACTGTCGAGGAGAGGAGACCGCCGATCACCACGACGGCGAGCGGCTGCGAGATGAATCCGCCCTTGCCCGTGATCCCGAGGGCCATTGGCGTGAGCGCCAAGATTGTCGCGAGCGCGGTCATGACGATTGGGCGCAATCGCTGCAGCGACCCGTGTGTCACCGCTTGTTTCAATGGTTCCCCGCGGTCACGATACTGGTTGACGAGGTCGATAAGCACAATCGCGTTGGTGACCACGATCCCGATCAGCATCAGCACGCCGATGAGGGACGCGACGCCGAGTGGGATTCCGGTCACGATGAGGAGCAGGATCGCGCCCGTCGCCGCGAATGGCACGGAGATGAGCAGCAGGAGCGGCTGTAGCAGACTGCGGAACGTCGCCACCATCACCACGTACACGATCAGGATGGCAGCGAGCAGCGCGAGTCCCAGTTGCCCGAACGCCTCGGACTGCTGCGACATCACCCCGCCAATGCTCGCGTTGGCACCCGCCGGGAGCTCCACAGCGTCAAGCGCTCGGTTCACAGCGGCGCTCGCGGCGGTCAAATCGTCACCCTCGGGCAGGGCGGAGATTGTCACGACGCGCGCCGTGTCCTCGGTTCGGATCGTCACGGGTCCGTCCGCGACGGCAACGGTCGCGAGCGCGCTCAGCGCCTGCGGACCGACCGCGGTCTGGATCGGGAGCGCCGCGACACCAGCCTGATCCGTCGGTGCCACGGTGTCCGCGAGGTACACGGAGGTTGTGGCGGAGTTCAGGGTGATCTGCCCGATCTGGTTCGGCTGCATCTGTTGGGCGACCTGACCCGCGACGCCGGCCTCGGTCAGGCCGGCAGCGGCCGCGGCCGCACGGTCCACGGTGATGGCGAGGTAGGGGCGGGACAGCGCGAGGTCGCTCTCGACCTGCTTCAGGCCGTCCTGTTCCCGGAGCTCGGCGAGCACAGCATCGCTCGCGGTAGCGAGGGTCTCCTGATCCGGCGCGCTCACCACAACCTCGATGGCGCTCGACATGGTGACGCCGCCACCCGACTGACCCAGCGAGAATTCGCCCGCATTGTCCAGTCCGTTGACGGCGGATCGGATCGCGTCTTGCGCCTGCTCCTGGTTGACCTTCGGATCGGTAGTGAGCGAGTAGTTCACAGCCCCGTCGCCGCCACCGCCGAAGATCGCGGCCATGCCGCCACCGGAGCTTCCGATGGTCACCTGCACGGTCTCTACCTCGGGCAGATCAGCGAGGACGCCCTCGACCCGTTCCGCCTGTGCGAGCTGCGCATCAAGACTGGTGCCCGGCGTGAGCGTCTGCACGAGGCCCACCGAGTTCTGCTCGTCCGCACCCATGAAGTTAGTCTTCATCAACGGGCTCGCGGCGATCGTCCCGCCGAACACAAGCGCCGCGATCATGAGCGTCACCGCTGGGCGGCGCAGCGTCCAGTCGATCACCGGGTGGTACCAGCGCTGCAATCGGGTCGGCTGTGCCACGGCTTCGCCGACGGCAGTTTCCCGGCGGCGGGCGTGCTCCGGCTTCAGGAACCAGTACGCGAGCACCGGCACGATGGTGAGCGACACGAGCAGCGAGGCGACAAGCGCGATCGTGACCGTGAATGCGAACGGCCGGAACAGCTCACCCACCATGCCCGCGACAAATGCCATCGGCAGGAACACCGCGACGGTCGTGATTGTCGAGGCAGTAATTGCCCCCGCGACTTCGCGCACCGCCATGGTGATCGTCGCGGCGCGGTCGGTGTCGGAGACCAGATGTCGCTTGATGTTCTCGACGACCACGATCGAGTCGTCCACGACGCGGCCGATCGATATTGTGAGCGCGCCGAGCGTCAGCATGTTGAGCGTGTAGTCCGCGAAATTGAGGCCGATGAAGGTCAGCAGCACCGAGGTGGGGATCGAGATCGCCGTGACCAGAGTAGCTCGCACCGACATCAGGAAAACGAGGATCACCAGCACCGCAAAGAGCAGACCGAGCAGCCCCTCAGTTGTGAGTGTCTCGATCGAATCCTCGACGTACGGGGCCTGGTCAAAGACCACGCTGAGCTCGACCCCGCCGAGCTGATCCTCAAGCTCTGCGAGCTGATCTTGCACCGCGTGCGACACCTCGACGGTGTTTGCCGCGGAGGTCTTCGTGACGGCGATTGTCAGGGCCGGCGCGCCGTTCACCCGGGAGATGCTCTCGACCGGGCCCGGCTCAAGCCGCACTTCAGCGACGTCACCGATGGTGATCGGAGTGAGCACGGGTGCGGGCTGCACCTCGGGCTGCACGCCCGGACGCACCGGTGCCTGCTGCCGCGCAAGCTCCTCCTGCTGCGCCATGATCTGCTCGGCACTCACCGGAAGCGGAAGCGCCGCAATGTCTTCGGCGGAGGTGACTGTGCTCCCCGCTTGCACGGACAGGGTCTGATCGCCCTCGGTGATGGATCCGGCGGCCACGAGCACACCGCTCTGCTGCAGCGTGTCGGTGATGGACTGTGCGCCCAGCCCCTGCGCCCCGAGCGCTTCAAAGTTCGGGACAATCGTGATTCGGTCTGGCCGTGCACCCGACAGCTGCGCGTCGCGCACCCCATCGAGATCACTGAGGTCCGCGATCGCGATCCGCTCGACAACTTCGGCGGCCTGCTCTGGCGTCTGCCCTTCCGCGGGAGTGACCGCGATCTGAATCACCGGGAAGTCGTCGATACTCCCCGACATCACCTGCGTATCGGCCGCGGCGGGCAGCAGCTGCGAGATCCGGCTGACCGCGCGTTCCACTTTCTGTTCGGTGGCCGCAATGTCCACCCCGTAGGTGAACTGTGCCAGCACCATCGACGCCCCCGTGCTGGAGGTCGCGTTCGAGGACTCGAGCTGCGGCACACCGCGCAGCGCCGTCTCAATGGGGCCGGAGACTTCTTTGTTGACGACCTCGGGCGAGGCACCCGGGTAGCTCGTCACCACCGCGATCGCGGGGAACTGCACCGACGGCATCAGTTCTTGCTTGAGCGATCCGACGCCCAGCAGACCAAATACCGCGGCGACGATCGTCACGAGCGCGATCAGGGCACGGTTTTTCAGGCTCAGCGCCGTGAGATGGTGCATAAGGCCTGATTCTCCCACGCCAACGGGGCAAATGACGTATTCGAATCAGGAATCTCGTCCACGAACAGGTCCGCGACCAGCCATAATGGCGTCATGGCGCCCTCACGAAATGCCCGCACGCTGGGTGCGGTGTCCCCGGCAGATTTCCAACGGCTCCGCGACTTACGACGCATGCAGGGCATCGCCGTCGGGCTGCTTATCGGCATGGCCGTCGTCTTTGTTGTGTCATTTGTGCTGCAGGATCGATACCCCTGGCTCGGGTACGTCCGCGCGGCGAGCGAGGGCGGCATGGTCGGCGCACTCGCGGATTGGTTCGCGGTCACGGCGCTCTTCCGGCACCCTCTCGGGATCAAGATCCCGCACACCAATCTCATCTCTAACAAGAAAGACGAGATTGGCGAGGGCCTGGGCGCGTTTGTTGAGGAGAACTTCCTCGCCGACGAGGTGGTGCACGAGAAGCTCTCACAGGTCAGCGGTGCACGGATGGCCGGCGACTGGCTCTCCGAGCGGGCCAACGCTGAAAGGGTCGCCGAGATTGTCGCGAACGCGGGCCTCGGCGCACTGACAGTGTTGGACGATGGCGACGTGCAAGAGCTCATCGAGGTGCTCGTGAGGCGGCACGTCATCGAACCGGAGTGGGGCCCGCTGCTTGGACGCGCGGCCGAATCGTTCCTCGACGGCGGGCACCACGAGGCGCTCCTCGACATCGCAGCGGATCGCCTCGAGGATTGGCTGGTGCAGCACCCCGAGGCCTTTGATCGGGTCGTCTCCTCGCGGTTGCCGTCGTGGGTGCCGAGCATCGTAGATCGCTTCGTCGATACGCGCCTCCACGCGGAGGCCGTGCGGTTTGTGCAGACCGTCGCGGCGGATCCGAAGCACCCCTTCCGGCTCGCCGTGGGCAAGTTCCTCGGGGACCTCGCCCGGGATCTGCAGGAGCAGGAGCGATTGCAGGAACAGCTCGAGAGCTTCAAACACGAGGTGTTCGATAGCCCCCGCATCCGGGCGCTCGCGGCGAGCACCTGGGAGACAGCGCGGGCGGCGCTCGTCGCGATGCTCGAAGATCCGGCGAGCGACCTGCGCGTGCGGATGGTGAGCGCCGCACAGGACTTCGGTTGCAAGCTTGTGAGCGACTCGACGCTGCAGTACAAGATCGATGTGTGGGTGATGGGTGTCGTGGAACACCTGGTGCACCGCTACCGCCACGACCTGGCGGGCGTGATCAGTGAAACCGTGCAGCGCTGGGACGCGCGGGAGGCGGCCGAGAAGATCGAGCTTCAGGTCGGGAAGGACCTGCAGTTCATCCGGATCAATGGCACCGTCGTTGGCTCCCTCGCGGGACTCGCGATCTTCGCGATTGCCACGCTTGTCATCGCCCCGCTCGTCGGGTAGTTGCGCCGCACAACATGCCACGGGGCGGGCCGCGATCGCAGTGATCGCCTCCCGCCCCGTGCGTTGTGGTGTTACGGCTGTGCGCGGTAGAGGAACGCCGCCATCGCCTCACGCGTGACGTTGTTCTTCGGCGCGTACGTCGGCTTGCCACTGGGCTGCGTGATGCCCGTCGACAGACCACTCGAGTGCATCCAAGCGATCTCCGTGAAGAACTTGTCACCCGGCTTCATGTCAGCGAACGGCGAGACCTTCGGCGTCGCGGGCTTCTTGCCCGTGTCGATCCGGTACATGAACGCGGCCATCGCCTCACGCGTGATACTCGCCTTCGGCAAGTACTTCGCCGTGCCGTTCGCCTGCTTCACGCCGGTGGAGATCTTCGCATCCTTCATCCACGCGATCTCCTTGTAAAACTTGTCCGTCGTCTTCACATCGGTGAATGGCGACTTCGCCGGAGCCTTGTAGCCCGGCTTGCTGTACTGCCGGAACAGGAACGCCGCCATCGCCTCACGCGTCACGTTCTCCTTCGGCGCGTAGCGGTACGACCCATTCGGCTGCTTGATCCCAGTTGAGAGTCCGCTGGAGCGCATCCAGGTGATTTCTTTCGCGAACTTGTCGCCCGGCTTCACATCGGTGAATCCAGTCTGCGGAGGCTGCTGCTTCGCCGCGAAATCAAGGCCGGTCACTTTCTTCTTTGCCTGCACCGTCACCGTGCTCGCCTGCTTGGGATCCGAAACAAGGCCGCGGGTGGCGTGGTAATAGCCGAGAGCCTTCGGGCCCGATTGGCTCCATTCCACAATCGCAAGCGAGTAGCTCCCCGCGGCAAGATTTCGAGCCCAGCTCCGATCGTTCTCGATCTGCGCCGAGCCGAGCAGGCTCTCATCGGTGATGCTTCCTTGCCCGTCGAAGACGCTCTTTCCCGGACGCAGCATCAACACAGCTCCACCGTTGTCGCCGAGCTTGCCCACGGAGCTCGCAATCTTCCCTCCGAGTTGACCCGCAACGAGGGGTGCAAAGTCGACACCGTTCTGCGTTCGTCCGGCCTCCACGCGGACTTTCTTAGCCTGTCGAGAGTCAGCGGTTGCTTTTCCTTCACCGGCCCAGAAGCTTTGGGCATACCCGAACGGGGCTGCCGCACTCGTCTTCGACGAGGTTTCCGTGAAGCTCACGATGTAATCGGCAGTGTACGGGCAGGGCAGATACGACTGAGTCGGTGAGTCCCAAGCCTCTGTCACAACCGAGTAGTTCGCGGCAGCGTCCCCGTGGCCAAAGCACGACTGGGCGATGTTCCCGGGATTTGTCCCACCCACATAGAGCGACCCCGGCAGCTTCGGATCCCAGTTGTTGAGCTTGCCACGGAGGGTGGTCGCGCCCACCACTGCGTTGGTCTGGGGTGCGTCGGTAGCGGCGGACGGTACAGGCACCGCGGGTGTGTCCGTCGCGCGCTCGGGAGCAGCGGCTTCCTCCCCCGCCGAGGGGACTTCTGTTGCCGGCACCTCCGGCTCCGGGGTCAGCTCCGCAGGCACTTCCTCGGCACTCAGGTCGGCGGCAGTCTTGGGCTCGATCGGCACCTGTGCCGGTTCGTCGATCATCGCGACACCGGGGGCGGCGTTCGCTGCGAGGGGTGCCCCGAGCATCGCGGCGCTCACCAGCGCCGCGATTGCGAGGGACGTCTTGCGCCAGTTTCTTTGCATGGCAGTGCACTCCTTGTCAAGCCTGCGGCGGCCTCACTGGTCCGCCAAACGCACAGGGAGTGCGATCACACCTAACGGTACACGCATAGATTATTCATTGGCAAAGGAATGCTCCGTTGAATTCCGGCCCGGCACCCGCTACTCCGCGACGGCTGCCGCCCAATCTGCGGCGTCACGCACTGTCGTGTCCTCGGGCGCCAACTCCACGGCACGCTCAAGCAGTCGCCGCCCTTCGGCGACCTCCCCCACAAGGAGGGTGGTGACCCCCAGTTGCATCATCATCCTGGGATCGTGTGGCTGATCCCGCACAAGCGCCGCGAACTCCTCCTGCGCACGAATCAGATCCCCCACCGCCCGGAGCGAGACCGCCCGCGCCTCGCGCGCGGGCCGGCCCGCCGGGTCCAAGGCCAGCGCGCGATCCGCCCACCGCACCCCGAGCTCTCCGGCACCGTGTGCGCCACCGTTCGCGTGCGCCGCGAAGGTTTGCGCCGCAATTGAAGGAAGCTCAGCATCCCACGGGCGCAGCGCCGCTGCGGCCACAAATGCGCGATCCGCAGATTCCGCCGAGGTAGCTCCCACACCACCGGCAAGCGGATACTCGGCTGCCGTCACGAACGCGAGCGCAACGCACCAGGCCGAGACGAGTCCGAGCCGGGTGCGCCTCCAGCGCGGCCCCTCGGCCCCCCGAGTACCCTGCGCACACACAACGCCGGCCAAGAGACCAGCGAGCAGGGCCGTCGCGGGCACCGGAAAGTGTGTCAGCCACCCGATGCAGAGCGCACTGAGACCACCGGCGGCCCCGGCAACGCGGAGCGACCACTCGTCAACTGCCGAAGAGGGATTCTTCAGACCGGACACGGCACCAGCGCAGCGCAGCGCCTGGACAGCGGAGCTTCCCAGTGCCCCCACAAGGAGCACCGCGATGAGTAGCAACACGATTCCCCCGCTGACTGCGGCTTGCAGAGCCCAGTTGTGCGGGGATTCGAGTACCGTTCCGGGCGTCACCGTCGCAAACCACTCGGGTCCGTGACGCACCGCGATCGCGTCCGCGTACCCGGCGGGTCCGACACCCCACCAGGGCGCATCCAAGATCAGCTGAAGGGTCTCGCGCCAGATCAAGCCGCGATCCGCCACCGTTTGGGCAGCCAGATTACTCACGCCCAGGAGCCGATCTCGGGCAAGCGGGGTCGTCAGTACAGTAACGCCGGCGATGCCCAGCACCGCAAGCCCCGCCCACAATCCTCGCAGACGCTCCGAACGCGAGCCCCGCCACCGCGGACCGGCCCACCCCAACCAGGTAACAACCACTCCCACCCCGAGCGCGAGCATTCCCGCCCGCGAACCAGAGCAGGCCACCGTCACGACCCCGGCGAGGAGCGCACTGCCGGGGAACAGCCACGTCCGCAGTGCCCGACCACGCGCGATCCGGTCCACGACTACCGGCAGCACCACAGCCACGAACGCCGCCCCCACGAGGCCCTGATCGGTCGCGTTCCCGAGCAGCGCACCCGGGCGCGAAAGGTCCGACGCGATCGGACGGAGACCCACCGCTTCAAGCACACTCACACAGCCGAGCACCAACGACCCCAGCGAGACACTTCGTGTCCAGGCACCATGCCGGACCTGCCCCGCGGCTGGACCGAGGAGCCGCGCGCCCGCCCAAATCGCTGCAGCGACAACTGGCAGGAGCACGAGCCCCTCAGAGCGCGGCCAGCGACCCCCGAGCGCCGTGAGCGGTTGCGCCGAAAGGAGCGCCGCAACCCCCAAGACCACAGCTCCGGCGAGGCACAGCGACGCAACAATTCGGGACACTCGTCCCGCGGGCCACGCAACGCAGGCAAGCACCACCGCGATGAGAAACACACAAATCTTTGGCATGTCCCAACGCGAGAACGCGCCGGGGAAGAACACAAGAATGGCGAACACCGAGATCCAGATCGCCGCCAACCCCCAGCGATCGCCTGCCCGGATCGACTGCAACTCATCGCCACGCCCGCGCAACACACGCACCCTCGTCATTGAGTCTCGGCTTCTGTGAACGGGAAGCTACTCAGCGAACGCGACCGGAAGCAGCATGTCCTGCACCCGATCCTTGCCCGCGGTGTGGTCCGCGCGCGTCGCAAGTGCGCAGCGGTTCTCGCGGCAGTCGAAACCGTCCACGACGGGGTCGGGCACGGTCAGTGTGGCGGTGAAGGTGCCGCGCTCAGCATCCGCATAGCCCTGGGTCGCGAACGCGCGCCACGCCCAGGCGTCTGTGATCCACGCACTCGACAATCCGGCTTGCGCCCCGGCGTCCCCGGCTTCCGCCCCCTCGGGCACACCGCCCAAACAGGGCCCAGGTTTCTCGTCTGCCGACGCCGGGATCCCGCAAATGGCTAGGTATATGCCGATCCCTGCATTAAAGCCTTCCCCCGTCACTACCAGCGTATCGCCGGGCGCGACGGCGCTGAGGCCAGCTGGCTTCCCATCAGGGGTTTCCACACTCAAGGTCCGCGTACGGCCATCCTCACCGGTGGCTGAAACTTGCGACACGGTCCCTGCCGGGATCTCCTGGCCGGAGCCTCCGGCGCTCTGATGCGTCAGGATCGGGAGCAGCACCGCTACTACACCTCCGAGCACCAGCACCGCGATCCCGAGCAGCACAAAGAGCACGATCCTGAGCGGGCGTCGAGGTGAACGAGTCATGCTCTCATCGTAACGGGCGGACCAGCGCGCATGCCGGTCATGCTAGAATCTGCACCATACGTCTATAAATTGGTACCTGCCTCGCGGCGCATATTGCGTGAGGCCCGACTGTGTAAGGGGGTCACGCATGGGGCGCGGCCGTCAGAAGGCAAAGCACACCAAGGTCGCACGGGAGCTGAAGTATTTCAGCCCCGATACGAACTACTCGGCGCTTGAGCGAGAGCTCGCATCTGAATCCGAGAAGCATTCGAGCGAAGACCCCTGGGGCGAGTACGCAGAGAAGTACAACGCCGACGAGAAGGACGACGACTAACCCTCGTCCCCCGTCGACTCCCGTTCGAGCGGACACGGACGCACACACGCTGCGCTCCGGTCCGCTCGAGTGTTTGAGCCGCGCCACCATGCGCGCGCCAGGAGTTCGCTATCCAGGAGCTTTGCTCACCCGACCTGGGAACGCTGAGCCAAGAAACACCTGTGGCCCCGCGGTGGTGACGTTCACCGCGGGGCCACAGGTGTACCCATAGCGACTCTGGGCTAGTGCTTACCCTGAGCTGCCACTGCAGCGGCGGCGGTCGCGGCAGCCTCAGGATCGAGGTACTCCCCAGGTGCCGAGGGGGTGCCGTCCTCGTTGATCTGGTACACGAGCGGCATGCCCGTGGGGATATTCACTCCGGCGATGTCCGCATCAGAGATCCCATCGAGGTGCTTCACGAGCGCGCGCAGCGAGTTGCCGTGCGCGGTAACGAGCACAGTCTTACCCGAGTTGAGATCAGGCAAGATCGACTGCTCCCAATACGGCACCAGGCGGTCAATCACGTCTTTGAGGCACTCGGTCTGCGGGCGGTTGCCATCGATGCCGTCGTAGCGGGGGTCGTTCGCCTGGGACCACTCGCTCGCGTCATCCAACGCGGGCGGCGGTGTGTCGAACGAGCGTCGCCACTCCATGAACTGTTCCTCGCCGTACTTCGCGAGCGTCTCAGCCTTGTCCAGGCCCTGCAGCGCGCCGTAGTGACGTTCGTTCAAACGCCACGAGCGGGTCACCGGGATCCACAGGCGATCCGCGGTATCGAGCGCGAGATTGGCCGTCTGAATTGCACGGCTCAACAGCGAAGTATGGAGCACATCCGGCTGCAGCCCGGCAGCAGCGAGCTGCTCGCCCGCGCGCGCGGCCTCGCCGCGGCCCTGCTCGGTGAGGCGCACATCCACCCAGCCTGTGAAGAGGTTTTTCTGGTTCCACTCGCTCTGTCCGTGGCGAAGCAAGATCAGCGTGTTCGTCATGCTGGTAGCCTACCGCTCGTGGGGGAATCATCCCCGCGCACCCGTCGAGGTCGCGGCCGATTCACACAGGAGCACCATGCCAGGCGAGCTTCCCGACGCATCCAGCAGACCCCAGCAGGCCGAACGCCTGCGGCGGGCCCACCAGGTCCGCACCGTGCACCGGGCACTCCCCGACGGTGGCCTTTTCAGTCTCGCCTACACGCGCACCGGCCCCACGTCGCAGACACCGGTCCTCGTGTTTCCCGGCGGCCCCGGACTCGGGTCGGTCGTACCCTACGCAGGCTTGCGGCGGCGGGCGAGCCGCTTGGGTCTCGACCTCATCATGGTGGAGCACCGTGGCGTGGGCCTCTCCCGGACCCGCGCGGACGGCACCGATCTTCCCCGCTCCGCAATGCGGATCGCGGCGGCCGTCGACGACGCGGCGGCGGTGCTCGACGCTGAAGGAGTCTCCCGCGCAGTGATCGCCGGATCGTCGTACGGAAGCTACGTGGCGCAACGCTTCGGGGTGCGTCACCCCGACCGGGTGTCGGCAATGGTGCTCGACTCAGCGATGCTCGACGAGGACTCCGGAGTATCGGCCGAACGCGCGCTGCACGAACACTACTGGGAGGGAGCCGTGACGGAAACAGCACCGCTCGCCACGCGCGTCCGGCACGTCACGGCGCAGGATCCTGGCGGAGTTGATGGCCTGGGTTTTGTGCTGCAACTGCTGCATGAGTTCGTGGGTCCCGCCGCCGTTGCGCGGTACCTATCGCTCCGCGAAGCGGGCCGCGGGCGCAACTTCACCCGCTGGGCGGCGGCACTGGGACGCGGGGAGATTTCGCGGGTTGTGCCGTTTCGGATGGAGTTCGACCTCGTCGGCGAAATCGCGTTCCGCGAGCTTGGCTATGGCCGGGAAGACTCACACACACAGCTCACTCAATCAGGCCAGTTTGCGGACAGTGCGGCGGACTTCTCACCGTTTACGCCGCCAAGCGTGCCGTTGTCCGCTCAGCTCGACCGTTTCACCTGGCCCACCGTGCTGCTCTCCGGCGACCGGGACCTCCGAACACCGCGCAGCGAGAGCACCCGAATCGCCGAGCTTGTGCCGGAGCCTCATCTGATCCCGATCCGAAGGCACGGGCACAGCGCCCTTGATTTCGCGCCTCAGCTGGCACTTGGCGTGTTCCAGGCCGTGACCCTAGGGCTCGGTGCCGAAGGGAGTATCGGCGACAATCTGCCCCAGGAACTCGTGGCACCGCGGAGCATCGCCTCACGAATGATCGGGGCACGCCTCGCGGCCGCAGAGCTCCCGTTAGCGCGCTGAGTCTTCAAGCTGGGCAGCCGACAGCACCCCACGCGCCGCAGTTAGAGTCGCTTGAGGCGCGGCACGTCCCGCGCCGCTCCGGCATCCGCGGGCACAATGACCTCTTGCGTCGCGGCGAGGACCTCGGTGACCTCCGCGTGCGGATCGTCGCCCGTCTCCCCGCCACGCACCTCAAGCTCCGCATCTTCGGGAACCGAGCGCTTCAGCAACACAAGGGCAATCGCCCCCCACTCGTGGTGCAGGGCGGACCGAGTGACCCGGCCGACCGGGCGGGCCGCGGGATCCTGTGCGCCGCCGGCGAGGTGCACGAGCGCCCCCGGCACGGGCAACGAACCGCCCGAGCCGTCAAGGTGGAGCAGCGCGAGGCGCCGAGGCGGGTGCCCCAGGTTGTGCACTTTCGCGACAGTCTCCTGCCCTCGGTAGCACCCCTTTGTCAGATGCACTGAGGTGCGGAGCCAGTCGAACTCGTGCGGGATCGAACGATCATCGACATCGGCGTGCTGGGTGGGGCGCCACGCCCGCACCTCCAACGCGTCGAGCGCGAGCGTGCCGGCGGCGCGGACCTCACCCAAGCGAATGCGCTCAGCCAGGCCCGCAAGCGCGGGCCGCGGAAACACAAACTGGGAGGCGGACCACTCAGCCCCTGCGTGCTCGGCACCGCGTTGGTACTGGATCCCCCCGGGCAGCACGCCCGCCCACGGGTCGCGCCATTCCGCAACAGGATCAGATCCGCGGAGCAACTCGGCCGCTGGCCCGGCAAACGCGAGCACGGCTGCGTACTCGTCCGATGCATCGCGGACCGCAACTCGCAGCGCAAACCGCATGCGGGTGAGATACGCCGCGAGTGGCTCAGCAGAGCCTTCATCGACAAGCAGCCACGCACGTTCGCCGTCGTCGACGAGGCGGATCGCGCGTTCGATGCGGCCGTTCGGGTCGAGCAGCAGGGTCTCAGTGCTCTCTCCGGGCCGGAGCCCCGTGAGTCGCTGGCTTGTCATCGAGTGCAGCCAACTCAGCCGGTCCTCGCCCTCGACGATCACCACGCCGCGATGCGAGAGATCGACAATCGCGGCCCCCGCATCGAGGGCGCGCTGTTCAGCGAGCGGCTCACCATAATGAGCGGGCACACCAAATTCGGGAACCAGCACGGCCCCGGGAAGACTACCGAACGCAGTCATCACACCACCGCAGCCACGGACAAAACCAGCTCGTGGTTACCGCTGGCCCTTGAAGAGCTTGTAAATCACGGTGCCGGAGACCCAAGCGATCGCCAGGGACGCGAGGCCCAGGAGGCCGATGAAGAAAAGTTCCAGTGCAAGCAGCATGGCACCAGTCTAGCCGAAGAGTGTCCATGCGATGTCGATGACCGCGATCACCAGGACCGAGCCCGCGACACTAAACGCCACGCGGGTAATAAACCCGACCCGCTGTGCGGTTCCGAGCTGCAGGCCAAACGTCACAAGCGTGCTCGCCCCGACCGCAAACGCAAGCCAGGAGAAACGCTCCTCGGACGGCACGAAGAGCGTCACCAGTACCCCGATCACCGCGGCAACTGCCCACGCAATGATGAGACGCGGGACGTGCCAGGAGTGCACGTCAGGCATCTCTGGGGCGGTTTCGGGCTTCTCGTCGGTCACGGGGCCATCCTCCCATACGCGGCCTGATCAGGGCACACCTCCCGCTCGGCTCGCACGGAGTCCACGCCCTACACTGGTATTCTGCGCTACGGAACGAGGAAGGGAGCACGGCGATGGAGCTGCTCTGCCTCACAGACAGGGACCCAGCCGAATCTTTGCCTGGGCTCGACCTTCTGCCGCATGAAATCCGAACATCACCGTTGTCACTCCCGGTGACCACCACGCTTGTCGCCCGCTTCGACGCGCTCCTGATTGATGGCACGCTGGATGCACGCCGGGCCCGCGCCGCGTGCCTGAATCTCAGCGGCGGATCCGACACCCCGCGCGTCGTGATCCTGCCAGAACTCGCGCTCACCGCGCTTACTCCTGAATGGGGCATTGCCGAGTTCATCCTCCCCACGGCGAGCCCCGCAGAGATCGAGGTGCGGCTGCGGCTGTTGGAACAGCCCGTTTCCCCCGCGCCACCCGCAGCCGTGCACTCCGCCGGTGTGGTGATCGACGAGTCAAACTTCACCGCGCGGCTCTTCGGCCGCCCCCTCGATCTCACCTACAAAGAGTTCGAACTGCTGCATTTTCTCGCGGCAAACCCGGCTCGTGTGTTCACTCGGGATCAGCTTCTCAGCGAGGTATGGGGCACCGATTACTTCGGCGGGACCCGGACCGTCGACGTCCACGTGCGACGCCTGCGCGCCAAGCTCGGCGACCATGAGGCGCTCATCAGTACCGTGCGCGGCGTCGGTTACGGCTTCGCCCGCGCCCGCTCGACCGACGACAGTGAGGAGTCAATCGCATGATCACCCTGCACCAACTCACAGGCGCCCCCGATGCCGCGCTCACCGCGGCACGCGCGCTCATCGCCGATGCGGCCGCGGCAGACGGCCGAGACCCCGTTTCCGACCAGGCACTCCTCGCGGTAGCGCAGGGCCAGCGTGAACTCGTCCTCTTCGCGGAGTCCCCCGTTGCTGAGCGCATCGTGGCCGCAGGCATCGTCGGCGAAGGCGAGCTTGACCTCGTCGTCCGGCCAGACGAGCGCGGCCGCGGTGTCGGATCCGCCGCCCTCACCGCGCTCACCTCCCGCGCCGACGAAGCCGCCCCCGAGGGCGCCGCCAGCCCGGTCCAGTTGCTCGCGTGGGCCCACGGTGACAACCCCGCAGCCGAGGCGATACTCTCACACGCCCGCTTCGTCCCCGTGCGTTCCCTGTACCGGATGGCGCTCGATCCGGCGCTGCTCCCGCAGCCTTCCCCCGAGTTCCATGCCGCCGATCCGGCTCTGGCGCTCTCCTCCTTCGAACCGGCACGAGACGCCGCCGACTGGGTGCGCGTGAACGCCGCCGCGTTCGCCACACACCCCGAGCAAGGGCGAATCACCGAGTCAGACTTCGCGCTGATCCGCGACGAACCGTGGTTCGACCCACAAGACCTCCTCATGCTCCGCGATGCAGACGGTAGCATCCTCGGCTCCGCCTGGATCAAAACCGTCCGAGACCAGGCTGCGGAAACCATCGACACGGAGCTGTACGCTGTCGGCGTGGATCCTGCCCACGCCGGACGGGGCCTCGGCCGCGTCCTCTTGAACGCGGCGCTCGCGCGCTTGGCTGAGCACGCTCCACGCTCTGTGACGCTCTATGTCGATGGTGACAACGAACGCGCGGTGCGACTGTACGAAACCGCGGGGTTCACCATTGATTCACGCAGCCGTCAGTGGGCCAGGCGTGCCGCGGACAGCGCAGATGCAAGAATGAACGCATGAGCGAAGAAACGCCCGCCACCGCCACCGCCACCGCCCTCGCACCCCTTCCCGAGGATCGGTACATCGACCGCGAGCTCAGTTGGCTCGCGTTCAACCAGCGCGTGCTCGAATTGGCGGAGGATCCGACGGTCCCGCTCCTCGAGCGGTCGAACTTCCTCGCGATCTTCGCTTCGAACCTTGACGAGTTCTTTATGGTCCGCGTGGCGGGCCTGAAGCGCCGCATCGTCACTGGCCTCGCGCTCCCCACAAACGTGGGCCGCGCACCGACCGACGTGCTCGCCGACATCAACCGCACGGCCTACGAGCTGCAACTGCGTCACGCCCGCTGTTTCCAGGAGCAGGTGCAGCCCGCTCTCGGCGAGGCCGGCATCAAGATCGTGGGCTGGGAAGAGCTCGACGCCGCGGACCGCGAGGTGCTGACGGAGTACTACGAGCAGCGCGTGTACCCGGTACTCATGCCGCTCGCGGTCGATCCGGCGCACCCCTTCCCCTACATCTCCGGCCGTGCCCTGAACCTTTCGATCCGGGTCCGCAATCCCCGCACTGAGAAGATCGAATTTGCGCGCCTGAAGGTGCCGCAGATGATCCCGCGCTACGTCCGCGTAGATCGGCGTGAGGACGAGGACCACATCCGGTTTATTCCGCTCGAAGCTCTCATCGCGAACCAGCTCGACGGCCTGTTCCCCGGCATGGAGGTCATGGACCACCACGTGTTCCGGGTGACGCGCAACGAGGACATGGAGATCGAAGAGGACGAGACTGAGAACCTGATTCAGGCCCTCGAAAAGGAGTTGCTGCGTCGCCGCTTCGGCCCGCCCATCCGCCTCGAGATCTCGGACGATATGGATCCCGCGACGCTTGAGCTCCTGGTGCGCGAGTTCGATATCGACGAGGAGCAGGTCTACACGCTGCCCGCGCCACTCGATCTGAGTGGCCTGTTTGCGTTCGCACGAATCCCGCGCCCCGACCTGAAGTTCAAACCGCACATTCCGGTTACTCACCCGCAGTTCCGCACGAATAGTCCGAGTGAGGCACCGGACACCTTCGCGGCCATCGCGCAGCGCGAGGTTCTGGTGCACCACCCGTACGAGTCGTTCTCGACGAGCGTGCAGGCATTCCTTGAGCAGGCCGCCACCGACCCCGATGTGCTGGCCATCAAGCAGACGCTGTACCGCACCTCGGGCGACAGCCCCATCGTCGCCGCCCTCATCAAGGCGGCCGAGGCGGGCAAGCAGGTGCTGGCGCTCGTCGAGGTGAAGGCACGATTCGACGAAGAGGCGAATATCACCTGGGCGCGCAAGCTTGAGCAGGCGGGCGTGCACGTGGTCTACGGGCTCGTGGGCCTCAAAACCCACTGCAAGCTCGTGCAGGTGATCCGTGAGGAGGGTGGGCGGCTCGCCCACTACTGCCACATCGGAACCGGCAACTACAATCCGAAAACAAGTCGAATCTATGAAGATTTCGGACTGTTCACCTCGTCCCCCGAGGTCAGCCGCGACGTCACGAAGCTCTTCAACGTGTTGTCCGGATACGCAATCGAGACCGACTATGACCGTCTCCTCGTGGCCCCGCTCCAGCTGCGGAGCGGGCTGCTCGAGCGGATTGAGCGCGAAGCCGACGCGGCCCGAGCCGGCAAGCCCAGCGGGATCAAGCTGAAGGCCAACTCGATGGTCGACGAAGCCATCATCGACGCGCTCTACCGCGCCAGCCAGGCTGGCGTTCCCATTGAGGTGTGGGTGCGCGGGATCTGCTCGATCCGCGCGGGCGTGCCCGGTCTATCCGAAAACATCCAGGTACGTTCCGTGCTGGGGCGCTACCTCGAGCACTCCCGTATCTACGCGTTCGCAAACGGCGGGGAGCGCGATGTCTTCATCGGCAGCGCCGACCTCATGCACCGCAACCTCGATCGCCGCATCGAGGTGCTTGTGCGCCTCACGGACCGCGAGCATCTCGCCCGCGTGGACCGCTTCTTCGAGTACGCCTTCCGCGACGATGTGTCATCGTGGCGGATGCTGCCCGACGGGACCTGGCAGCGCCGGGTCATCAGTGAAGAGGGCGAGCTGCTCCCCGATCTCCAGGACCTCGTGATGACGGACCGGACTCAGGCGAGGGCACGGCGTCCTCGGTGAGTAACGAACTCCTCGCCGCCGGCACGGTGTGCTGGCGGCGAGTCCCGTCCCCGGTCGGCGAAAAGTTGCACGTGCTGCTGATCCACCGCACTAAGCAACGCGATGTGTCTTTCCCCAAGGGCAAACTCGATCCTGGTGAGAGTATGCCGCAGGCAGCCGTGCGCGAAACTGCCGAAGAGACTGGGCTCCAGGTATCCCTCGGCGTGATGCTCGGCACGATTCATTACGCGCTCACCGGCGGGCGTGAGAAAACCGTGCAGTACTGGGCGGCCGAGGTGACCGGTGCGGCTGCACTCGCCTCCACGTTCACCCCGAACAATGAGGTGCAGGCGCTGGAGTGGGTGCCCGTCGAAGAGGCACGCCGCCGCCTCACCTATAAGGCCGACCGCGAGCTGTACGACGTGTTTCTCAGGCTTGCCCAACACGAGCTCCTCGATACCTTTTCCGTCACTCTGCTGCGGCACGCGAAGGCCGAGCCTCGCGGCACAGATACCCCCGAGGATCACCTCCGCGAGCTCACCGCCGACGGGGTTCGGCAGGCCCAGACCCTCGTCCCGATCCTCGAAGCGTTTGGCCCACGGCGGATTCACTCCTCGACGGCGCGGCGTTGCCTGGACACAGTGGCTCCCCTCGCAGATCACCTCGGGAAGCGTGTGCGAGAGTCTGAGGCGCTCAGCCAAGACTTCTGGGATGCCGGTGACCTCACGGCCACCCGGCGCCTGATGGGCAAGATCATCACGCGGGGGAAAAACACGATCGTGTGCAGCCACCGGCCTGTGCTGCCGGACCTTGCCCGGGAACTCGTACTCGCGACTGGCAGCCTCCCCGGCGACTACCTCACGGCGGCCGCGGGGCTTCCACCCGCGGGGTTTTGCGTGTTCCATTTCTCCCGCACCCGCCCCGGTGCCGGGATCCTCGCTGTGGAAAGCTACCCGCTCAAGCTCATCCGGAGCTAGGGCGGGCAGCCATAGACTCACTCCCCCGGAGATTCTCGGCCCAGGTGCCGGATCCGAAGCAAAATCTCCGAGGTTCTCGTGAATCTCCGCCCGGCTCGTGAGTCTCCCGCACGCACGATCAGCTGAACCCAGGGTGACGAGCAGGTGCCGCCACGCGCCAAGCCGCAGGCTCACCGACGCCTCTCGTTCACCCGCTGTTCACCCGCTGGCAGACCGCGCTTCACTCAGTCCACCTAGCGTGGTGGTGTGGCCAGGAACGGCCACCTCACCTCCACTCTCAGATTGGACCACCCCACGTGAAGCTCTCAGCACTGACCAAGGTCGCGGCCATCGGCGGACTCGCCGCGCTCACGCTGACCTCTTGCGCCGCAAACGAGTCGGGCAGCACCGCACCGGCAGAGAGCGGCAGTTCTTCCTCGCTCTCGGGCGAGCTTGTGGGCGCCGGCGCTTCCTCGCAGGGCTCGGCCCAGGAAGCTTGGGTTGCAGGCTTCCAGACCGCAAACGCCGACGTCACCGTGAACTACGACCCGACCGGCTCGGGTGCGGGCCGCGAAACCTTCCAGGAGGGCGCGAGTTCCTTCGCCGGTTCGGACCGCGCGTTCAAGGCCGAAGAGATCACCGCTGGTCCCTTTGCGAGCTGCGCCGCGGACACCGGGATCGTCGAGTTCCCCGCCTACATCTCCCCGATCGCGCTCATCTTCAACGTCGACGGTGTCGATTCGCTGAAGCTTGACGCCCCCACCGTCGCAAAGATCTTCTCGGGCTCGATCACCAAGTGGAACGACCCGGCAATTGCGGCCCAGAACTCGGGCACAACGCTGCCCGACCTGAACATCACCGCGGTGCACCGCTCCGATGAGTCGGGCACGACCGGCAACTTCACGGACTACCTCGCCGCAGCAGCGCCGAGCGACTGGACCGTCGGTTCGATCGAGTCCTGGCCGACCGAGTTCGGTGGCGAGGGTGCCCAGGGCACCTCCGGCGTGGTCGAGGCCGTCAGCAACGGCGTTGGCACCATCGGTTACGCCGACGCCTCGCGTGCGGGCGAGCTCGGCACCGTCGAGATCAAGGTCGGAGACGAGTACGTCGCGTACTCCCCCGAGGCCGCAGCAGCGATCGTTGACGCGTCGCCCCTCGAAGAGGGACGCACCGACCACGATCTCGCGATCAAGCTCGACCGCACCTCCAGCGCCGACGGCGTCTACCCGATCGTGCTCGTGAGCTACCTCGTCGGCTGCGAAGAGTACGCCGATCCGGCAAACGCTGAGATCGTCAAGGAGTACTTCAGCTACATTGTGAGCGAAGACGGCCAGAAGATCGCCGCGGACGCCGCAGGCTCCGCTCCGATCTCCGCGGAGCTCCGCGCGAAGGTCCAGCCCGCGATCGACGCCATTAGCTAGTCCCGCTGCGGTGGGTGCGGCCAACGCAGCACCCACCGCACGGCCAGCGCCCACAATTACCCGCCACGAACCAGGAGCCTGAGTGTCTGTCGCCTCTGCACCTTCCAAGCCGGTCCTGAGCCGCGGAGATCGCGTCTTCTCGCGGTCCGCGGTTTTCGCCGGCAGCATGATCCTCGTGACACTCGCCGCCGTCGCGATCTTCCTGATCGTGCGCAGCCTCCCCGCCTTCGTGGCGACTGAGGACAGCGCATCGCTGCTCAGCAGCAACTTCTGGGCCTACGTCGGCCCCCTCGTCTTCGGCACGGTGTGGGCTGCCGCCCTCGCCCTCGCCCTCGCGCTTCCGCTCGCAATCGGTATCGCCCTGTTCATTTCGCACTACGCGCCCCGCCAGCTTGCACAGCTGCTGGGCTACATCGTGGATCTTCTCGCAGCAGTGCCCAGCGTCGTATTCGGTCTCTGGGGCATCGGCGTGCTCGCTCCGGCCGCTCAGCCCATCTACGCGTGGTTGAACGAACACCTCGGGTGGATCCCGCTCTTCGGCGGCGTTGTCACCGGCACCGGTCGCACGATCCTGACTGCTGCGCTGGTGCTCGCGGTGATGATCCTCCCGATCATGACCGCGATCTGCCGCGAGATCTTCCTGCAGGCCCCCGTGTTGCACAAGGAGGCAGCCCTCGCGCTCGGCGCGACCCGCTGGGAGATGATTCGGCTCGCGGTGCTGCCATTCGGTCGCCCGGGCATCATCTCCGCCGCAATGCTCGGCCTCGGCCGCGCCCTTGGCGAGACCATGGCCGTCGCGATGGTACTCTCGGCAACCGGCGTCGTGAGCTTCCGTCTTCTGACCTCCGAGAACCCCTCCACGATCGCCGCAAATATCGCGCTCGCGTTCCCCGAGGCCTACGGGGAGAACATCAACGTGCTGATCGCGACAGGCCTCATCCTCTTTGTCGTCACCTTCCTGGTGAACGCCCTCGCCCGGTGGATCATTAGCCGCCGCGCTGAGTTCTCGGCGGCCAACTAATGCTGCAGACTGACGCACCTAGGAGCACACCCGTGGCACTCACCGTCCGTCCCGTCCACGCCGGATCCGCCCTCGCCGGCAACCGGCTGTCGCGCAGCACCCCGTGGATCACACTCGGGGCGAGCCTCGTGGGCGCCTTCGCGCTGTTTGCCCTGCTCGCCGCGGCAAACGGGAGCGAGTTCTCTCTCGTAGGCGCGATCCTCGTCGGCGCAATCGCCTACGTGCTTGTCATCTCGCTGCTCTCCGGCTTTGTCGAGGGCCGCCGTCAGGCCATCGACCGCTGCATCACCGCGCTTGTCACCGGCGCTTTCCTCCTCGCGATGGTGCCGCTCATCTCCGTCGGCATCACCGTCGTCAGCAACGGCATCGCCCGCTTCGACATGGAGTTCTTCAGCTCTTCGATGCGCAACGTCACCGGTGAGGGCGGCGGCGCGCTGCACGCGATGGTCGGCACTCTGATGATCACGCTCGCCGCGACGGTGATCTCCGTGCCGCTCGGCCTGATGACTTCCATCTACCTCGTCGAGTACGGGCGCGGGCGGCTCGCGAAGCTCATCACCTTCCTTGTGGATGTCATGACCGGCATCCCCTCAATCGTGGCCGGTCTGTTCGCCTTCGCGCTGTTCGCGGTCTTCTTCGGGCCCGGGGTCCGCATGGGCATTGTGGGTGCCGTCGCGCTCTCGGTCCTCATGATCCCGGTTGTGGTCCGCTCAAGCGAAGAAATGCTACGCCTGGTGCCGAATGAGCTCCGGGAAGCGTCATATGCACTCGGCGTACCGAAGTGGCGCACAATCTTAAAGATCGTGCTCCCCACCTCGATCGCGGGCATCACCACCGGCATCATGCTCTCGATCGCCCGCGTGATCGGCGAAACCGCGCCGCTGCTGATCACTGCCGGATTCACCGCGTCGATGAACTACAACCTGTTCTCCGACCGGATGCAGTCCCTCCCCGTGTACGTGTATACGCAGTTCGCCAACCAGGGCAACCCTGCCTTCGCGTTCCTTGAGCGCGCCTGGGCCGCGGCGCTGCTCCTGATCCTCATCGTCATGGCGCTCAACCTCTTCGCCCGCCTTATCGCGAAGTGGTTCTCCCCCAAGTTCGGCCGCTAACGCGCCGCCCAGACCCGCAGCCAAAGGAAAGCACACCGTATGTCGAAGCGCATCGAGGTTTCCGACCTCAACGTCTACTACTCGAAGTTCCTCGCCGTTGAGGGGGTCACGATGAACATCGAGCCCCGCAGCGTCACCGCCTTCATCGGCCCGTCGGGCTGCGGCAAGTCCACCTTCCTCCGGACGCTGAACCGCATGCACGAGGCAATCCCCGGTGCGCGCGTCGAAGGCGAAGTACTGCTCGACGGCGAAGACCTGTACGGCGCGGGCGTTGACCCGGTGCTCGTGCGTCGCCAGGTGGGCATGGTGTTCCAGCGCCCCAACCCGTTCCCCACGATGTCGATCCGGGAAAACGTGCTCGCGGGCGTGCAGCTCAATAACCGCAAGATGTCCAGGAGCGACGCTGACGATCTCGTCGAGAAGTCACTCTCCGGCGCAAACCTCTGGAACGAGGTCAAGGATCGCCTCGACAAGCCCGGTTCGGGCCTCTCTGGCGGCCAGCAGCAGCGCCTGTGCATTGCCCGCGCCATCGCGGTCTCCCCTGAGGTGCTCCTCATGGACGAGCCTTGCTCTGCCCTCGATCCAATCTCGACGCTCGCCATCGAGGACCTCATCGACCAGCTCAAGCGCGAGTACACGATCGTGATCGTGACGCACAACATGCAGCAGGCATCGCGCGTCTCGGATCGCACCGCGTTTTTCAACATCGCTGGCACCGGCAAGCCGGGCAAGCTCATCGAGTACGACGACACCTCGACGATCTTCTCGACGCCGTCGATCCAAGCGACGGAAGACTACGTCTCCGGGCGCTTCGGGTAGCCCAGTACCGCTCCGCAGGCAGAAAAAATACCGAGCCGCAGAAACGCCTCTCGGCGGAAGGCCGCTCGAAGCGGCGAAAATTGGAGCCCGGGGTTACTGCGGCCCGGCAGCTCCAGTGTACCTCAGTCGCTTTTCGCGGTCACGGTGTGTTCAAGCCGGGCGCGGCACGCGAAACAGGCGATCCCGAGTCGTTTCACGCGAGCGTACCGTCACGCCAGCGGCGCGCCCCGCCCTGCAGTTCGTGCGCAAATGTGGAGTAGCGCAGCGCCCGCGTCGTGAGCTGTGCGGCGTGCACGTCGTCAAGGTCGTCTCGGGTGTCCGCGAGGTCGGCAGCTCCCAGCGCCATCACCCGACAGTAGCTCGCGGCCCGATCCAACGCCGCTCCGAGATCTCCCGTGAACACGCCACGCAGGATCGTGTCACACAATTCCCCAATGGCCTCTGGCGACACCGGGTCCGCGGCACCCGCAACCACGGGATCGATCGTGGCCGCAGCGGCAGCTGCACCGCGGCGAAACTGCTCAGCCGCACCCTCCGGGTCCGCGTCGACGACGCGCCGGAGCAGATACAACCGCCAAAGCACCCCGGCGAGGGCGTGCGCCGACTGCGAGGCCCACAGCTCCGCGACATCGTGCAGGCCATCACCCGAGGCGAGCCGCACGACACGCTCCACGACTTCGGGGTCCGCACCACCACGCACCCGGTCCAGCAGCGCCCAGGAGGTCTCCTGGGCAACGCGGTGCGCGGTCCCCGCTTCATCAGCGCCGATCACCCAGTCGAACTGGGTCGCGGGCTGTAGTACGGGGCGCATGTACTCTCGGGTCACTGATCTCCTGGCTGTCGAATATCCTGCGTGTGTGAGGTGTGTAGCGCGCGGTGCGCCAGACGCAGCGAGTCTACGCCGGGCGCGCGGTGGGTGTGTGCACCGAGCACCCGGGAAAACACGATAGATTAGAGAGGTAGGGGCCTCTAGCTCAGTTGGTAGAGCATCGGACTTTTAATCCGCGGGTCGCCGGTTCGAGCCCGGCGGGGCCTACTGCACGAATCCCCGGTCTGTCGTTGCGTCGACGGGCCGGGGATTCTTTTGTCTCCGGACCGGGGACCGGGGAGGGTTCGCTGGGCACGGGGAGCCACACCGAACCGCACTCACCACCGATCCACCTCCACTCAACCTCACCGTTCTTGGCGCTCAGATTTCCCGGATTTATCTCCCACGCGTTCATTATTAACGCGGCATCTTTTCCGCACCCGAGACGGTGTCAACGCCCGCACGCAACCTGGCGGCGGGGACCCATCAACGGAGGCTCTGCCGATGAGACAAACCCTGGTCACCCTCGTGGGATGCGCCGCGGCGCTCCTGGCGACTCCGTTGCTCAGCGCCCCGGCGCACGGCTCCGCGTGGGTGGTCACCAACTCAGCAGACAGCGGTGTCGGATCACTCCGCGCGCTCATCGAGGCCGCAAATGAGACACCGGCAGATGAGACGATCGTGATCCCCGCGGGCATGACCGCCCAACTCAGCGCCCCCGTTCCTATCTCGGGGAATCTTACGATCACCGGCGCGGGTCCCGACAGCTCCGGGATCCAACGTGAGGGGGACGACAGCACGAGCTGGGAGACGTTCACGCAGGATGCGGGGTCGCTCAGTCTCGAACGCGTGAGTTTCGATGGCGGCCCGGCCCATCAGCCTCTGTACTTGAACACCGGTTGGGGCGATGCGGCGGCGGAGCTGCTTTGGACCGATGTGCGCATCACTCGATCAGCAGCGGCCATTCACACCAGCGACCTCGCCGTCCCACTGACCCTTACCCGAGTCACGGCTGACAACGTCGACCGAGTGCTTGATCTCAACGGCGGTGGCCCCGACACCCCATACCGGCATTCCATTGCCGTGCGTGATTCGTCATTCGCCAACGTCACCAACACCGGGATAAGCGTCGCCGAAGTCGTTTGGGGTTCGGGGTCCGGAATCGAGCTCACCCGACTCAGATTTGCCGGCGACGGAAACTTCCTCGTCGCGAACGTCACAGCGGACTCCACAGAACATGCCGGCGGGGCAATCCTCACGGCCTCCGAGCTCGATGTCGAAGCGCTTGTTCCATTCCATCTGCGAGGTCAGGCTGTTACACCGGCACTGCCCGGGTCCGTCGTAGCCGAAGTCACGAACTCCACGATCCAGGGTCGCATGCAATCGTGGGTTGACGGGCCAGATGAATCATGGAGTTATGTCTTCGAAAACGCAACGTTTGTCGGCGTGCCCAGCGAGCCCGTCCTGGCGATCGGGAACGCCTCTGTCGCAATGAACCATGTCACCGTAGAAGGTATCCTCAAGTTCGATGGGCCCGGTGAGATCACGAACTCGGCCCTCATCGCGCCTGACGGTGTGGCCCCGGTGGCGACCAGCTGGGGACCGTCCACGGTGACCGGGACCGGAAACGCCGCGACGACGCAGCTGCCGGAAGGCATCGAGGGCATGGTGCTTCCTGAGTCAGACATGCGATTGGGGCCGCTCGGCACACACGATTCCGCAGCACAGCGTGTCCGGATGCCCGCCAGCAGCTCACCGCTTCTGAACGCTGCCGTGCCGTCGCCACTCACCCAAGATCAGCGCGGCCTCCCCCGCGGCCCGGGCGTCACCGCCGACATTGGCGCGGTCGAGCTTCAGCTCCCCCGTGTGGCAGTGGGGGACGCCGGAAAGGTCCGCGCGGGAGAGGCCGCAGTGTTCCCAGTGACGGTGCTCTCGGCCGGGGAAGTTCCCGCCACGATCGAGGTCGCCACGGCACCTGGCACCGCCACTGAGGGCACCCACTACGCTCCGCAGATCCTCACCCTCGAGGTTCCTGCCGGTGAGCACCCCCAGTCGCTCGCGCTCACGGTGCCCAGCTTTGCCACGGACACTGTCCGTGGCAAACAGTTCTCGGCAGAAGCAACTGTCCGCGAGGGAAACGCGCTGCTCGATCCCGCCTCCGGGGTCGCCACCTTTGCCACCCCGGCCAGGGTGATTCCCACGATCACCCCGCCGACTCACCCACCAGCACCCCCGGGTACCCCGCCTGGACCTCGCCCAGGCGCTGAGAATGCGATCGTCTCCCCTCGCGCGGGCGCTACTGCGCCGCTTGCCCGGACGGGTGCGGAGTCCCCGGCATCGACAATCGCCTTGGTCATCATCCTCGGAGCGCTCGGCGCAGTCACGCTCTTCGGAGCGCACAAGAGTGCTGCCGCCAGACGAACTCGATCGTCAGTGGAGCAACAAGAGTAGCCCCGCCACCGCGATGAATAGGACTCCAAAGATTGTGTTCAGCGTCCGCTGCCCGCGGACCGTCGCCGCAAAGCGCCGGAACGGTTTCGCCGCCGTGGCGAAGAACCCCCACATCACGACAATGTCCACACCCATCACCGTCGCGATAAGGACCAGATACTGCGGCAGCAACGGCTCTGCGGGCCGGATGAACTGCGGCAGGAACGCGAGGAAGAAGACGATAGCTTTCGGGTTCAACAGGTTGACCCAGAACCCCCGCCGCAGCAACTCCCACACCCCCGTCTCGGTGGTGTCTTGGGCCTCTTGCTCGGGAGTAGGCCTGCTCAGGATCATCCGCACGCCCAGGTACACAAGATACGCCGCCCCCAACCAGCGGATCGCGTTGAACAGCAGTGGGGTCTGCGCAACCAGCACACCAACACCGGCGGCAACGATCAGGATGTGCACAAGGAGCGCGAGCTGCTGGCCCACGACACCCCAGAACGAGCGCCGCCACCCGACCGTGAGCGAGTTCGCCATGGTATTGATCGCCCCGGCGCCCGGGGTCAGGCTAATGACAACAGTTGCGGTGAGCAGAGAGATCCAGAGCGCGAACGTCACCAGCACAGTGTAGTGGTGCGGCGGGTGCCCGCACGGCGCGGGGCAGTTCGCACATGGCCCTAGTCTTGGTCGGCACTCGAGACAACCGCCGTGCCGTGTACGGGGCACAACTGCACGATGTCGCCCGTGAGTTCGAGCAGCCGTTCAGCCGCGGCGAACAGGCCAAGCAGCTGCTCCGTGTGCCGCAGTGAGTATACGGAGGCTCGGCCCTCGGGACGCGAACTCACGAGACCCGCGTCTTTGAGCGAAGCCAGATGTTTCGACACCGTGCTCTGAGAGAGCCCCAGGTGCTGGGTCAGATCTACGACGCGGTGTTCGCCAAGCTGCAGGTGCTGCAGGATCACGAGCCGAGAGGGATCACTGAAACTCTGAAAGAGGTGCGCCGCAGGAGTGAGCGCGGACACCTGTTCCGAGCGTTCACGCTCCGGTCGAGCGTCCGACTCCGCGTTCATCGTCATATTCCGATACTACGCTGCACGCACCCTCACAACGGGGCGACACAGACCGTGCCGCCCCGTTCGCACTAGTGACTATGGCCCACGTGCATCCCGCCGCTCACCGATGGTGCCGACGTCAGCCCAGCCAGGTCACGGTGCATAGCACCCTCATGAGCAAGGTGCTCGGGCGACTCGAATTGGAACGTGCAGTGTTCGATCCCGAATTTCTCGCGCATGCTCGTTGTCAGTGCGTCGAGCGTGCGCCCGTCCTCCCCCGCTTCAGAGACAGCGGGATCCGGCACCACATGCGCAGAGAGGACCGTCACGCCGCTCGTCAGACCCCAAACGTGCAGGCTGTGCAGGTCCTGTACCCCCGGGGTGTCTTCGATTTCACGCTGCACCTCGGTCAACTCAATCCCGGCAGGCACACCCTGCATGATCAGGTTGATCGCTTGCTTCAGCAGCATGAAGGCGCGCGGAAGGATGATGACGCCGATCGCGGCTGCCGCGATCGCGTCCCCCTGGTTCCACCCAAAGGCGAGGTTCAGGATGCCGGAGATGATGATAGCCGCCGCGCCAATCCCGTCACTCATGACCTCAAGGAAGGCGGCCTTCACGTTGAGGCTTTCCTTCGCACCGCGGCTCAGCAGCGCGAGTGAGGTACCCGCACCGATCAGTCCGACGATGGCAAAAATGATCACGCCACCGCCCGCTACATCGGACGGATTGAACCAACGCTCGACGGCCTCGAAGAGGATGTAGCCGCCCAGTCCGAAGAGCAGTAAGCAGTTGATGAGTACCGCAACGATCTCGGCGCGCATCATGCCGTAGCTGCGTTTCGTGTTGGCCCGGCGGGTGGCGAGGAATGTGGCGATGAGCGCGATCAGAATCCCGCTCGCATCGACAGCCATGTGCAGGGCCTCGGCCATCAGCGCGAGACTGTTTGTCACAGCGGCACCCACGCCCTGCGCGACGATGATTGTCGCGTAGATTGCGAGCACAATGCCGAGTCGGCGGCGGTGCGCCCCAGTCGCCGTTTGCACTGTGCTCTGCCCGGAACCCTGCCCGGCTGGTACCGCGGTCGGGGCCGCGTGATCATGGTTATGTCCGAATCCCAATTCCACTGCTCCTTGCTCGGAGTGCGTCATCGCCGCACTACTCCTTCATCGCCCAAAAGCGATGTTAGCGCTCTTGGACGGTTTTGCCTAGTGTGGACCTTAGCGCCGCTGCTTTTCTTCCGGGCCCCGGGACCACACGCTCGGTTCCGCAACAGACCCAGGCCCGACAAGACGCGCGATGACCGGCCTGGCCCACTTTTCGGAGTGGATGCAAGCCATTCGTGCAGGTGCAGCAGAACACCCCCACCCAGCTCACGAAGCGCCCTCTGAGTGAGTCGAGGTGTTCTACAATCTCAGACACAGGCAGACCGCTGGGGTCATCCCACTTCGGGCAACCAGATTTTCCCCGTACACGGCGATTTCTACCTGGAGCTAGCCAGCTACATAGAGGATCGCCATACGGATCACCTCTGGCTAGCACCGACGATGTGCGTTGCACCCGCCAGGTTAGGAGCTGGGATGTTCGTATTTGAGGCCGAGAGCCAGAAGGCCTTCGAGCTGATTCAGCGTGGCTCAAGCGTTCGATTCGTAGGCAGGCGACTCAGCGGTAGAAGCACCCTTCTCGGCACGGTTACCTCATTGCTTGAATCTGTGGCGGTTCCAGTGACCGGAGTCCGGGGTGACCTCGCAGCGCAAGCGACCCCGGGCTACGGCTTGGAGCAGATACGCGCGGACCTTGGGTTTAGCCTCAAGTCCCGTGACACGTTTTCTGCAGTCGAAGCGCTCGCAGGTGCTCTCGGCCCGAATTGGGTCCTGACAGTTGATGATCCCCATCTCCTCGACACATTTTCCCTGCATGTGATCGCAGCGGTGCGGCAAAGGCTCAAGCTGCGTCTCGTGGTATCCGCCGTCGCAGGCCGCACTTGCGAGGAGGACTTGCCTGCGGTCTGGCCGGAGTCGCTGGTACGCGTTCCCGATCTGGATCTCCCCACGACAGGGGCGTTACTGCATGAAGTACTCGGCGGCGCGATCGATCCACATCTGACGGCCCGTTTTTACGGCAAATCAGGCGGAATCGCCGGACTACTCACTGCGCTTGCTGACAGTGCGCGCTCGGAAGGACTCCTCGAGCAGGTCCATGGGGTCTGGCGAGCACGCGCCGCATCGCTCTGGAGTCCGAGCATCACGATCTTGATAGACAGCATGCTCGCGGAATTGAGCGACTCAATGGCTGAGATGGTGACCTGGCTCGCGGAGACAGGTCCAACAGATTCAGACCAAATGCACGAACGGTTCGGACGCACACGAGTGCGTGAAGGGATCCAGCATGGATTCGTTTCGCCGGTAGGAGCTGCCACCTCGAATCGCTTGCAGGCTTGGCCTCCAATTGTTGGCACCCGTTTCCAAATGGAGAGCCACTCCCCCGAGAGCACTCGCCCCGCAGTACGGCCAAGCCAGCTCGACGAGCAGTATCCAGGCGCATCCATAGCGGGAGCCGGGACGGAACTCACGCAGCTTGCACGAAGCTTTGCGGAGCATGATACTCGGGAAACCGAGCAGGCACGTCGGGCCTGGGGAATCGCCGCAACACCCGAGAACGCACTGAGATATCTCCTGATCGCGCTTGGTAACGATGAGGAACGGCAAACCGTGCGGCGCGTCTTTCTTGAGACGCCGACGCTCATCCTCGACCCCGTGGAGAGCGACTTTCGATTACTCTTTCAGTACATTCAGTGGCTCGTATTCGAAATGAACGATCCTGAGCAGGCGAGAAACCGTCTCGCCGAAGTCGAGCGCGCCACTCCCCATGCTCTAGTTCCGGCACAGGCGCTACTTCCGGCCCTACTTGTCTTCCGTGGTGAGGCGATGCCGTCGGGCTATCCCGAGCAGCAAACGCCCCCCTCTGGGACGATTCACCTCACCCGACTACTGCTCGCGGTGCTCTCCGGTGATATCTCAACTGCAGAAGAGGAGCTGCGCTCCGGCGATCTATTCCCCCAGTTCGCATGGCAGCGGGAGTTCATCGAAGCAGCTCTGGCGTATCTCAACGGGGCAGTCTCCAAGTCAATTGAGCTTGCACTTCGATACCGGGAGCAAGCGACTCAGCGCTTCGATCGAACCTCGTTTACGGCGCTCTCCTACGTCGCAGCACTCGCGTCCCAGCACCTCGGCAATGTCGAGCTCACACGTCGTCTGATCCTTGAAACCACAGTGATCGGGCGACCACATCTCGCGTTTGGATCGGTGTACAGCGCGATGTTCGTCATGGGGGCAATGGACGCGCATTTCGCGGGACGGGAGCAGAATCGAGAAGACATGCTCCTCGAAGCTGCGACGGTTGCGCCCATTGTCGGCCCGCTGCTGGGTATGGGCCTGGACTTCCCCAACGCGATCGTTGATTCTGGGGCGGACTCAGAAAAGTTCGACCGTGACATGTCTCAGGCTGTGGATGCGCGGCTCGACAAGGGCTATATTGTTGGGGCGATTCAGACTGGCCTCAGCGCACTCACCATCAGTTGGGGACCGCGCACGGCCGGAGCACTTGCACGCGCTGCCCACAGAGTAGACCTTCCAGTGTTTCGCAATGCGACAGAGCTGAGTTCGCTTCTCAAGTCCACGGATTTGGGTCCTCTCGCCGAGTGGAGTCGCACGGTGCACGTCGGGGACGACCAGGATTTGATCGTGAGGCTATTGGGATCAGCCTCACGTCACGCGAAAGCGGCAGGAGACGATGCGCGTTCAGCTGCACTGCTCGAACTCACTCGTGAGTACTTTGGACCGTCCCACGACGAGGGAGCGATCCCCGCACTCCGTGCCCCGAGCCCAGGCGAAACTGTGACGCAGCGCGAACACGAAATCGGACTCCTCGCTGGGCAGCTCAGCAATCCCGCGATTGCTGC
This sequence comes from Leucobacter sp. 7(1), assembly GCF_900163635.1. Classification (GTDB taxonomy): domain Bacteria; phylum Actinomycetota; class Actinomycetes; order Actinomycetales; family Microbacteriaceae; genus Leucobacter. The sequence continues at coordinate 587 of NZ_FUID01000092.1, read as the reverse complement.
CCGACTGGGGATCAGCCGAAGGACCGTTGAGAACCACATTGCGGGAGCGCTCCGAAAAACTGGGAAGACGAATCGCAAAGAACTCGCAAGCTACCTCGCCTCGCACTAGCGCGGAGGGGGCCGGCCGAAGCATCGGCTCGGCCCCCGCTCGCACCGCAGTGTCGACCCTGCATACGCGTGCTGTGACCGGATCGCCTCGCGCGAGGAGTTCGGAGTTGCAGCACTCGCGAAGTGCAGCCGGCACGGAAGACCCGTCCGCACCGACTGCACTTCGTATTCCAGCACGTTTGTCGTCGCCCTAGGTAACTTCAACACCAGAGTAGGTGCAACAACATCCCAATGGAGGCAGCGCCTAGGCAAGCCGCGCATCTACAAATAGGTGAGGGAAGGTGAAGACCTCCAGCCAGTCGGTCACGTGTCTCTGCCTCCGCGGCCAGGTCCTCCACGAAGCCAAGCTCACATTCCTCGCAAATACTCCGCACCGACTGCCAGCCCCGCATTCGAACTTTCGGGATTCTTCAGTCGCGGGGCACCCGACGAGCTCAGCAGCGCAGCCTCCCCCACGTTCATGGATCGCCTAATTCGGA
>NZ_FUID01000078.1 GCF_900163635.1 Leucobacter sp. 7(1) | reverse complement strand
CTTTCCTCTTTCCTCTTTCCTCTTTCCTCTTTCCTCTTTCCTCTTTCCTCTTTCCGCCCACCCGTCGAGACCGCAGTTTCGCGCATTTCGGGCTTGTACAGGGTGCCAGATTGAGTTCTCAGCGGGGCCCGGTGTTCGGGTACGGCCCTGGAGTCATGCGCGGCCCGCATCCTTGGGTTCCGTGGCCCCAAGAAGCTCGCGAGTCCGGGGTCGTGCTGAGCGGCCACGGCGACACGCCAGGAAAGAAATTTCACAAGCTCAGGAATATCCACTTGCATGTATCTGTTGCACCCTTCAGACCGACGTACTGAATGAAAGGCAACACCATGACGATCACCGCTGAGCAGATCCCCGGCTACCGTGCAGGCACCTGGACCATCGACCCGACCCACTCCGAGGTCGGCTTCTCCGTCCGCCACCTCGCAATCAGCAAGGTGAAGGGCAAGTTCGAGAACTTCGACGCGACGTTTGTCACCGGGGAAAACCCGCTCGAGAGCTCCGTGCAGGCGACCGCCGAGGTGGCCTCCGTCACCACGAACGAGAAGAACCGCGACGAGCACCTCCGCACGGGTGACTTCTTCGCTGCAGACGAGTTCCCGCAGCTCACGTTCTCCTCGACGGGTGCACGCGAGGAGAAGGGCAACTTCATCGTTGACGGTGAGCTGACAATGCGCGGCATCACGAAGCCCGTCAGCTTCAACTTCGAGTTCGGCGGCTTCGGCGAGGACCCCTACGGCAACTACAAGGCTGGCTTCACCGCCACCGCAGTCGTGAAGCGCGAGGACTTCGGCCTCACCTGGAACGCGCCGCTCGAAAAGGGTGGACTGCTGCTCGGCTCGGACGTGACGATCTCGATCGACGTGCAGGCAGCCCTCCAGGCGTAACCTGCCTGGCCGCGCCGCGAGTCGGCACGGCGCGGAACCGCGGCGGGCGGGGCTTTGGCCCCGTCCGCCGCTTCGCGTTGTTCGGCTAGTCGAGTTCGCCAGTGATGCGTCCGCGCACCCGACGGAGGTCTTCCATGAGTGAGCCAATGAGCACCCAGTGCTCCGGATGCGGCTGGGGAATCGTGTACGGCTGGGTCAGTGCGGGCGGCTCCACGGGTCCGGGCAGATCCGAGGAGATGTGCCCCAAACGCTCAAGATCGTGCGCGGCCCGGCGCATTTCCTCCACCATCCCGATGACCGAGGGATCGGTGACGAGTTCCGGATCGTAGAGGTCTGCGAGCGCGCGCGCCATGCCAATGACCTGGGTCACGATGCGTTGCAGCCGCTGGAACAGTTCGTCGTCCTCGGCGAGCCCCTCCCTGTAGCGCCGGCTGCGTGGATTGAAACGCAGGCTCTCTCGAGCCTGACGGAGCAGGTCATGTACGCGCCCGCGTTCGGCCTGCAGTGTGCGAGCGTCGGCAAGCATGTCCGCGAGCCATGCGCGATCCCGCGGCGCATCGAGTGCGTCTGCGATCCGGAGCAACACCCGCGAGGTGTGGTCGGTGAGTTCGATGATCGCCTCGTTCACCGAAGAGGTGCGGACCGGTGCCACAACCAGGGCGTTGAGGGCCACGCCAATCGTTGCGCCAATCGCCGTTTCAATGAGCCGCTCTGCCCCATAGTCGAGCTCAATACCGCCGAGCGCGATCATCAGGAGCGCGGTGATCGCGATCTGGTTCGTGGATGACGGGCTCATGCGCAGCAGCCAGCCGACCGACATGGCCACGCAAATTGCGGCGATAAACAGCCAGGATTGCGGCCCGAAGAGCGCCCCTGCGCCGAGCGCGACCGAAATCCCGACGAAGACGCCCACGACGCGCTCGATCCCGCGGGTGAGGGACTGGTCGACGTTGTCCTGCATCACGATCAGGGCCGCAATCGCCCCGAATATCGGAAGCTGCTCTGGAAAGATCAGCAGGCAGACGAACCAGGTCAGGATCGCCGCCGCCGCACCCTTCGCGAGTTGGAACCACGATGGGCGCACCCTGACCGTGAATCGGCCGGTGAGATCCCGCTCAAATCGTCGCCACGGATGCGTGACCGGACCCGTCACAGGACACCGAGCTTTCGCAGCTCCTCCCGCAGCTTCGCGCCGTCAGGGCCATAGACCCAGGGCACGCCGCTTGTGCTGCGGTTGAGTCGCGCCTTTGAACGCCCGCCCGCGAGCACCGCTTCGCCAACCGAGAGCTGCCGGATCGCAACCGCGGCAACGTTCTCCGGGTGAGCGGTCGCGAACTCGTGGTAGAGCGATTCATCGTGCTGGCCATCGTCGCCGATCAGGACCCAGCGCACATCCGGGAACTCAGCCGCGAGCCGCTTGAGCTCGCGGCGCTTGTGCTCGGTGCCGCTTCGGAACCATCGGTCGTGCGTGGGGCCCCAGTCCGTCAGAAGCAGCGGACCCATCGGGTAGAGATTCCGCGCCAGGAAGCGGCTGAGCGCCGGGGCGGCGTTCCATGCCCCGGTCGAGAGATAGACAACGGGGGACCCAGGGTGTCGCGCGATCAGGTGATCGAGCATGACGGCCATTCCGGGAGTGGCGGAACGCGCGTGCTCGTCGAGCACAAAACTGTTCCACGCCGCGACAAAGGGCTTCGGCAGGGCCGTGATCAGGATCGTGTCGTCCACGTCCGAAATCACGCCAAACTTTGCGGCCGGGTCGACGATGTTTACCGGAGCGTCGGCCGCCTCGCTGTCACCGGCGCGAAGGGTGACAGTGTGCCAGCCGGGGGTGAGAGTCACGGGAATAATCGAATCGATCACCCCGCCCCGATCAGCCGTGACCTCCGCGACAAACGTTCCATCGATGTGGACACGGACGGGCTGGTGGGGGACCGAGAGGCTGGTGAAGGTACGCCAGCCTCGCACACGGGACACCTGAGCGACGTCGGGGCGGAACCGTGTGTGCTCGCGGGTCTCAGGCTTCAGGTACAAGACCCGGCCCAGTACACGGACCCAGTCGGTGCCGCCGTAACCGATGTAGGGGATGACGGACGGGACCTTGCCCCGCGAAATGGCGCGGCGAGAACGGCGTACGTGGATCCAGTCCTCGAGTCGCGCCGCAAAGCGGGGGCGGGCGTCGGGCTGGTCGGGGGCAGTCACCCGACTAGTCTAGGGCGTCGCCCCGACCCGGTGCTGAGTCCGTCGCATCCGATTCGAGTTGCATATGCGCGCGCTCTCGGTGCATGAAGGCACGTTTCAGCGCCCAGAGGACAAGCACGATCAAGAGCGCGGCACCCACAAAGATGAAGCCAGCTCCCTTCACTTTCCCCGCAAGCTGGTCATATCCCGCCGCCGCGCTTGCGCCGAGAGACACCACGATGAACGACCACACCACGCTGGCCGACGCGGTCCACGCGAGAAACCGTCGGTAGGACATCCCTGCCATGCCCGCGGTGAGCGGAATGAGCGAGTGCAGGACGGGCAGGAACCGGGAGAGGAACACTGCGAGGCCGCCTCGCTCTCCGAGATAGTGGTCGGCGAGGCGCCAGTTGCGCTCGCCGAGACGTTGCCCGAGACGGCTTCCGCGCAGCCTCGGGCCGACCCAGCGGCCCAGCGCGAAACCGATGCTCTCGCCCGCGATCGCCCCACACACGAGCGCGAACACAAGCCAGCCGTATTGCGCGGGCGTCTCGGTCCCGATCGCCGCAACGATTGCGATCGTGTCGCCTGGCACGACAAGGCCGACAAACACCGAGGTCTCGAGCATGATCCCGATACCGGCGACGAGAATACGCAGCGTCGGGTCGAGATCGCGCAGCGCCGCGATCAGAGTGTCGAGCAGCTCTGTCATGGCACACAGTGTAGTGATCGCTCGCCCATCGAATCCGTGGAGTTCCTGACGGTCGCAGCGTGCGCAGTTCGTGCGGAAAACCACCTCCTGGGGGCGCGTCACGCCCTCCCGCGGACAAACTTTCTCGACGTGAAGAGAAAAGTTGTTTGACGTCAAAATTCATTCGCAGGAAATTCACAGATATTGCTAGTCTGGCGGTAATCGGTCGCCGACCGGTAGCTCCGGCGAGAATGATATCTCGTGGCGGATCTCACTACGGGAGTGTCCCCTCCGTGTGGGGTGCGCACTCTGTCGTTCAGGAGCGATACATGAACGAACTTCTCGACGCCGTAACGCTGGCCCGCTGGCAATTCGGCTTAACTACGCTGTACCACTTCATCTTCGTGCCGCTCACGATCGGGCTCAGCCTGCTTGTCGCGATCCTGCAGACAGTCTGGGTGCGCACCGGCAAGGTGAAGTACCTGAAGCTGACGCGCCTCTTCGGCAAGATTTTCCTCATCAACTTCGCGATGGGCGTCGTGACGGGCATTGTGCAGGAGTTCCAGTTCGGGATGAACTGGTCCAACTACTCGCGCTTTGTCGGCGATATCTTTGGGGCACCGCTCGCGATGGAAGGTCTGATCGCCTTCTTCTTCGAGGCGACATTCATCGGTCTGTGGATCTTCGGCTGGGACAAGTTGCCCAAGAAGATTCACCTGATGACGATCTGGTTTGTCTGGATCGGAACGGTTCTCTCCGCCTACTTCATCCTCGCAGCGAACGCCTTCATGCAGAACCCTGTGGGCTACTCGCTGAACGAGGAACGCGGTCGCGCCGAGCTCGAGAACATCGGTGACGTGCTGCTCAACCCGGTTGCCGTCACGCAGTTCCCGCACACGATCTTCGCGGCGCTGATGTTCGCGGGCACCGTGATGGTCGCCGTCGCGGCCTGGCACCTGAAGCGCAACCAGTTTGTCGACGAGATGCGCACCGCGCTCCGCTTCGGCGCCTGGACCAACATCCTGGGCTTCATGGGTGTGGGCCTCACCGGCCACTCGCTCGGCCTGGTCATGACTGAGACGCAGCCGATGAAGATGGCCGCGGCAGAGGCGCTGTATGAAACCGCCGCGGGCAAAGACGCATCCTTCTCGCTCTTCAGCCTGGGGACGCCCGATGGCGCGCACGAGATCTTCTCGGTGCGTGTGCCGTACCTGCTGTCCTTCCTCTCCACCGGCACCTTTGACGGTGAAGTCGAGGGCATCCGCAACCTGCAGGCGGACTACACGGCCATGTACTGCGGCGGCGGCGATGCACTCCTGACCTGCCCGAGTGATGGCCAGTTCGCGCCGATTATCTGGGTCACCTACTGGGCGTTCCGCTGGATGATCGCACTGGGCGGCATCGCCGCACTTGTGTCGGCCGTGGGCCTCTGGATCACGCGCAAGAACACGCAGCTCCCCGCATGGGTGTGGAAGGTTGCCATCTGGTCGGCACCGCTCCCGATGCTTGCGTCCCTCGTGGGCTGGATCTTCACCGAGATGGGTCGCCAGCCGTGGATCGTGTTCGGGGTGATGACCACCGAACAGGGAGTGTCGCCCGGTGTCCCGGCCTGGGCGGTACTGATCTCTCTGATCGTCTTCACGATCGTGTACGGGGCCCTCGCGGTTGTTGAGTTCAAGCTCATCACCAAGGCGGCGAAGGAGGGGCCGCCGGAGCTCGAGAAGACCGCCGACGGCGAACCCGACCAGCAGTCGCTGGCGACGGTCTACTAGGAGGAACACGAATATGGAACTCACCACACTCTGGTTCCTCATCGTCGGGGTCATGCTCATCGGGTACTTCGTACTCGACGGCTTCGACTTCGGCGTGGGTATGTCCCTCCCGTTCCTCGGGAAGGACAACACCGACCGCAGGCTCCTGATCAACACGATCGGGCCGGTCTGGGATCTCAACGAAACCTGGCTGATCGTGGCCGGTGCCTCGCTGTTCGCAGCATTCCCCGAGTGGTACGCGACGATGTTCTCGGGCTTCTACCTGGCGCTGCTGCTCATCCTCGTTGCGCTGATCCTGCGCGGTGTCTCCTTCGAGTACCGTCATCAGGGCAAGGGGAAGAACTGGACGCGCTGGTTCGACCAGTTCATCTTCTGGGGCTCGGTCTTGCCGCCGCTCCTCTGGGGTGTCGCATTCGCAAACCTTGCGCAGGGGCTCCCCATCACCAAGATGGACAACGGCGGCTGGCTCTACGAGGGCACACTGTTCACGCTCCTCAACCCGTACGCGCTGCTTGGCGGACTCACCATGCTGCTCATCACCTTCACCCACGGGCTCGTGTTCGTGGCGCTGAAGACCGAGGGGGACATGCGTGATCGCGCCCGGGCGCTCGCGACAAAGGTTGGGGTCGTGACGATTGTTGTCGGCGCGGCGTTCCTGATCTGGACGATCCTGCAGCACCTGGAGAGCGATAGCCTGTGGCTGATCGTCACCTGCGCGGCGCTGGCCGCAGTCACCCTGATCGGTGGCTGGCTCGCGAACGTGCGCGGACGGGAAGGCTGGGCCTTCGCGGCAAACGCGGCCGCTATCGCGTTTGCGTTGCTGACGATTTTCATGGCGCTGTTCCCGAACCTGATGCACTCGAGCATCGATCCGGCACTCTCGATGTCCATCGAGGGTGCGGCGAGCTCGCAGAAGACACTGGAACTGATGACCTGGGTCGCAGTGTTCACCCTCCCGCTGGTGCTTGCCTACCAAGGCTGGACCTACTGGGTGTTCCGGCGCCGGCTGTCGCGGGCATCGATCCCGCAGGCCGCCCACTAGGGCGACGCGCTGGCGTGCACCCGCACGCCAGCGCGTCCCTCAGGGGTGGATGTCGCGCCCCGCACTAGACTGGCCACGCCCACTCCGATCTGCTCAGGATATTCGTGAAACCTTTTGATCCGAGGCTCCTGCGATACGCTCGCGCCTCACGCCGCGTGTTTGCGCTGGGGGGCGTGCTCGGGCTCATCCGCACGCTTGCGATTCTCGCCTGGTGCTGGTTCCTTGCCCGGTCCATCGTGGCCGTCGCCCTGCCCGTGCTGGGGAACGACGGCGCGGATCCCGGTCGGATCGCGGAGGGGGCACCCGCTCCTGAACAGCTCCCGCTGCTCCTTGCCGGGGCGCTCGTCGCACTCTGCGTGCGCTCGGCAGCCGCGTGGGGCATGGACACCGTCGCGGCGAGCGGTGCGGTGCGCGTCAAGTCCCAGCTGCGAGCCGCCGCCCTCGACGCCGTCGACACACGATCGCCTGAACGTTCCGATGGCCGCTCAGATGCCGAGCTCGCGACGACGCTGGGACGCGGCCTCGACGCGCTCGATGGCTACTTCTCCGGCTACGTGCCGCAGCTCATTCTGACTGCGGTGGCGACCCCGATCCTTGTGCTTGCTGTGCTGCTCGCGGATCCCGTCAGCGGCATCACCGTACTGATCGTCTTTCCGATTATCCCGGTGTTCATGATCCTCATCGGGATGGCAACGCAGGCCGTGCAGGACCGGCAGTGGGCCCAACTGCAGCGGCTGTCGTCCTCTTTCCTTGACGCCGTCGCGGGGCTCGCGACACTCAAGATCTTCGGGCGGGAAGGGCGGCAATCGGCCCGGATCGCGGCCGAAACCGAGGAGTACCGCTCGCGCACAATGAAGGTGCTGCGAGTGACGTTCCTCTCCGGCTTTGTGCTGGATCTCGCGGGCACCTTCTCCATCGCACTTGTCGCCGTGACCGTGGGTACTCGGCTCGTCAATGGTGACTTCCCGCTCGCGCTCGGCCTCTTCGTGCTGCTCCTGCTGCCCGAGGTCTTCATTCCTATTCGCCAGGTCGGGGCTGCGTTCCACGCGTCAACCGAGGGTCTCGCGGCCTCCGGGGAAGTGTTCGCGCTGATCGAGGGTGCGGACGCCCCGAGCACGCAGATGCGCAACGCGAGTGTGACGGAATCGGGTGACGGCTCGCTGCGAGCCGCCGAGCTGCATCTCGCCCGGGGCACGCGCGGGGTGGTCGGCCCGGTGAGCTTCGACGTGGGCCCGGGGGACTTCGTGGTCCTCGCGGGCCCATCGGGTGCGGGCAAATCCACGATCCTCGCGGCGTTGCTGGGCTTCGTGACGCCGGCCGCGGGATCACTCGTGCGCCCGGCCAACATCTCCTGGGCCGGCCAGCGTCCCGGCCTGCTGCAGGGCACGATCGCGGACAATGTGGCGCTGGGCGCGCAGGTCCGAGACGATGGCATGGTGCGCCGCGCACTCGACGCCGCCGAACTGACCGAGATGCCCGCGGAGCGTGAACTCGGAGCCGTGGGGGCCGGCGTGTCCGGCGGCCAAGCGCAACGCATCGCGATCGCCCGCGCCCTGTACCGGGCGTGGACGCTCGGCCCCGACACCGCGCTCGTGCTTGACGAGCCCACCTCGGCGTTGGATCGTGCAACTGAAGCGCGCATCTGCCGCATGCTGCGCGCAGAGGCCACGGCCGGACGAGCAGTGCTTGTCGTGAGTCACCGACCCGCGGTGCTTGATGCCGCCGATCGCATCGTCACCATCACCGCAGCACAGGCGACGGAGGCAGCCCGATGAACAGCGACCCTCGCCAGACTCGCGATACCCCCGATGCGCGTCGCGCCGTCCTCGAACGGGCGATGCCATCGCGACAGCGGCGCTTTCCCGGACTGGCCTTTGGCATGCTTGCCGACGCCTGCGTCGTCGCATTGCTCGGGCTCAGCATGTGGCTGATCGTGCGGGCGGGGGAGCAGCCCCCGATCCTGCACCTGACCTTCGCGATTGTTGGGGTGCGCGCGCTGGCGATTGGCCGCGCCGCGTTCCGGTACACGGAACGCCTATTCAGTCACGATGCGGCGCTCGCCCAGCTCGCGACGCTGCGCGCGGACACCTTCAGCGCGCTCATTCCGCGCGTTCCCGGGGCGATCGAATCGCACCGCCGCGGGGAGGTGCTCGCTGCGTTCGTCGACGATGTTGACCAGCTCCAGGACGAGCCGCTTCGGGTGCGGCAGCCGCTCCTCGTGAGCGCCGTGGTGGTTGGGCTGAGTATCGTCGTGGTTGCGCTGATTTCGCCGAGCGCGGCGGCGGTGCTCACCGTGGTGCTGGGTCTGTCGGGGGCGCTCGCCGTGGCGCTCGCCCAGCGCAGCGCCGGCGCGTCGGACCGTGAGCTGAGCGCTGCGCGTGCCGGACTCGTCGACGCCCTGCTTGAGCGTTTCGCCGCTTCCGAGGTGCTCGCCGCGTTTGGCGCAGTGGGGGAGCAGCGGGAGCGGATTACCGCCGCTGAGGCGCGCCTGTCCACGGTCCAGCTGCGCCGAGCCCGCTCCGCGGGGGTCACCGGAGCGATCCTGGCGGCCGCGTCGGGGATCGCCTCGGTCGCTACGCTGCTTGTACTGCTGCCCGCTCTCAGCGATGGTCTTTCCGCACCCCTGTTCGCGGCAGCTGTTGTGGTTCCCGCCGCCGTGTTCGAGGTCTTCGCGCAGGTCCCGACCGCGCTCGCGGCCCGCCGGGCGGTGCAGTCGAGCGCCGACCGCGTCGCGCAGCTCACCGAGGGAGAGCTCGCGCCCGAGATCCCGCGGGATAGGTCCGAGCAGGCCTCCGATCCGGCGCACACGCGCGGTGGCTCCGGCAACCCGGCCGCACCCCTGATCGAGGTCAGCGAGCTCGCCGTGCGGCATCCGGGCGCCTCCCGAGATGCGGTGCGCGGGCTGAGTTTTGCGCTCCAGGCCGGGGAGACCCTCGTGGTCACCGGCGAGAGCGGCGCGGGGAAGAGCACCGTGGCGCTCGCCCTCGTGCGCTTTTTGAACTACCGAGGCTCGTATCGACTGCGCGGAGTCGAGGTGACAGACCTCCCGATCGCGGAGGTGCGGCGCACCGTCGGCCTCTGCGAACAACTCCCGCACCTGTTCAACGCCGACCTGCGGCAAAACCTGAAGTTTGCACGGGATACCGCCACGGACGAGGAACTGATGGCGGCACTCGACCGCGTCGGGCTCGGGGAGTGGGCGCGATCACGAGGCGGACTCGACGCTGCGGTGGGCGAACATGGTGGCCTCGTATCCGGCGGTCAGGCACAGCGCATCGCGCTTGCCCGGGCGCTGCTCGCGGACTTCCCTGTCGTGGTGCTCGACGAACCGACGGCGGGCGTGGATCGGGAGCTCGCCGATCGCTTGCTGACCGACCTTGTGGGGGCGGTGCCAGCCGACCGGGCCGTTGTGCTGATCACGCACACGGAACTTCCTGCGGGTATTGACGCAGCCCGGCTGGAACTCGTCGCCCCGGCCGCGGGATAACTCCCGGGGTGGTGTCCCGCCCTCAAATCGTCCATACATGGGCCTTTTCGCCAGCGCGAGTCAAATCCCCGGGAAAACGACTCGGGTTGGTGAATCTCCCTCGGGTTGGGTGGTGTCGGATCTTGCGTCGGATCTTGCGTCGGATGTTACGCCGGAACGTGTGCCGGATCGCCCGCCAGCGTGTGGTCTGATCCGCCGAGCACCGGGGTCCAGTTTCGGTCGAGGGCGGCGAGGAACCAGGCGAGGCGCTCGGGTGCGGGGGAGGGCAGAGTGACATCGTCGATGTGGGTGACCGGGCGGATCCCGTGGAGTGCGTTGACGGCCCAGACCTCGGCACCCTGGAGCTCGGGGACGCTCGGACTGCGCGGTGTGAGCGAGTACGATGCGCCGGAGCGCTCGGCCGCGGCACGCAGCAGAGCCTCCGTGATCGACGGCACCCGGGCAGCGGTCGCGATGACGTGCCCCAATGCCACACCCGGGCCGGAGCCAAGTTCGGTGCCCGACGCCGCGGGCCAGTACACCAGGCTTGTGGTGGCCCCCTCCACCGCGTTTCCGGACTCGTCCTGCAGCAAGCCCTCGCCGCCGAGCTCGCGGTTCAGCGCGCCGAGCGTCGCGATGTTCGGGCCCTTGCGCTCGGGGTGCACCAGCCGCACGGCCCCGGCACTTCGCAGCCGGATCGTATCCATGAGCTGAGGGAGCGGGCGCAGCCCGAGGTCGAGCGCGAGCTCGTGACTTGGCAGCCGCCACAGCTCCAGGCGGGGAAAGCCCCGGCCGTAGGCCGCTATGCGCTCGCGAGCGTCGCGCATGAAATCTGGCAGCGATGCGCGGGTTTCGGGGATTCCGAGGGCGGGAAGCCCGATCGGATCGACGTCGCCCGAATCGCCATCGACGGTGCACTCCGGCACGTCTGCCGACTCGTCGCAGGCCGCCAACACAGTAGCCGCGAACCGATCGAGGTGCCGCTCGAAGCCGCGCACCTCAGCGACTCCTTCGTTCACGCGAACCCGAAACGAATCTGCGACGAGCAGGGTGCGAGCGGGGGCGTTCATGTCGCGAGCGTAGCAGCCCGACCGGCCGCCCAGGAGGAGTCCGGCAGGTTGTGCGCCGCTACACTGGCGAGGTGAAGAATGGGGTAGCGGCGGGCGCACGCCGGGCGGTGCGCGTCGCAGGCGGTGCCGCAGGGTTCGCCCGGCGCGCTGCGGCCGAGGCTGCGGCGTGGTGCTGGTTGGACGGGGACGCCGCAGCCCCCGGGGAACCTCGCACAAGCCTGCTGGGGATCGCGGCGGAAACGCGCCTCGCTGAGCTCGGTCGCGAGCGGGAGTTTCTCCGCGGGCTCAGCGATGAGGCAGCCCCGCGCGTGCAGTCCGGTGAACCGCTCCGCGAGGGGTTCACCTCGGGCTGGGTCGTGGCTCTCGGGTATGAACTGGGAATCGCCCTCCTTGGTGAGGTCCCGGCACCGGACACCACGGCACCCGGGCTGGCGCTCCGGCTCGACGCTGTGCTCGCGATCGACGAGCCCGGGGGGAACGCCACCGATGGCACCGTCGATGGCACGGCAGAAGACCCCGTCGAGGGTGAAATCGGGGAGCTCCGCGCTGACAGCGAGGCAGCAATCGACGCGTGGCTCGCGCGGTACGGGCGCTTGCTCGATGCGCCCGGGGGTGGGTCGGCACGCTCGGGTGCCGACTCGGACTCGGGTGTCGACTCTGGCTCGGGCGCCGACTCGGGCTCAGGCGCCGCCGCAGCCACCATTGCCGCTGCTCCTGCAGGATCAACTGCGCACCACGCCCCGGTGGCCTGGCGTCGGAACGACGCCGAGTACGCTGCCGAGGTTGCCGCGTGCAAGCGGGCGATCCGGGACGGTGAGGCATACGTGCTCTGCCTGACGGACACAGCGGAGACAACGACGCGCGTCGCGCCGCTTGACCTGTTCCTACGGCTGCGCGCGGGCGGCACCGCGCTGCGTGGTGGCGTGATCGTGACCTCTGACCGTGCGCTCGTGAGTGCGAGCCCCGAGCGTTTCCTGTCGATCCGGGGAGACCGCGTCGCGACCCACCCGATCAAGGGGACCCGACCGCGCGGGGCGGAGCCGGAAGCGGACGCGGTACTCGCAGCCGAGCTCGCGGCAGACCCCAAAGAGCGTGCGGAGAACCTCATGATCGTGGATCTCATGCGGAACGACCTGTCCCGCGTGTGCGAGCCAGGCACGGTCGCCGTCGACGGATTCTTGCGCGTTGAGACGCACCCGCACGTGCATCAGCTTGTGAGCACAGTCACCGGGAAGCTTGCGCCAGGACGGGCGCTGCCCGATGTGCTCGCCGCGTGTTTCCCGGGCGGCTCCATGACTGGTGCCCCGAAGCGTCGTGCGGTGCAATTGCTCGCCGAGCTCGAAGCCGGTCCGCGCGGGCTCTATGCGGGGTGCTTTGGCTGGGTGGACCGTGACGGCGACGCGGAGCTCGCAATGACGATCCGCAGCGTGGAGCTGCGCGGTGCCGGATCCGTCGGTGCCGGATCAGTCGGTGCCGGATCAACCTGTGCTGCGCTCGTCGGTGCCGGCGGTGGGATCACCGCTGATTCGCGTGAGGCCTTCGAGGTCGCCGAGAAGCATCTGAAGGCCGGCCCTATCCTTGCCCGGCTTGCCGAAGAAGCCCTGGGCTAGTCGTCACTCACTAGGCGGTAGCTGAGGCCAACGAGCTCGTAGTGTGGCACCGCACGGCGGTCCCGGGTCAGGAGCGTGGTGCCGACAGCGTGGCAGCTGGCGGCGATGTGTGCGTCATAGACGGGCCCGCCGGGACGCCCGTCGCGGGCAAGCTCGCGGATCAGAGCGCGGGGGTCCGCGTCACGCGGGCTCACTACATCCCAGGGCAGCGCGTCAAGCGCGGCCGCGGCCTGAAATGGTGTGACCCGATCCCGGCCGGGGAGCGTGGTCAGTACGCGGTAGCTCTCCAGGAGCACGTGCCCCGGGATGACGCTGACCTTCCGAATTGCGGTGCGGCAGACGCGATGCTGCATGTGCCCGGGCAGCAGTGCTGGGACCAGCACGCTCGTGTCACAAGAGAGTAGCGATGCCGTCATCCCGGGCCTCCTCGAGCAACTCGCGGACAAGCTCGTCGGTGAGGGGTGGTGCCTTGGGATCACGCTCGCTGCGAATGATCGGCAGTCCGTCCTCGATTTCGACGGCGTGGTCGTGGGGGATGATCTCGATCACGAGCTTGCCCGCGACGATGTCGAAACTGAGGGGTGTGTGCGGGGTGAGGCCCATCGCGTCCCGAAACTGCTTGGGTACTACGAGTCGCCCCGCGCGATCAATGGTAGGACTCATGGTAGTGAAACTACCACTCAAAATGAGAGGGCTCCAGGGCCCTCGTGGACGAGTCTCCGAAGGTGGGGCAGCGCGCGGCCCGGCGGGCGGCGCGAACCCGGTATCCTGGACCGTATGTGCCGTGCCCGAGTGCGGCGAGCCGAACCAAGATCGAGGTGTGTGTGACCGAGCAGCAGGGCCAAGAAGCCGAAGGCTACGACTTCCAAGCGATTCAGGATCGCTGGCTCCCCGTCTGGGACGAGCTGAAGCCGTTTGAGGTGGGCGCGGAGGCCTCTGACCGCCCGAAGAAGTACGTGCTCGATATGTTCCCGTACCCGTCGGGCGATTTGCACATGGGCCATGCTGAGGCGTTCTGCTTCGGCGACGTGATGGCCCGCTACTGGCGCGGCCAGGGCTACGATGTGCTGCACCCGATCGGATGGGACTCGTTCGGCCTGCCCGCCGAGAACGCGGCGATCAAGCGCGGGATCGACCCCCGCGAGTGGACCTACGCGAACATCGACCAGCAGAAGGCAAGCTTCCGCCAGTACGCGCCCTCCTTCGACTGGAGCCGGGTGCTGCACACGAGCGACCCCGAGTACTACCGCTGGAACCAGTGGCTGTTCCTCGAAATGTACAAAAAGGGCCTCGCCTACCGCAAAGCAAGCTGGGTCAACTGGGATCCGGTAGACCAGACGGTCCTCGCAAACGAACAGGTGCTCGCCGACGGCACCTCGGAGCGCTCGGGCGCGATTGTCGTCAAGAAGAAGCTCACGCAGTGGTACTTCCGGATCACGGACTACGCTGACCGCCTGCTCGACGACCTGGATCAGCTCGAGGGCCAGTGGCCCGCCAAGGTGCTGAACATGCAGCGCAACTGGATCGGCCGCTCGCGCGGGGCCGAGGTTGAGTTTGAGATCGAGGGACGCGGCGAGAAGGTCCCCGTGTTTACCACCCGCCCCGACACCCTGCACGGCGCGACCTTCATGGTTGTCGCCCCGGATGCGGACCTCGCGGCCGAACTCGTGGTGGATGCGGACGCGGACGTACGGATGCAGTTCCAGGCATATCTGGAGCAGACGCAGAAGCAGACCGAGATCGAGCGGCAGAGCACGGAGCGCGAGAAGACGGGTGTATTCCTGGGTCGTTTCGCGGTCAACCCGGTGAACGGCGAGCGGATCCCCGTGTGGGCCTCCGACTACGTGCTCGCTGATTATGGCCACGGCGCGATCATGGCCGTGCCGGCGCACGACCAGCGTGACCTTGACTTTGCCCGCAAATTCGAGCTGCCGGTGCGCGTTGTCGTTGACGTGCGCGACGAAGACGGCGCGGCGCTGCCGGATCCCGCAGAAAGTGGCGTGGCCACGGCGGGCGAGGGTGTGCTCGTGAACTCCGCCGAACTCGACGGGCTCGGCAAGACCGAAGCCATCGCGAAGGCAATCGAAGTCCTTGAGGCCCGCGGCACCGGCCGCGCGGCGACAACCTACCGCCTGCGGGACTGGCTCATCTCGCGCCAGCGCTACTGGGGCACGCCCATTCCGATCCTGCATAGCGCTGACGGAGACATGCGACCCGTCGACCTGGCAGACCTGCCCGTGGAACTGCCCGCTTCTGAGGGTCTGGATTTGAAGCCGAAGGGGAGCTCGCCGCTTGGTGCCGCAACCGAGTGGGGCACCGTCACGGACACCGAGACGGGGGAGACCTGGACCCGCGATCCGGACACGATGGACACGTTCGTGGACAGCTCGTGGTACTACCTGCGCTTCCTCTCCGCGAACGACGCCACGCAGGCTTTTGATCCTGAGCTCGCGCGCGAGTGGGGCCCGATCGATCAGTACGCGGGCGGGGTGGAGCACGCGATCCTGCACCTGCTGTACTCGCGCTTCATCACGAAGGTGCTGCACGATCTCGGCTACCTGAGCTTCGAAGAGCCGTTTACCTCGCTGCTCAACCAGGGCATGGTGCTGCAGGACGGTGCCAAGATGTCGAAGTCGAAGGGCAATCTCGTCGAGTTCGCGAGCGAACTGCAGGCGCACGGTGCTGACGCGCTGCGCGTAACGCTGGCGTTTGCCGGCCCGCCCGAGGACGACATCGACTGGGCTGACGTGTCGGTCCAGGGCTCCGCGAAGTTCCTGGCACGCGCCTGGCGCGTGGCCGACGACGTGGAGCGCGCAGGCGCCCCCGTCGGGTCCGACGCTGCGAGCGGCGACAAGGTGCTGCGCCGCGCCACCCACCATCTGCTTGCCGATGCCCCCGGCCTTGTCGAGGCGTACAAGTTCAACGTAGTCGTGGCCCGTCTCATGGAGCAGGTCAACGTGACCCGCAAGGCAATTGACTCGGGCGCGGGTGTGGCTGATCCCGCGGTCCGAGAGTCGGCCGAGGCAATCGCGATGATCCTCTCGATGTTCGCGCCGTACGCGGCCGAGGACATGTGGGCGAAGCTCGGCCACGAGCCGACCGTAGCGCTCGTGACCTGGCCGCAGGCTGATCCGGCGCTGCTTGTCGAGGACGAGATTACATTGGTCGTGCAGGTCGACGGCAAGGTGCGCGACCGGCTCACTCTGCCCGCCGCCGTCACCGAGGCCGAGGCCGAGGCCGCGGCCCGTGCGTCTGCCGCGGTGCAGCGCGCAATCGGGGACCGGGTGATCGTGAATATGATCGTTCGCGTCCCGAAGATCGTGAGCATCGCGACAAAGCCCGCCTAAGCCGCGGGCCACACACAGTGGCGCCCCCGGAACCGTGTCGGTTCCGGGGGCGCCACTGTGTGTGGGGGAGTTCGGTGCCGGACTACGCGGCGGGCGTGAAGTCGGGGAACTGCTCGACAGCGTCCGCGACGCCGGTCACGAAGCTCGTGTACGTGAGCGCGAAGCCGAAGCGCTCCGCAAGGTTGCCGTCGATCCAGTCGCCGCGCTCCACGGCGGGCACGCGCTTCAGGAGCGGCTCAAGCTCGGTGCCGGCGTCCGCCTTGAACACAAAGAGGAGATCCGCGTCGCCGAGGGCACTGACAGCGCTCTCGTAGCTGAGCATGTGGCCGTCGCCGTTCTGGTTCGCTGGCGCACTTGAGATTTCTTTGTTGTCGAGGATCTGCATTCCGAGTGCGGGGAGCACAACCTGGTAGACCGAATCACCGGATATGACGGTGAAATTGTCCTCCGGGGAATGGATCACGCTCGCGATCTTTCCCTCTGTGTAGTGAGCGACGCGATCCCTGGCCTCGGCGACCGCCGTCTCGTAGTCCGCGATCGCGGCGTCCGCCTTGTCCTCGCGTCCCAGCAGGCTGAGCTGATCCGTCATCGCGGCAAAGGGTTCTTCGGGCGTCGCGCCGGCGACGTCGATGCCGTCATTCACCGCCAGCACTGGAGCAATCTCGTTGAGCTTGAAGTCCTCGCCGTCGTAGTAGTTCCACCAGCCCACGCCCACGACGATGAGGTCGGGCTGAAAAGATGCGATCTCTTCGCGGTTCAGGTCGAAAGCGCTGTTCTTCAGGTGGGCCACGTCGTCGTCAATCAGCGGGGAGAGCGGGCTGTCCGTGCCATACGCGGTGGCGACGATCGGATAGTCCGCGAGCAGCGCCATTTCTAAGCCGCTGCGGCTGTCGAGCACAACGACGCGCTCGGGGTTCGCAGGGATATTCGCTTCGTAGCCCTCGTAGGAGAACGCGATCGTATCGGTCGTCGTGTCCGGCTCGGTGCTCGATCCGACGCTCGCGGGTTCTGCGGCCGGAGCGCATCCCGCGAGGAGTCCGAGCGCCAGGGTTGCCGACGCCCAGGCCGCGAGGTGCCGGCGGAGGCGCGGCCGTGCGGCTGAGGCGGGGGCTTGTGTGGGCGAGAGGAGCGTGACAGGCATGTAATTCCTTGGGGTCAGAGCGCGGCCCGGTGCCGCGTGCGGGTCGGGGCGTGCGCGCCCCTCGCCTCAACGCTAGAGAGCGGGCACTGCGCGAGGGGGACGATCTGCATCGCGTTCGGGACTTGCTCCGCGATCGGGGGACTGGCGTGGGGCGCGGTCGCGGCCCAACGGGACGACAGTCGGAGTGCCGGTCACCGGGTCGGGGAGCACCCGACAAGGCAGGCCGAATACGTCTTCGACGAGTGCTTCGGTCACGACCTCCTCGGGGGTGCCTGTCGCAACGATGGCACCGTCCTTCATCGCGATGAGGTGGGTGGCATACCTGGCTGCCTGGTTCAGATCGTGGAGCACCGCGACGAGCGTGTTCCCGGCGAGGTGGAGATCGGTAAAGAGCTCTAAGAGCTCGTACTGGTGGGCGATGTCGAGGAACGTTGTCGGCTCGTCGAGTAGCAGCAGCGGCGTCTGCTGCGCGAGCACCATCGCCACCCAGACGCGTTGGCGCTGACCGCCGGAGAGTTCGTCAACGAGGCGCGGAGCAAGCTCCGTGGTCCCGGTTGACTCGAGGGCGTCGAGCACTGCGGCCTCATCGGCATCGGTCCATTGCCGGATGAGGCCCTGGTGGGGGTACCGGCCACGCGACACGAGGTCGGCGACGGTGATCCCATCAGGCGCGATTGAGGTTTGCGGGAGGAGTCCGAGGCGGCGAGCGACCTCTTTGGCTCGGTAGGACGCGATCGATTTCCCGTCAAGCAGTACTTCGCCGGTGCTTGGTGTGAGAAGCCGTGCGAGAGCACGCAAGAGCGTGGACTTACCGCAGGCATTCGGGCCGACGATTACGGTGAACGAACCGTCGGGAATCTCGACTGACAGGTCCTCGGAGATGTGTTTGCGCTCGTATCCGATCGTGGCGTGCGCGACGCGGAGCGCGGCGTTCGGAAAGCGGGGTACGGAGTGACTGAGCGTGTGGGCCACGGGGCCTCCAATGCGGGTGGACAGGTGGGTGGGCGTGCTACGGCAAACGCCGTGCCTCGTGAATCAAGAGCCAGATCAGATAGGCACCACCGACGACAACGGTCACGGTGCCGACCGGCAACATCGCGGGGAGCAGATGGAGCGCGAGATAGTCGGAAGCAATAAGCATGGCGGCACCCATGAGTGCAGCCGAGGCAACGGACACGCCTGGCGTGCGGGTCAAACGTCGCGCGATCTGCGGGGCGGCGAGCGCCACAAAGGCGACGGGCCCGGCGGCTGCAGTCACCACGGCGATGAGCCCAACCGAGAGCAGCATGAGGATGAGTCGACTTGCTTCGACGCGGACCCCCAACGCCTGGGCTGCGTCGTCGCCGAGCTCGAGCTGCCGCAGCGGCCGCGCCAGCACAAGCGTGGCGACGAGGAGCAGTAGGACAAGGATGCTGCCGATTCCTGTCTGCTGCCACGTCATGCCGTTCAGCGAACCCGCACCCCAGACCGCAGCGACCATGGCGGTATCGAGATCGGCGGTGAGGGTGAGCCACGTGTTGACCGAGCTCAGCATCGCGGAGATCGCGATGCCGACGATGATGAGACGGAATCCCTGCACTCCACGACGGAAGGCGAGGAGATACACGAGCGCCGCGGTTCCTATCCCACCGATGAGCGCGCCGGCTGCGACCTGCAGATAGCTCCCACCGAGCACGATGATCACGATCAGCGCGCCCGTGTAGGCGCCCGCCGAGAAGCCGAGTATGTCTGGACTCGCGAGGGGGTTGCGGGTGAGCGACTGGAACACCGCGCCGCTCGAACCCAACGCCGCACCGAACACGATCGCTGCAACGATGCGGGGCATGCGCCACTCGACCACAACCGTGCGCGTGAAGTCGTCGACCCCGGAGAAGAGCGCGTGCCTGACTTCGCCGAGGGTCAACGGGTAGTCGCCGCTGACGAGGGCAAGGAAAGCGAGCAGAATACAGCTGAGGGCGAGCGCCACACCGATAAGTGTGGTGCGGACGTCCCACCGGAGCCATATCCCGCGGATGCGGATGCGGTGGACACGACGGCCGAAGTCGAGTCGGCTCACAGTTGGCTCAGACGTCGGCGGCGGATCAGGAAGATGAGTACGGGGGCACCGATAAACGCGGTGACGATACCGACTGGGATCTCGGCTGGACGCATGAGGATCCGGCCGGCAATATCGGCGAGCAACAGGAGGATCGGTGCCAGGACGAGCGTGAATGCGAGAATCCAGCGCTGGTCGGGGCCGGTGATCCAGCGCGCGACGTGGGGGACCATGAGCCCGATGAATCCGATGGGGCCCGCGATCGCCGTGGCACCGCCAGCGAGAAGGGTGACCGCGATGATCACGATAATGCGGGTGCGGAGTACATTTGCGCCGAGCGCGGAGGCAAGGTCCTCGCCCAGTGCAATCGCGTTCAGTGTCTGCGCCATGCAGAGTGCCAGCACGATACCGACAGCGAGAAACGGGAGGACTGGCCACACCTGAGTGAGTTCCCGGCCGACAACTGATCCGGCCCCCCAATTGCGCAGCTTATCGAACGCGCTGGGGTCGAGGAGGGTCAGTGCGCTCGTGGCGCCGCTGAGCGCGGCACCGAGCGCGACACCGGCGAGTACCAGTCGCATGGGGTCCGCACCGCCACGGCCCGCGGCCCCGATCGCGTAGACCGCGACAGTCACGATCAGGGCTCCGCCGAACGCAAACCAGATCGTACTGACTACTGACGAGAGGCCGAACACGCCAACCCCGACTGTCACCGCGAACGCTGCGCCCGAGTTGACCCCGAGGATCCCCGGGTCGGCCAGCGGGTTCCGGGTGAGCGCCTGCACGAGTGCGCCAGCGACGCCGAGCGATGCTCCCACCACAATCGCGACGAGTGTTCGGGGGATCCGGAGATCCCACACCACGTAGTGGGTCTCGATGGCCTGGCGGGAGATTACGGCCTCCCACACAGTGGCGAGAGGGAGGTCCCGGGCGCCGACAATCACGCTCAGCACCGTGACACCGAGCAACCCAACTGTGGCGAGCAGGAGCCAGCCGATTCGCGGTCCGGCACCGCGAACGAGCCCCGGCCGCGAGGCGGCCGCAAGAGCCGCGGAGGATGCCGGGGCGGCGGGGGCCTCAGCGGAGGCCAGCGTCGATGCGGTGGGTGGGGCTGGCCGAGCGGAGATCGACATGTGGTGTGGCACCCTCCTGGGCGTGTGTGTACGGTCGGAGCGTGCGGCCCCTCATCGACGCTATGGCGCGCGCGCGGCGGACGGGGGACAGAGCGTGTCGCGAACCGGACACAACGGGAACCGTGCTGCGCTAGAGCTGACCCGCGAGTTCCCCGGGCGTGCAGCCGACGGTCTTGCGGAAGGCAGTGACGAAGGCGCTTGTCGTGCTGTACCCCACGCGATGCGCCACCGACTTCACGCTGGCCCCATCCGCGAGCTCGCCAATAGCCGCACGCATACGGACGAGGCGCCGCCACTGCGCAAAACTGAGGGCCACTTCAGCGGTGAAGATCCGGGTCAGTGTGCGCGCGGTCATGTTGAGCAGCGATGCCCACTGCTCGAGCGAGCGATCGTCTGCGGGATCATGCAACACCATTTCGACGAGCAGCGTGATCCGGCGGTCCATGGGGATGGGGACATCGAGCTGCGCTGAGTGCGTCAATTCGAGCATGTCAACACAGACCTGCTGCGCGCGGAGGCGCTGTGCTTCGGTCATGCGTGCGCGCTTAATGTGGATCAGGAGCTCCCGCACCGCTGGGACCACCCGCACCGCGACGGGCTCGTCCCACGGTCGGTCCCAGCTCGCGGTGGCGAAATATGTGGCACGGGCTTCGGTGTTGTCCCGCGTGGCACCCTCGTGCTCGAAGCCAGCGGGGATCCAGAGGCCGATCCCGGGGGTGACGGTCCATTGGCGGCCGGCGGCCAGCATTGTGACGACGCCACGGTCAGTCCACAGGAGCTCGTGCTCCGGGTGCGCATGGGGTGGCCAGGTGACTGCGCGGTGCGGCTCATGCACGCTTGTGGTGAGTAGATACGGGGTGCGGACGTTGTGCTCGGGCGTTGCAGGTATGGAAGGCGCCGGGCGTGGGGCCCGTGTGTGCGGGGCCTCCGGGATGAGCGCAGGACGCAAAGCAAGCAGGGACATCGGCACCTCGGGACGGCGAACAAGTGAGTCTTACCTTACATTAGTCAGATGAAATAGATCGGATGTATGAACATTGCATCATCCTGGAGCCGCTCGTTCCTGAAGTGTTATATTGAAAGCCCATCACCTCGAAGAGGAGCACCCCCATGAGCGTCGAGCGCAACACCCGCGAGATCGAGAAAGACGTTGTCACCGACTTCCGGGAGAAGCTCAGCTACGGGAGTTATCTCAAGCTCGACACGCTGCTCGCGGCTCAACAGCCCATCAGCACACCCGAGCACCACGACGAAATGCTGTTCATCATCCAGCACCAGACCTCTGAGCTGTGGCTGAAGCTTGTGCTGCACGAGCTGCGCCACGCCCGTGAGGAACTCCGCGCAGATCGCCTCACGGGCGCGCTCAAAGCCGTGGCCCGTGTGAAGAAAATTCAGGAGGTGCTGACCGAGCAGTGGGCCGTGCTCGCAACCCTGACGCCCAGCGAGTACGCACAGTTCCGCGGGAGCCTCGGGAACTCCTCCGGCTTCCAATCTGTCCAGTACCGGGCTGTCGAGTTTGCGCTCGGCAACAAAAACGCACGGATGCTAAAGGTCTTTGAATCGGCCCCCGCGGATCACGCGCTCCTCGAGGCAGAACTGCACGAGCCGAGCCTGTACGACGAACTGCTGCGCCTCATGGCCCGGCGCGGCCTGCCGGTCCCAGCCGCGGTGTTGGAGCGCGATGTCACCCAGGCCTACGAGATGAACGAGGAGCTTGTCGACGTCTTTGTCTCGATCTATTCAGACCACACCGGCCACTGGGATCTCTACGAGGCCTGCGAGGAGTTCGTAGACCTCGAGGACAACTTCCAGTTCTGGCGTTTCCGGCACATGCGCACCGTTGCGCGGACAATCGGGATGAAAACAGGCACCGGCGGATCCAGCGGCGTGGGCTTCCTGCAGCGGGCGCTCGAACTCACGTTCTTCCCCGAGCTGTTCGCCGTCCGGACACGGATCCCCTCGTGAGCGAGGTCTGGTTTCGCGATCGCGACGGGCTGATCCGGCGTGGCACAGTTGCCGAGTCCGCGAGGGGGCAGTGGCGACTGACCCCGGGAGTGCCGGACCGAATCGCCCCCGCCGCTGAGCCGCTCGACGGACTTGTCGTGGGCCAGTTCACGGACTGGCATGTGCACCTCCAGCTTGTCGCACCCGGTGAACTCGCCGCAGGCGTGCTCGGGCGCGTGCTCGACCTCGGCGCGCACCCCGAACGCGTACGCGAGTACCGCGACGCCCCGCCGCGAGGCGTGCGCGTGGACTTTGCGGGCGCGTTCCTCACCGCCGCCGGCGGCTACCCGAGCGACCGCGCCTGGGCACCCGCCGGATCGTTTCGGGAGCTCGTGGATGTCGCGGCGGCGGCGGCCGCCGTTGCAGAGATGGCCGCGCACGGCGCGAGCGTCATTAAGGTCGCGAGCAACGCGACCGCAGGGCCCGTGCTGAGCGATGATTTGTTCCGCGCGATTGTTGCGGCGGCTGATGCCGCGGGACTTCCGGTTGTCGCCCACGCCGAAGGGCACGGCGAGGCGATGCGAGTGCAACGTCTCGGGGCCCGCATGCTCGCGCACACACCCTTTAGTGAACGGTTGGGTCCCGCGGAGCTGCGCGCGCACGCCGATACTGTGATCTGGATCTCGACGCTCGACGTGCACGGTTGGGGCGCGGGCGGTACGGCGTTCGAGATCGCCCGCGACAATCTCGCCGGCTTCCACGCGCTTGGCGGGAGTGTTCGCTACGGCACCGACCTCGGTAACGGCCCGCTGCCCGTCGGGCTCAATCCCCGTGAGCTGGCCGGGTTACGCAGCGCGGGACTCACCCCGCTCGAGATCCTCGCCGCGCTCACTCCCGCGGACCCCGAGCTCCCTGAGACGAGCCTGGTGTTCATCCCAGGCACCAGCGTTCACGACCTCGACGTTGCCGCGGCGCGGCCGCTGACGCGCGCAGATCTGGGCGAGCCCGACACGCTGCGGCGATCCAGCAGCCCCTCCCAGCAGACCGACACGACTCGCCCCGCACCGAAGGAGCAGCCATGACCCCCACCGATCAGACTCCCACCGATCCGACTCCCACCGATCCGACTCCCACCGATCCGACTCCCACCGATCAGACTCCCACCGATCCGACTCCCGCCCCACTGACGCCCCGAGCCCACCCAGCGGCAGCAGAGTTACTTGCGCGTGCCGCGGAGCTCGACCGTGCGGACCCGCTCGCGGCCTACGTGGACCGCTTTGCCCCCGCGGATGGGGTCTCCGCGTACCTTGATGGGAACTCGCTCGGACGACCCTTGCGTGATACCGCCGAACGTCTCGCTACCTTTGTGCGGGAGGACTGGGGCACACGGCTGATCCGATCCTGGGACGAGCAGTGGATGGAACTGCCGCTCACGCTCGGCGACCGGATCGGCGAGCTCACGCTCGGTGCCGCTCCGGGCCAGACCGTTGTCGCAGATTCGACAACCGTGATGCTCTTTAAACTGATGAGCGCCGCCGTTTCCCTGCAGCCCGGCCGCAGCGAGATCCTGATCGAGGCCGCGAACTTCCCGACGGACCGCTTCGTCGCCGAGGGCGTCGCCGCCGCGCACGGGCTCGAACTGCGCAGGCTCCCCAGCAATGCGCTCACGGGCGTGAGTGCCGCGGAGGTCGCTGAGGCTGTGTCCGAACGCACCGCGCTGCTCGTGTTGAACCACATCGACTACCGATCCGGTGCGATTGCCGACATGCGTGCGATCACCGCGGCTGCGCACGAGCGCGGCGTGCTCGTGCTCTGGGATCTCTGCCACTCGGTTGGCGCGATCCCGATCGAGCTCGACGCGTGTGGCGTTGATTTTGCCGTCGGGTGCACATACAAGTACCTGAACGGCGGGCCCGGGGCCCCCGCGTTCGGCTACGTTGCTGCGGCGCTGCAGGATCGCGCCGAGCAGCCTGTGTGGGGCTGGATGGGGGCCGGCGACGTATTTGGCATGCGTGATGCATATGCGCCTGCGACGGGCATGCGGCGCTTTCTGAGCGGCACGCCGCCCGTGCTGGGCATGGTTCCCATGCAGGGCATGCTTGACCTCATCGAGGGGGCAGGCATCGTGGGGATCCGCGCGAAGTCGTTGTCGTTGACCGGCCTGGCGCTCGAGGCTGTCGATGCGCTGCTTGCCCCGCTTGGGGTGAGCCTGCTCACGCCGCGCGCGCCGGAGCAGCGCGGCGGGCACGTCACCGTGGGGCACCCACGCTTCCAAGCGATCGTGCAGGAGCTGTGGCAGATCGGGGTGATCCCCGACTTCCGGCACCCCGATGGGATCCGGATCGGCCTCTCCCCGCTCAGTACCTCACACAGTGAGACCGTGCACGGCATCATCGCGATCCGCGACGCCCTGAGCTGAGTCGCGCATGACCGCCGCACTTCCGATTCTCGACGACATCGATGCCCGCCCGGGCAGTGTCGCATCCTTGCTGCGCACCGTTATCGGGCTCTACTTGCGCCGCCTGGGCGGCTGGATCGCGGCGGCAGATCTTGTCCGGCTGCTCGGGGCGCTCGGTGTGGATGGCCCGCAGGCGCGCACGGGGATCGCGCGGCTACGGCAGAAAGGGCTCCTGATCGCCGAACGGCGCGATGCGGCCGGGTACCGAGTGAACCCGGCTGCGCTCCCCATGCTGGAGCGCGGCGACCGGCGTATCTTCTCCCGCCCGAGCATGGGGGAGGATGATCCCTGGTGTCTCGTGTCCTACTCAATATCGGAGGCGCGGCGCGATGTGCGCGGCCGGCTTCGGCGTCGTCTGCAGTGGATCGGTGCGGGCACGGTGGCCCCGGGGCTCTGGATCTGTCCCGGCTACCTTGCCGATGAGGCCGCGCAGATCCTCGACGACCTGGGGGCGCGCGGCGAGGCGACGCTGTTTCGGGTGGCTCAGCCCGAAGTTGACGGACCGCTCTCCGGCGCCGTGGCGCGATGGTGGGATCTGGACGCCCTCGCGGCGGCGCACCTGGAGTTCCTTGCTCAGACGAGTGGGGGCAGTGACGCCCCGGCTTCGGAACAGGCAGAGTCGTTCGCCTGCTATGTGCAGCTGGTAGACCGCTGGAGGCCGATCCCGTACACCGACCCCGGTTTGCCGGCTGCCCTCCTCCCGACCGACTGGCCGGGTGTTCAGAGCGCCGAGACGTTCGCGCGCGTCTCAGCTCGCCATGAGCCGGGGGCCTGGGAATACGTGCAGAGCGTGCAGCGAGCGTCCTGCACAGCCGCGCCGTAGCACTGCCGAAGCGGGAGTTGTCCACAAGCGCCCTGGATCGTGTCTCCGCTGCGGAACCGGCGCCTACGGTGGGCGCATGACCTCAGAACTCAATTCCTCAGCCCCGCTCTTTCCCGCGCAGCCGTTGCGCTCAACGGCACCCGCCCAGCTCAGCACGGAGCAGTTGCTCGCGCGCGCGGCCTCCAGAGCAGCGACATCACAGAATCCCGCGAGCGGCAGCAGCACAGCGACTGAGTCGAGTGCTGATCCGGTGTGGCGCGCAACCGAGTACCCACCGCAGCACGAACGCGCACGCGGGCCGGGAGACCAACGACCGCGACTCACGGCACTGGAACGGGGCCCTGACGCGTCGGCTCGTGACAGGATCCGGCGCGCTGTGGGCACGCCCCTCGGGGTTGGGGTCGTGGCATTCGTCGCAGCCGTGGTGATCGCGATCATCGTGGCCGTGTTGCAGGTCAGAGGAGCCCAGGCCCCTGGATCAGGGGCAGCGTCGACAGTAGCAAACGTGGTGCCGGGTACCGGTGGCCGGGACACCTACGGTTCCGAGGCGACCGGGGCGGAGGCGCGCGGTGACCCGGGTGACGTGGGGGACCGTGCTGCGGGGTCTCTCGACACCGTCATCGTGCACGTTGCTGGCGAGGTCCTGACTCCGGGGATCGTTGAACTCGCCGCCGGTTCCCGGGTCATTGACGCTGTCGAACAGGCGGGCGGCGCATCGGAGGCAGCCGTCCTTACCGGTGTGAACCTCGCACGGCTCGCGGTCGACGGTGAGCAGATCGTTGTGCCCGGGGGCCAGGACGCCGGGTCGAGCTCGGCTGTGCCGGGTGCGGCGCCGGGGGCGCTTCCTCCGGTCGCGGCGGAACCGCTCGGCCCCGGAACCCTGAGCCTCAACACCGCGTCCGCTGCGGAGCTCGAGACCCTGCCCAGGGTCGGCCCGGCGCTTGCGGCGCGCATCATCGAGTGGCGCACTGAGCACGGGCCATTTGCCTCCGTTGATGCGCTGACGGATGTCCCTGGGATCGGGGCAAAAACGCTCGATGGATTCCGAGCCCGGGTGAGCCCGTGACACAACCGCCCGGTGTCTGGCGGTTGTTTGCCCCGGCGCTCGTGTGTTGGGCCGTCGTTGCCGCAGCGATCGCGATCCCCGGCAGCGGACTTCCAGTCGCCGTGGGAGGAGCTCTGCTCGGCGCGACAACACTCATTCCCTGGGAGCGACGGCACCGATCGGAGCGGAGGCACCGGGCGGAGTGGAGCCAATACCGGTCGGCAGGAGCGCGGTGGCCAGGTATGCGTGCGCCGGTACTGCTCGCGAGTGCCCTCCTCTTGGTGCTCGGGGTCCGTATCGATGGCGTCGAGCGTGCGCGGTCGGCACCCGAACTCGGCGCGGCTGCTCAGAGCGGTGAGCCTGTCACACTCGAACTCATCGTGACAGGCTATCCGGGGATCGACCGACGCGGGCGACCGTGGGTTGCCGCGTCCTGGGAATGGGCCGGTGGGACGACGCCCGTGGTGGTGTGGTGCGGTGACACCGTCGGAGATGACACCGTCGGCTCAGACACTGCCACGGACGACGACGCACCACGTCGCCTCCGAGAGTTGACTGCTGGAAGCTCCGAGCCTGACGTGAGCGAGGCGAACCTTCCCGCGCGCGCACCTCCGAGTCTGGAGTGTGGGGGCGCGGACTGGGGGCCGGGGAGTCGCGTCGAGTTGCGGGGCGAGGTGTCTGAGCTCGATCCGGGCGGGAGCGCGGCATGGGGAATGCGCGCGCAACAGGTGTCGGGAGTGCGTTCGGGCGGACCGCTCGCGGCGAGTGCGGCGCGGCTTCGTGCGGGACTCCGGGCTGCCGCGGTGTCGACACCGGGCGCGAACCTCGTGCCGGGCCTCGCCGTCGGGGACACCGCCCTCGTATCGCAGGACACGGATCAACAGATGCGTGACGCGTCGCTCACCCATTTGGTTGCTGTCTCCGGGGCGAACTGCGCGCTTGTCACGAGTGCGATGGCCTGGGTCCTGGGTTGGTGTGGGGCAGGCCGTCGCCTACGGATACTGGGCCAGGGTGGCGCGCTGGCAGGCTTCGTGTTCGTAGTGGGGCCAGACCCGAGCGTGCAACGCGCCGCCGTGATGGCCGTGGTGGTGCTGGTGTCCGGGTACGGGGGAAAGCGTGCCGTGGCATTGCCCGCGCTCGGTGCCGCCGTTGTGGTGCTTCTGGTGCGCGACCCGTGGCAGGCGCTCCACCCGGGATTCGCGCTGTCGGTTGCCGCGACCGCGGGGATCCTGCTGGCCGTGCCCACGCTGCGGCGGGTGCTCGTGACTCGGCTACGGGTTCCCAGGTCGCTCGCCCTCCCGGTTGCCGTTGCGGGTGCCGCTCAACTCGCCTGCGGCCCCTTGCTGCTGCTGATTCAACCCGGACTCCCCGCCGTGGGGGTGCTCGCCAATGTGCTTGCGGCACCCGCCGCGCCACTGGGCACGGGGATGGGACTACTCGCTCTCGTGCTGCTTCCGGTCGTGCCGGCGCTTGGCGCGTTCAGCCTGGCAATCGCCTCATGGGCCGGGCGGTGGTTGGAAGCGACGGCGGCGGTGACCTCAGCGCTTCCGGGAGCGCGCCTGCCGTGGCCAGAGGGCTGGGCCGGCGCTCTCCTGCTCGCCGGGGCTGAACTGTCCCTCGCTCTCGCCTGGTGGGTGGGATCGGGGCGTGCCGATCGCAGCGGCGGGCGTGAACCCTGGCTCGGCGCGCGGTCCATCAGCCGGCGCGGAGCGAGATGGGGAGCGGGCCTCGCCGCAATCGGGGTCGGAGCGCTGCTGGGGCCGACTCTCGTGACGCCGCTCACCACACGCGCCACCACGCCGGGCGGCTGGAGCGTGGTGGTCTGCGACGTCGGTCAGGGGGACGCGCTATTGCTCCGCGACCCCGCTGAGCCTGAATCGGTGGTGCTTGTCGACACGGGCGATGACCCGGCCGCGATCACCGAGTGTCTCGCCCGGTTCGGGGTCGGCCGGATCGCGGTCCTCGTCATTAGCCACGATCACCAGGATCACCTCGGCGCGCTCGGCGCGGTTGTCGACAGGGTGGACCGTGCAATCGTTGCCCCTGCACACCGCGAAGCCGCGGACGACCGGCCACTGCTGCGGACACTCGTGACCGCCGGGGTGCCCGTCGAGACCGCGGCCGCGGGAGACGCTGGGGGAGTCGCATCCTCTCCCGGATCCCCGGGTCCCTCGTGGCGGGTGCTCGGACCGCCAGCAGGGCGCGACCCCGCGAACGCAAACGCGTCAAGCCTGGTGCTGCGTGCGGAACTCGGGGCCATGCGCGTCCTGCTCCTGGGAGACACCGGGGCGGAGCAACACGCGGAGTTGCTCCGGCGTGAGCCGCATCTCAGCGCAGACGTCGTGAAAGTGGCGCATCACGGCTCCGGTGATCAGGACCCCGAGCTTCTGCCGCGCATTGGTGCCGAACTTGCACTCATCTCCGTCGGAGCGGACAATCGCTACGGCCACCCTGCAAGGGAAACGCTGGAAGGGCTTGCGTCTGCCGGCACCCGGGCGGTCCGGACCGACAAGCTGGGCCACATTGCCGTCAGTGGCGAACCCGGTGATCTGCGGATCTGGGGCAGTGGTGCGCGGCCCGCGAAGTGACCGAGCAGCGTGGCGTCGATTGTCGGTGGGCCCGGCTAGGCTGGACGGGTGGCAGCAGCGCGAGGAACCCAGTCGAAGTCCGCACCGGCCAAGTCCGGAGCCAAAGCCGGAGCGACGAAGATCGCCCAGGTAGGTTGGGCCGACGCGCGCCCGGCACCCGTGGTGCTGGTGAGTGGCCCAGAGGCGTTCCTCGCTGACCGTGCCACCCAAACGATCCGGACCGCGCTGCACGAGACGCACCCGGATCTTGAAGTCCACGACATCGACGCCGCCTCGTATGCCGCGGGGGAGCTGTTCACCTTTGCGAGCCCCTCGCTGTTCGCCGAGCCGCGGCTGTTGCGTGTCGACGGTGTCGAGAAGAGTTCGGACGCGTTCATCGAAGACGCCAAGCGCTACGTCGTTGATCCGGCAGAGGACACTGTTCTCGTGCTGCGCCACGCCGGCGGTCAGCGGGGCAAAGCGCTGCTCGATCTGCTGCGGCGTGGCACGCCGGGTGCGGTCGAGATCGCCTGTGCAGAGGTAAAGAAAGACGCTGACCGTCTTGCCTTTGCCCAGGCAGAGTTTCGTCGGCTGGGCGCCCAGATTAGCCCGGCTGCGCTCCGCATGCTCGTTGCCGCCTACGCAGGGGGTATCGGAGAGCTCGCGGGAGCGTGCGTTCAGCTCGTCTCGGATGTGGGGAACCGGATCGACGAGGGTGCAGTAACGCGTGCGACCGAGGGGCGTGTGGAAACGAACGCGTTTCGTGTGGCGGATGCGGCGACCGCGGGGCGCGGCGCCGATGCGCTCGTGCTGCTGCGACAGGCGCTTTCAACAGGCACGGACCCGATTCCGATGCTCGCCGCACTCAACATGAAGGTCCGCGCGATGGCACGGGTCTACGGGGCAACGGGGAATGGCGGCCAGCTCGCGAAAGAGCTCGGTATGGCCCCCTGGCAGGTTGATCGCGCGCAGCGGGAGGTACGCGGCTGGCGTGAAGAGGATCTCGCGCGCTGCATCGACCAGGCTGCCGAAACCGAGTGGCTGCTGAAGGGTGGCACCCGGGACCCCGAGTACGCCCTCGAAAAGTTTGTGCTGCTTGTGGCACGCCGCGGACGCGAACGCGTGTAGAGGTTCCGGAAACACAGAACGGGCCCCGCCGAAGCGGGGCCCGTTCTGCTAGATTCCTCAGAACCCGAAGGAGCGCGACTTAGAGCGCATCAGCCTTCGCAGCGAGAGCCGACTTGCGGTTCGCGGCCTGGTTCTTGTGGATGACACCCTTGGAGACAGCCTTGTCGAGCTTGCGGCTCGCGTCCTGCACCTTAGCCTGGGCAGCGGCCTTGTCGCCGGTCGCGATTGCGGTACGGGCGGCGCGCACAGCGGTGCGGAGCTCGCTCTTGTACGCGCGGTTGCGCTCGGTTGCCTTCTGGTTGGTCTTGATGCGCTTGATCTGCGACTTAATGTTTGCCACGTTGGGTTACGTCCTTAAAGGGGTAAAGCTGAATAAGGTGGATCCGCGCGGCGAGAGAGGGCACCTTGCGGGGTGTGTGGTGTCATCCACACGCAAGCCAAGAGTCAACTCTAGCAGACTGTGTCGCCAAGCTGGATCACGCCGCCGCGATCTGTGGGGAGCAGCAGCCGACCCATTGTGGGCTGGCGCTGGCCAAGCTGCTGGGTCAGCGTCGTGAGTACCGGCAGATCCCGTACCCCCGTCTCTGGATTTGCGTGGGTGGCCAGGCAGCGCACGATCGAGCCTTGCGGCTCGAACGCAACGTCGCCGATGCGCACGGTGTCTGCCCACCGCAGCTCTGCTTCTGCCTCGACGCCCGTGATCACGATGTTCGATCGAAACCGGCGGTGATCGACAGCGGCGCCGAGTGCGTCCGCGAGCGTCGCCACGCTCGCCTCGCTGTGCACGGACACGAAGCCCCGCGCCCGATCCTGGAAGCGTGACGTGACCCCGTCACCCACGAGCGCCAGTGGAAGCCGGCCCGGCCGCTCGAGGCGCGCAGCCTCCGGAGAGCCCAGCACAATTTCGGCCATCGCGGTTTCGAGCCGCCGGCGTCCGGCGGGTTCGAGGTCGCCCTCCACGAGGAGCTCGCCATCACGCCAGAACCGGAGCACACGTTCCGCCTGCTGGTACTCGAGGCGCAGAGCCGCGAGGGAGGGGAAATCTTGGAGTGAAAGCCCGCGCGCTTTGGGCCAGTAGTCCAGGCCGTCTTTCTCCTCGGGCAGCGCAGCGTTGCCGAAGCGAAACGCGAGTACCCGGTCGCCCGCGACTCGGCCATCATCCTGCACCACGATCGAGTCGAGGGGTTCGGGGGTGAACCCCTTGACGGGGTAGCGCGAGAGGGAAACGACACTGGTCATGCCGACCATTCTTGCAGGTGACGCCGGGTGTGGGTGTCCGGTGCCGTGGACACAGCGGGCTGAGGTTTCTTCCGCGCGCGGCACGCGTGTTGCGCGCGCGGATGAGCGACTCCGACCCGCGCCGTGCGATAATGGCCCACAATGTCTCCACGCAGCCTGAACCCCCCAGTCCCGGCGTCGACCGACCCCGCGCGCATCCGCAACTTCTGCATCATCGCGCACATCGACCACGGCAAGTCGACGCTCGCCGACCGCATGTTGCAGGTCACCGGCACCGTGCCAGACCGCGAGATGCGGGCACAGTACCTCGATCGCATGGATATCGAGCGCGAGCGCGGCATCACGATCAAATCCCAGGCGGTGCGCATGCACTGGGATGTCGACGGTGTCTCACACGCCCTGAACATGATCGATACGCCGGGTCACGTTGACTTCAGCTACGAGGTGTCACGTTCGCTCGCCGCGTGCGAGGGCGCGATCCTGCTTGTCGATGCGGCGCAGGGGATCGAAGCACAGACACTCGCGAATCTCTACCTCGCGATGGAGAACGACCTGGAGATCATCCCGGTCCTGAACAAGATCGATCTCCCCGCGGCAGATCCGGAGCGGGTGTCCCGTGAGATCGCCGATCTGATCGGCGGCAGCCCGGACGATATCTTGAAGGTATCGGGCAAGACTGGCGCTGGTGTCGAAGAACTCCTCGACCGCGTCACCGAGCGGATCCCGGCCCCGGTCGGGGATCCGGACGGGCCGCCGCGGGCCATGATCTTCGACTCGGTCTACGACTCCTACCGAGGCGTCGTCACCTACGTTCGCATGATCGACGGAAAGCTCTCGCCGCGCGAGAAGATTCAGATGATGTCGACCGGATCCGACCACGAGGCGCTCGAGATTGGTGTGTCCGCTCCGGGACCGACCCCGACAAAGGGCCTCGCGGTGGGCGAAGTCGGGTACCTGATCACCGGTGTGAAGGACGTGCGCCAGTCGAAGGTGGGTGACACGATCACCTCGAAGCGATCGCCCGCCACGGAAGCGCTCCCCGGCTACACCGACCCCAAGCCCATGGTGTTCTCCGGGCTGTACCCGCTTGACGGCAGCGACTACCCTGTGCTGCGTGAAGCGCTGGACAAGCTCAAGCTGGAAGACGCCGCGCTGCAGTTTGAGCCGGAGACCTCGGTGGCGCTGGGCTTCGGCTTCCGCTGCGGCTTCCTGGGACTCTTGCACCTCGAAATCATCTCGGAGCGTCTGCGCCGCGAGTTTGATCTCGATCTCATTGCGACCGCGCCCAGCGTGATCTACCAGGTGACGACAGAAGACGGCAAGGTTGTCACGGTCACGAACCCCTCGGAGTACCCCGAGGGCAAGATCAAGAGTGTCCGCGAACCTGTCGTGAAGACCGCGATCCTCGCCCCGAAGGACTACGTGGGCGCGATCATGGAGCTCTGCCAGAGTCGCCGCGGCACACTGCTGGGCATGGAGTACCTCGGCGAGCGCGTCGAGCTGCGCTACAGCATTCCGCTCGGCGAGATCGTGTTCGATTTCTTCGACCATCTCAAGAGCCGGACGCAGGGCTATGCCAGCCTCGATTACGAGCCCATGGGCGATCAGGAAGCCGATCTGGTGAAGGTTGACATCCTGCTGCAGGGCGATCAGGTGGACGCGTTTAGCGCCATTGTGCACCGCGACAGCGCCTACGCCTACGGCACGCTGATGACGGAGCGGCTGCGCAAGCTGATCCCGCGCCAGCAGTTCGAGGTGCCGATCCAGGCCGCGATCGGTTCTCGCGTGATTGCCCGCGAGACGATCCGTGCGATCCGGAAAGACGTGCTTGCCAAGTGCTACGGCGGCGACATCAGCCGAAAGCGCAAGCTGCTCGAAAAGCAGAAGGAAGGCAAGAAGCGTATGAAGATGGTCGGCCGTGTTGAGGTGCCGCAAGAGGCCTTCATCGCCGCACTGTCGGGCGACGTGGAAGGCAAGGAGGCTGGCAAGAAATGAGCGACGGCCAGCCCACGCGCCGGCAGAGTCACGTCGACATGCCGGTGAGTTACGCCGCGGTGGGGGCTTCGCGTGCCCCTGATCTGCAGCGCTTCCCGCCCAATGGGAGCACCCCGTACGAGGAAACCCTGCGGTTGGGAAGCGGTCAGGACCGCTTTTTGATGGCGTCGAGCCTGCTGATGACCTGGGGAGCCCAGCGTGGCGCCGGGGTCGGTGTTCGGGAACTGCAGCGCGGTTCCGGCAGCGACTACCAGGGTCCTGAATTTGACGATGCGGGGAAGCCTCAGGCTGCCGCGGCCCCCGAGGAACATTTTGGGCCTGACGGTGAGCCGTACGTTGTCCCCGGGACCCGGGCAGTGCTGAGCGTCACCGGCCAGCCCGACCGTGAGGTCCTCGTGATTTATACGGTGACTGAGGACCGTGTTGTGGGCTTCGCCTGGGGGACCGCGGACGAGCAGGGTGTTGTCGGTGAGCAGCAGTTCGGGATCGAGCTGCGCGAGGATGAAACCGTGTGGGCGTTCGCCCGTGGCTTCCTTGACGCCCCGAAGAGTGGCCTGTTGGGGCTGCGTGCTCGTGCGGAACTCAAGCTTGCGGTTGAGCAGGTGCGTCACCAGCTCGCGGCTCTTGCTCCGGGCGCGCAGCCTGCAAGCTCGGAGGGCCCGAGTGCCGAGCGTTCTGCCTGACGGCGATCCCGCACCCGAAGACGGCGGGCTCCCGCCGAGCGTTCGAGACGGGGCCGAGTCGCGGCGTTTCGGCGTCTACGTGCACGTGCCGTACTGCCGGGTTCGGTGCGGGTACTGCGATTTCAATACGTACACGGCGACTGAATTGGGTGGCACGAGCCGCGCAGAGTACGCCGAGCAGGTGTGCTGGGAACTCGGCTTTGGCGCACAGGTCTTGCGGACCGCAGGTCTCCCTGAGCGCCAGGTATCCACGGTGTTCTTCGGTGGCGGCACGCCCACGTTGTTGCCAGCGAGTGATCTGACAACGATGCTCGCGAAGATCCGTGAGGAGTGGGGGATCGCTCCGGGTGCTGAGGTCACGACCGAGGCGAATCCAGACTCTGTCGACGCCGCATACTTACGGGAGCTCGCAGCTGGCGGCTTCACCCGGGTGAGCTTTGGCATGCAGTCCGCAGTGCCGCACGTGCTGCGGACGTTGGATCGCACCCACGCACCCGAACGGGTACCGCAGGTCGTGGCCTGGGCACGCGAAGCAGGGCTCCAGGTGAGCGTCGATCTGATCCACGGCACTCCAGGGGAGAGCCTCGCGGATTGGGAGCGTTCGCTCGACGCCGCGCTGGCGTGTGAGCCGGATCACATCTCCGCGTACGCCCTTATCGTCGAAGCCGGCACCAAACTCGCTGCGCAGATCCGCCGGGGCGAGGTAGCGGAGCCTGACGAAGACCTCCACGCCGAAATGTATGAG
Source organism: Leucobacter sp. 7(1) (assembly GCF_900163635.1). GTDB lineage: Bacteria > Actinomycetota > Actinomycetes > Actinomycetales > Microbacteriaceae > Leucobacter. The sequence goes on along the minus strand of NZ_FUID01000078.1, from coordinate 86,741 downwards.
CTGGCTGAGGCGCGCTTCGCTGAGGCCGGATTGCACTGGTATGAGATCAGCAACTGGTCACGCACGCCAGAGACTCGATCACGTCACAACCTTTCCTACTGGACCGGGGAGGACTGGTGGGCCGCCGGGCCCGGAGCGCACAGTCACGTCGGCGGTGTGCGGTGGTGGAACGTGAAGCATCCGGGTGCCTATGCGAGCCGGGTGCACGCCGAGGTGTCACCGGCGCACTCGCGAGAGGTGTTGACTCCCGAGGCGCGGCGCGACGAGCGGGTGCTGCTCGAGACGCGAATCGCCGATGGATTGCCGACTGAAGTGCTGACCGCCGGTGAGCGTTCCGCCATTCCCGGGCTGATCGCTGAGGGCCTGATTGAGGGGAAGGCTGCGATTGGCGGACGGGTGATCCCGACGCTTCGTGGACGTCTGCTTGCCGACACAGTTGTACACCAACTCTTGGGTGGTGGCACCCAAAATCACTGACAGTTCACGCATCCGAGACACAGAGTTTCCTATGCGTAACTTGTGAAGCCATTGAAGCTGGGTTATCTTTCACTGGGGTGGGGGCATTGATAGCTCCCGCAGTAACCAATTCGGTTCAACGGTGAGGAAGGCAACTTCATGCGAATGCGGCAAGTGTGTGCCGGCGCTACGGCGACGGCGTTGATTGTCAGTGGGGCGGTGCTCGGAGCGAGCGCCGCACAGGCCACCGATGCGACAGCACCGGAATATGTTCCGGCAACGGGAATCGCACAGACGACAAACGCGGCGGAGGAATCTGCGGCGTACAACACCTGGCACTTCGATCCCTCAAAGTCGCAGCTCGTCACGCAGCAGCGCAATGGGATCACTGTACCTCAGGGGGCCGAGGTGCTCGTGCGCAAGGGGAACGGCCTCGATGTGTCGCTCCCGGACGCTGCGGCGGAGACGCGCGGCTCCATCGAGGTGCTTGCTGAGAGCCTCGATATTGTGGCCTCAGACTTGAGTGCCGTGACCTACCAGATCCCCGTCTTTTTTGACTATGACGAGGCGGGCAAGCCAAAGTACACGACGCTGCGGAAGCAGGCTGGCGAGGCTGCGGATATCTGGACCACGAGCGGTGCCATCGGCACGGCATTCGCGGCCAACTCGAGTGCCGAACTCGACAAGCTTGTTGACGCGCTCGATGTTGATGATGACGCGCGCGCGATCGGTGCCGGCTTCCTCGTCTCGCGTCCGGCGAGTGAGGTCCTCGTCTCGAACTTCAGCGCCAGCGGCACCACCACGCAGTTCACGGCGGCTCCCGTCGTGACCGCACCCGGCACACCGGGCACCCCGGCCTTCGTCGATGCGAAGGATATTCGTCCCGACGAGAGCAGCTACCCGGGCTGGCACGAGGGTGTCCCGGCGGGCCCCGAGCGCGGCAGCTTCGAAACTGTCATCGGTGAGAAGAAGAACGCCGCGGGCCTGAAGATCACGGGCAAGTCCCAGGTGCTCAACGGCTTCGCAGAGGACTCGTTCCTCCCGAACGCGGCGGGCCTGGCGAAGAGTCTTGTTGTCGCCGCGGATGCCGGCGGGGCCGATATCTGGGCGCAGATCCCTGTCTTCAGCTACCCGCAGGGCGTGGTTGAGCAGCAGTTCACCACGCTGCGCGCGCTCGTTCCCGCTTCAGGCAAGCTCGCGGACACGAGCGAATGGGTGTCCTCGCGGGACATCGCTGGCCAGGGTGGCGTTCTCGTCCCGAAAAACACCGCGACGTCACTCGACGAGATCGTCGCGGCGCTCGGCGAACACGATGTGCTCGGCTACGGCGTACACGTCGAGAGTGGCTCGGCCACGATCCAGTCGATCGCGTTCAACGGTGTCACCACCGAGTTCTTCACGGCACCGATGCCGGTGGATCCCGGTACCAAGCCCGATCCCAAGCCGCAGCCGAAGCCGGCTCTGACGGACATTCCCAAGGGGCACAAGTTCTACGCCGACATCATGTGGATGCAGGAGCGTGGCATTACGACCGGCAACAAGCAGGTCGGCGCAGACGGCAAGGTCAGCTACACCTTTCAGCCGAAGGATGCCGTGACCCGCGAGGCGATGGCCGCGTTCATGTTCCGCATCGAGGCCCCCAAGGGCTACGTCGCGCCGAAGGCGTCCCCGTTCTCGGATGTGAAGCCGGGCGACAAGTTCTACAAGGAGATCGCGTGGATGTACGACGCGAAGCTCTCCACGGGGATCAAGAACGGCAACGCGCTGCCCAAGTTCGCGCCGAAGGCGAAGGTGACTCGTGAAGCAGTCGCCGCGTTCCTCTACCGTGATGCAGCGCCGAAGAACTACCAGGCACCCAAGGTCTCGCCGGTGGCGGATCTGAAGCCGGGGGACAAGTTCTACAAGGAAATCGCTTGGATGATGGAGACGAAGCGATCCACCGGCATCAAGCAGCCGAGTGGAAAGCCGACCTACGCACCGAAGGCAAACCTGTCTCGCGAAGCGATGGCGGCGTTCCTGCACCGCGCAGACACACTGAAGTAACGCACGCGGCCGCGGATCTGATCCGCGACCGTCAGAGCGCCGGGGCACCCTGCCCCGGCGCTCTTCGCGTTCAGCGGACAGCTGCGGTTCGGCAGGGCACCTGCGCTAGACTTGGCACTCAGGTTTACCGAGTGCCAATTGGGTGCGGGTGTCGCAAGCGAGGAGGGGTCGTGGTTTCGGAGCGAAGTCTGGCCGTGCTGCACGCTATCGTGAGCGACTACGTCTCGTCGAACGAGCCGGTGGGCTCAAAAGCCATCGTCGATCGGCATCAGTTCGGGGTATCTGCCGCAACGATCCGCAACGACATGGCGCTGCTCGAGGATGACGAGCTTATTGCGCAGCCGCACACTTCCTCCGGTCGCGTCCCCACGGACAAGGGGTACCGGCTCTACGTGGACACGCTCGCCAAGGTGCGTCCGCTGACGGCCGCACAGCGGACTGCGATTGAACGCTTCCTGGGGGAGTCTACGGACCTGCACGACATCATGGGGCGCACGGTCAGGCTCCTCGCGCAACTCACGAACCAGGTTGCGGTCGCGCAGTATCCATCGCTCCGGCGCACGCTTGTGCGCCACATCGATCTTGTCGCGATCGGCGAGGACCGGGTGCTCTGCGTGCTCATCCTCGGCAGCGGCGTCGTGGAGCAGCAGGTGGCCTGGCTGCCAGCCTCCCAGGTGACCGAGGCGTGGGTGCACGGGCTGCGGGATCGGATCGCGTCGGCCGCGGTCGCAACTGATGTGGAGGCTGCCGCCGCCGCGGTCGCGGAGCTCGACGCGACAATCGGTGACTGGGCTGGACCCGACGAAGTGGATCTGGTGCGCCGCGTTCTTGATGTTGTGGGGACCCAGCTGAGCGCAAACCGTACCGACCGCATCGCGGTCGCCGGGGCCGCGAACCTGTCCCGCCCCGTCGAATTTCAGGGCGCGCTTCCCGTGGTGCTCGAAGCGATCGAGGAACAGGTCACTCTGCTGCGCCTCTTTGACGAGCTTGTGCAGGACGGCCGAGACGTGACCACGTCAATCGGGCGGGAGAACCACGCCTACGGCCTCTCCGCCGCATCCGTCATCGCCTCAAACTACGAGGAGGAGGGTGCCTCCGTCTCGAAGCTCGGCGTGCTGGGGCCCCTGCGGATGGACTACGCCGGCAACATTTCTGCGGTGCGCGCGGTGGCGCGCTACCTGAACCGTTTTCTGGGTGAGACGCGGTAGCGTCGAACGCCGCACACCGTACTTTACGAACCAATCTGAGGAGAATACCCCGTGGCAGATCACTACGAGACGTTGGGCGTGTCGCGAGAGGCGACTCCCGAGGAGATTAAGAAGGCGTATCGCCGACTTGCCCGGGAGCTGCACCCCGACGTCAACCCGAGTGAAGAGGCCTCGGAACGCTTCAAAGGTGTCACGCACGCGTATGACGTGCTGAGCGATCCCGAGCAGCGCCAGCGCTACGACATGGGTGGCGGCCAGGGCGGTGCAAACGGGTTCGGGGACATCTTCGAGACCTTCTTCGGCGGCGGTGGCTTCGGAGGGCAGCAGCGCGGTCCGCGCTCGCGCGCCGAACGCGGTGACGACGCGATGATCCGTGTCGACGTGCAGCTCGAAGAGGTCATCTTCGGGGTGCAGCGGGACGTCACGGTGAACACCGCGGTGCTGTGTTCGGTCTGTCAGGGTGCGTGCACCCAGCCGGGGACGCATCCGGTGACGTGTGATGTGTGTGGCGGCCAGGGCCAGGTGCAGCGCCAGGTGCGCTCGTTGTTTGGCAACGTTGTGACCATGCACCCGTGCGGTAGCTGCCAGGGGTACGGAACGATCATCGAGCACCCCTGTGTCGAGTGCGCCGGCAAGGGGCGCGTCCGTGAGCGGCGCACGATCACCGTCGATATCCCCTCTGGGATCGACACTGGAACGCGCCTGCAGATGCGTGGCGGCGGCGAGGTGGGCCCGGGCGGAGGTCCCAACGGGGATCTGTTCATCGAGTTCCGGGTCATGCACAACGACATTTTCAGTCGCGACGGAAACGACCTGCTGTGCACGATGCAGGTGTCGATGACTGACGCCATCCTCGGTGCCTCCGCGACCCTCGGTGCGCTTGACGGCGACGTAGAGGTTGAGGTCGAGGGTGGCGTGCAGTCCGGCGACGTGGTGACCGTGCGTGGTCGCGGCATCCAGGGCCTTCGGAGTACCACGCGCGGAGACCTGAAAATCGCAGTTCAGGTTGTCACTCCGAGCAAGCTTTCGGGCCGGGAGAAGGACCTCGTGCGGCAGCTTGCCACGCTCCGCAAGGACGATCCACCCCACCTGGGCGAGTTCCAACAGGGCTTCTTCGGGAAGATCCGCGACCGCTTCTTCCGCCAGGGCTAGTCGTGGCGAACCTCTACTACCGCGAAGACCTGGAGGCGGCGGCATTCGTTCCGGGCGCGGAAATTGAGGTCGACGGGGACGAAGCACACCACGCAGTACGTGTGAGCCGGCTCCGGGTCGGCGAGCAGATCCTGCTGGGGAACGGCTCGGGCGCGCTGGCACGCGGCACAGTCACGGTCGCCGAGAAGCAACGCTTCGCGGTCGCGCTCTCCGCCGTGCAGCTGGTTGAGGCCGCCACCCCGCGTGTGGTGCTGGCGCAGGCGCTCGCGAAGGGTGATCGGGACGAACGCGCCGTGGAACAGGCGACAGAGTTTGGAATCGATGCCATTCTCCCCTGGGAGGCGACACGTTCGGTATCGCGCTGGGCCGACGCCGACAAACGCGAACGTGGCCGTGCCAAGTGGCAGCGGATCGCCCGAGAGGCGGCGAAACAGTCCGTGCGACCGTGGATTCCTGAGATCGAGTCGGCGGTTACATTGTCGGATCTCGCGGAGCGATGCTCAGCCCAGGGGACCGCGGTCGTCGCGCTGCACCCCGCCGGAACAACCACGCTCAGTGCGTGGGCGAGTGATCACGCTGCGGCCCTCACCGAAATCATCCTTGTGATCGGGCCCGAGGGCGGCTTCGCCGACGCCGAGCTCGACACGCTCCGCGCGGCGGGTGCTGACGTGCGTGTGCTCGGTGAGACCGTGCTCCGTACCTCGAGCGCGGGGCCGGCCGGCATCGCCGTGCTGAATACGATTCTCGGCCGCTGGTGACGCGCGAGCGCGGTGGGGCAACGCGCCAGCGCCCGCTGCGGCGCAGTGCCGTAGACTGAGACCATGGCAGCAGAAACAGTGTTCGGCAAGATCGTTTCGGGGGAGATCCCCGTCGAGATACTTGCGGAGACGGATCGCGTCATCGCGTTTCCTGACATGAACCCGCAGGCACCGGTGCACATCCTGGTGATCCCGAAATCGACCGCGTACGACAACGTGGCCGAGCTTGCCGCGGCGGAGCCCGACACCCTTGCAGAAATTGTGTCGGTCGCCCAGCAGCTCGCAGCGGAGCACGCGAACGGCGAGTTCCGATTGATTTTCAACAGCGGCGCAACCGTGGGCCAGACAGTGTTCCATGTGCACGCCCACGTGCTCGCCGGCGACCTTGAGGAGCGTTCACTCGTTGGATCCTGAACCAACGCACTCGCAGCCCAGTGACTCCGCGGACAGCCCGCAGCTCCACCGAACAGTGCTGCTGTCCGGTGTCGATCTCGCGTCGTTCCTCGGCCACCGCGACAAGCTGATCCGGGAACTGGAGGAGGAGCACCCGCTTGTGGAGTTCCACTCCCGCGATGAGGTGCTGTCCCTGCGCGGTCCTGTGGCCGCTGTACGTGCCGCGGAATCGGTCGTGCAGGAGATCCTGGAGCTCGCACGCCGCAGCGGCCCCGTGTCGCGGGCAGACGTGAAAGAAGTGACCCGCATGGTGCATGAGGGCAACGGCCCGCGCGCGGCGCAACTATTGAGTACCCCGATTGTGAGCGTTCGGGGTAATGCTGTGCGCCCGCAAACTCGCGGGCAGCGCGCATATGTCGACGCGATTGATGCGAACACAATTGTGTTTGGAATCGGCCCGGCTGGCACCGGAAAAACCTATCTCGCGATGGCAAAGGCCGTGCAGGCGTTGCAACGGCGTGAGGTCGCGAAGATCGTCTTGACCCGCCCCGCGGTGGAAGCAGGGGAACGTCTCGGCTATCTCCCCGGGAGCCTCGAGGACAAGATCGATCCGTACCTTCGGCCGCTCTTCGATGCGATCGGCTCCATGATGGACGCGGACGTCGTCCCGAAACTGCTCGCCAACGGCACGATTGAGGTGGCCCCGCTCGCGTATATGCGCGGCCGCACATTGAATGAGTCATTCGTGATCCTCGACGAGGCACAGAACACCACACCCGAGCAAATGAAGATGTTTCTGACTCGCTTGGGCTACGGCTCGCGGATGGTTGTCACTGGCGACATCACCCAGGTCGATCTGCCGCAGGCCTCGAGTGGCCTCCGCGTCGTGAATACGATCCTGCGTGGCGTTGAAGACATCCACTTCGCCGAACTGGGTGCCGACGACATCGTACGCCACAGCCTCGTGGGCCGGATCGTGGATGCCTACGCGGCCCACGATGAGGCCAGGACCGCGCGTGCCACCCCTGACACCACCCCGCAGCACACCAAGGAGAGCACGCGATGAGCGTCGAGATCAACAACGAGTCCGGGATCGCCGTCGAAGAGGACCGGCTGCAGCGGCTCGCCGCGTTTGTGCTCGAATCGATGCATGTGCATCCCGACGCAGAACTCGGTGTGGTGATGGTCGACGAAGCCGCGATCGAACAGCTGCACGTGCAGTGGATGGATGAGCCGGGTCCCACCGACGTGCTCAGCTTCCCCATGGATGAGTTGCGTCCTGGAACTCCGGAGGCCCCGGCACCGGCCGGGATCCTCGGAGACATCGTCATCTGTCCGCAGGTCGCCCTCGTGCAGGCGGAGGCCGCCGGTCACGATCTGCTGCAGGAAATGTCAGTGTTGCTCACACACGGGATGCTGCACGTGCTCGGCTTCGATCACGCCACGCCGGACGAGGAAGCTGAGATGTTCGGCCTCCAGCGGGACCTGCTGTTGTCGTTCGCCATGCGCGAGCGCTCCCGATGAGCGCTGGAATAGTCGGACTCCTGCTCGTCGGCGCGGTCCTGCTTCTCGGTGTTGGCGGCTTGCTCGCCGCGGCGGACGAGGCGCTGGGGGTGCGCTCGAAGGCGGAGTTGCTCGCGCTTGCGGAGGCGTCCCCCCGCACCGGCCCAGCGATCCGTGCGATCGCGGAGGACGAGGTGCGGCACACAAACGCGCTCGCGTTCACCCGAGTGTTTGCGGAGACGCTTGCCGCGGTGCTCATCACGCTCGTGCTTGTCACCACGCTCGACAACATCTGGCTTGCCCTCGTCATCGCGACGCTCGTGATGACCGCGCTCATTTTTGTGCTCGTGGGCTCGAGCCCCCGGACAGTCGGGACCCACCGACCGGATCAGGTGATCCGATTCGCGGCTCCGACGATCCGCGCGATTCGCGTACTCCTGGGACCCCTCGCCACCGCGCTTGTGCGTTTTGGTGATCGGGTGACTCCCGGGCAAGGGCGGGGCAGCGCGCGCATCCGGGACGAGCAGCAGTTGCTCTCCATCGTGGATCAGGCCGCCGAGCAGTCACTCCTCGAAGACGGCGATCGTGAGTACATTCACTCCCTTGTCGAGTTTGGAGAGACGCTGGTCCGGGAGATCATGGTGCCGCGGATCGACATGGTCACGGTTGATAGTGACACGCTTGTACGTGACGGGCTGGAGCAGGTGCTGTCTTCCCGGCATTCGCGTGTTCCGGTCATCACCGGAGACGTGGACCACGTGGCCGGGGTCGCGTATCTGCGAGACCTCAGCAGCTTTGTGTTGCGGCGGCCCGAGGAGGCCGCAACCGCGCCGATGACTCGGGTGATGAAGCCCGCGGTTTTCGTGCCGGAGACCCAGCGTGCCGACAAACTGTTGCGTCGGATGCAGGAGGAATCAAACCATCTTGCGCTTGTCGTTGATGAGTACGGTGGAATCTCGGGCCTCGTGACGCTCGAGGACGTCATTGAGGAGCTCCTCGGGGAGATCAGCGACGAACACGACCGGGATGTACCCGAGGCCGCACTGCAGCCGGACGGCTCCTACGTCGTGAGTGCTCGGCTCTCCGTCGAAGAGCTGGGAGACCTGTTCAACATTGAGCTCGACGATGATGAGGTCGACACCGTCGGCGGGCTCGTCGCGAAACATCTCGGGCGCTTGCCCGAACAAGGAGACACGACCGTGGTTGCGGGCATCGCGCTCACAGCGGTCGCCATGGAACGCCGACGGCAGCGCCTGCTCGCCGTCGCAGCTCACTGGGTGGGCACCACAGACTCGGAGGACACAGAATGAACGATCAGCAGACGCCGGAAGCGGGAGAGTTCCGCGCGGGCTTTGTCTCTTTTGTGGGACGCCCGAACGTGGGCAAGTCCACGCTCACGAACGCCCTTGTTGGTGAGAAGATCGCGATCACGAGTCCGAAACCGCAGACCACGCGTCGCGCGATCCGCGGCATTTCCCACCGTCCGGACGGCCAGCTCATTATCGTGGATACGCCCGGGATCCACCGCCCGCGCACGCTTCTGGGCGAGCGGCTCAACGCGCTTGTGGAGGCGACGCTCGGTGACGTCGACGTGATCGGGTTCTGCGTCCCCGCGACCGAGAAGCTGGGCCCCGGCGATCGCTTCATCAATGATCGTCTCGAAGACTTCCCGCGCGCCAAGAAGGTCGCCATTCTGACAAAGGTCGACGAGGCCTCCCAGAGTGAGATCATCGACCAGCTCACGCGGCTCGGCGAGTTGCGCGAGTGGGACGCGGTGGTTCCCGTATCGGCGCTGACCAATGACCAGCTCGACGTGCTTTCCGACGTGCTGCTGGAACAGATGCCGCTCTCGCCGCCGCTCTACGACGCTGCGGACACGACCGACGAGTCTGAGGACGACCGGATCGCCGAGCTGATCCGCGAGGCCGCGCTTGACGGGGTCCGGGATGAGCTGCCGCACTCTCTCGCCGCCACGGTCGACGACCGCGTAGAGCGCGATGCTGAGGAGGACGGCACGCCCGGCCTCCTTGAAATCTATGCCTCGTTGTATGTGGAGCGGGACAGCCAGAAGGGCATCGTGATCGGCAAGGGTGGCTCCCGCCTACGCGACGTGGGCGAGCGGGCTCGCCGGGAGATCGAGACGCTTCTCGGTCGCCGGGTGTACCTCTCCATGCGCGTCAAGGTGCTCAAGGAATGGCAGCGGGATCCGAAGGCGCTCGGTAGGCTCGGGTTCTAAGCCGCGGCACCGCGGGGATATGGGGAGGGACCCGAAATGGACCAGATTACTGACCAAGCACAGCTGACCACGCTGACGCAGGGAGTCGGCCCGGTAGCGATCGCCTGGTACATCCTTGTCGCAATCGCGCTCTGGCGCGTGTTCTCGAAGGCCGGATACCCAGGGATCCTGGCGTTGATCCCAATCGTGAATGTCTTCATTCTCGTGAAGGTCGCGGGCTACTCGGCCTGGATGGGACTGTTGTACCTGATCCCGATCGTCGGCTTCATCTTCTCGATCTTTGTCGCGATTCGACTGGGTGAGCGTTTCCAGAAGGGCGGCGGTTTCGCCTTTTTCTTGCTCTGGCTGCTCGCTCCGATCGGGTACTTCATCCTCGGTTTCGGCCAGTCACAGTATCGTCGGCGCTAGGACCAGGCTCGTGCGTCGTGCGCGGCCTGGAGCCACGCCGACGCCGGGTTGACTATCGCCCACCTGCGAATCCGCCTCCGCCGCCCCCACCGGCGAACCCGCCTCCGGTTGACCCCCCGGAGGAGCTCGCGGAATAGGTCGCGGCCGCGGAGATTGACGAAGAGAACTGCGTGATCGACGCACCGAGCCGGTCCACGCCACCCGCGAGAATCCCCGGGTACCAGATCGGCAAGTACTGCGGCTCGTGCGCATATCGCGTCGCGAGCGTCTGGCCCCACTCCTTCTCAAGCCCGAACAGCATCGCGTAGGGGAGCAGCTTCTCATAGAGCTCGATGACGGAGTGCTCGCCAGCGTCTCGCCGCTCCGCTGTGGTCACGGATTGCAGCATGGCCAGACGGTCGGCCTCCGCGACCCGAATGAACTCCTTGACGCCCAAGAGGTATCGCCTGGCCTCGGCACCGCGCGGCGTGAGGACCCGGTGCGGCACGAGGCTCACGATCCCAAGCACCAGTGCCACCCCCGCCAACACGATCGTGATGGCGGGGGTGTCCGAAGTGCGGGTCGCGATCCCGAGCACGATGAACACCGCGCACGCCGCCGCGAGGCCGATGCTGACCCAGCCAAGTACCCGGCCGAGGGGGCTGCGCACCCGCTCGACGTATCCGCGTTCCAGGGCAGCGCCCGAGCCGGCGGCGGCGAGTGTTGTCATGCGATCGCTGAAATCGCTGTCCTCTTCGGGGATTGCGAAGAGCGTGCCCACCGCGGCCCCGGGGAAGACAGCCGTCAGGGCCGAAGCGTCGAGCGGGTCTCTGGCCCGAGCGGGATCGAGAAGCCGGAACGCGAGCTTTGGCTTGTGTGCTCGCTTGCCATTCTTTCCCGGGAGTTCTTCGATTCTCGTAGCACCGAGGAGCGCGAGGTGAACAAGTTCCGCGGGCGGGGTCGGCTTCGAGGCACCGACGATCGGCCCGGCGAGCAGCGGGGGGAGATCCGCCGGTACGTCGTACTGGGCGATGATCGCCGCGTCACTTCGGCGTGACCGTCGAAGGCGGGCAACGCTCACGACACCGCCGCCGGACGCGAGGACCGCTGCGCCGCCGACAAACAGCGGGAGTGTGTCCAGGGTGAAGTTGGGGAGGCGCGCCGCGGGTTGTGCAACCGTGCCGGGGTCGAGCCCGATCGCGACAGTGAGTCCGGATTGTGCGGGCAGCGCCCCAGCCTCAACAGTGAATGTTCCTGGAGTCCCTGAACTCGGCTGCATGATCCGGCACTCAGACGTCGACTCGTGGCTGCCCACATAACACCGCTGCTGTCCGGTGAGGTGTGCGGCCAACGCCGGGGCGAACCTGACCGTCACCGACGCCGCGTCGATCGGTTGAGCCCGGTTCAGGGGGATCATGTCCCAGTACAGCTCGTCGAATTGTTGATCGGCACGAGCGAGAATGACATCGTCAAGGGTGTAGCCGATCACATAGCTTTGGGCACCGTGCACGAATTTGTCGTCACCGGTCAGGATCGCGACGTAGTCCGAGTCCGCGTCAATGTCCGAGCCGGACTCGACAGCGAACGGTACCGGATCGCCTATCGCGTCCGTGACGCTGACTTCGCGCGGATCGGTGCGCGCACCGAGATACTCCTGCGGGACCAGGCGAATCATTCCGCGGTTTTGATCGTGCTCGGGAAACTCGGCGACGATGCGCTCAGTGATCCGGGCGGTGGCGCGGCCATCATCCCGCAGAGACACATCCATTTCGACATCCCAGCTCGAATACCGGAACTGCTCCACGGCGGGGTCATCCGCACTCGCCGCGAGTGTTGCCGCCTGAGCGGCCGGGGCGGCGCAGAGGAGACCCGAGAGGGTCGCGACGCCGGCGATGAGGATCGCGGCGAAGCGCGGTGTTCGAGAGCGTGGGGTCATGCTCCCAGCCTATGAGCTTGCGTGATAGAGTGTGGCCATGCTGTTCGGCTCGCTGCTCCTTAGCTGCCGCGACGAGGCCTAATCTTCAGGCCTTCCTCGTCGCGGCGTTTGTGTTTGGCTGAGCGAATGTGAACTGACGAGAAAGACGAGCCCATGAAGAACATGCAGCAGCCCTCCGGTATGCCGATCCACCGCTACCGTCCGTACCACGAGATCATCCCCGTAGACCTGCCAGACCGCACCTGGCCCACGAAGACGATCACGAAGGCACCCCGCTGGTGCGCCGTGGACCTGCGCGATGGCAACCAGGCGCTCATCGACCCGATGAGCCCCGAGCGCAAGCGCATTATGTTCGACCTGCTCGTCAAGATGGGCTACAAGGAGATTGAGGTCGGCTTCCCCTCGGCAAGCCAGACCGACTTCGACTTTGTGCGTCACCTGATCGAAGAGAACGCTATCCCGGATGACGTTACGATCCAGGTGCTGACGCAGGCACGCGAGCACCTGATCACCCGCACCTACGAGTCACTGGTGGGTGCGAAGCAGGCGATCGTTCACCTCTACAACTCGACCTCTATTCTGCAGCGGGACGTTGTCTTCCGCTCCGACCGTGAGGGCATCAAGCAGATCGCTGTCGAGGGTGCTCGGATGTGCAAGGCCGCCGAGCCCATTGCCGCGGGCACCGAGATCTATTACGAATACTCGCCGGAGTCCTATACGGGCACCGAACTGGAGTATGCGGTAGAGGTGTGCAATGCGGTACTCGAGGTATTCGAGCCGACCCCCGAGCGCAACGTCATCATTAACCTGCCCGCAACTGTGGAGATGGCGACCCCCAACGTCTACGCAGACTCGATCGAGTGGATGAGTCGCCATCTCGCGCATCGCGAGAACGTGATCCTGTCGCTGCACCCGCACAACGACCGCGGCACAGGCGTCGCGGCGGCGGAGCTCGGCTACCTTGCCGGTGCTGACCGCATCGAGGGGTGCCTGTTTGGTAACGGCGAGCGCACGGGCAACGTCGACCTGGTGGCACTCGGCATCAACATGTTCACGCAGGGCATCGATCCGCAGATCGACTTCTCCAGGCTCGACGAGGTGCGCCGCACCGCGGAGTACTGCAACCAGTTGCGGGTGCCAGAGCGGAGTCCGTGGGCGGGCGACCTCGTCTACACGGCGTTCTCGGGCTCGCACCAGGACGCAATCAAAAAGGGCTTCGAGCGCATGGCGCAGGACGCCGAGGCGGCGGGCAAGTCTATTGACGAGATGGAGTGGGCGGTGCCCTACCTGCCTGTCGACCCGAAGGATCTCGGCCGCTCCTACGAGGCCGTGATTCGCGTCAACTCGCAGTCCGGCAAGGGGGGCGTTGCGTACCTGCTGAAGAGCGATCACAGCCTCGATCTCCCGCGTCGCCTGCAGATCGAGTTCAGCGCGGTTGTCCAGGGCGTCACCGACTCCGAGGGTGGCGAGATGTCCAGTGAGGCGATCTGGCAGATCTTCCAGGATGAGTACCTGCCGGCGGTGTCCGAGGACGCTGCCCGCTGGGGTCGCTATGAGATTTTCCGCACCGCGTCCACGAGCGCGGGGGACGGGATCACGGAGCTGAACGTTGACTACCGCGACGGGGCCGAGCAGAAGCAGGCGACGGGGCGTGGCAATGGTCCGGTCGACGCGTTCCTCAACGCGCTGAACGAGGACGGTCACGAGGTCACGCTGTTCGACTATGTCGAGCACGCGATGAGCACGGGCGGCGACGCGGTAGCCGCGGCGTATGTCGATCTTGAGGTCGACGGCCAGCGCCTGTGGGGTGTGGGAATCGACCCCGATACAACCCGCGCCACGCTCAAGGCGATCATTTCCTCGGTGAACCGCGCGGTACGCAACGCCGTTCCCGCCGAGGTGGGGGTCGCCGCAGGCTGATACCTGCATCGTCTTTCGGGGCCCATCGCTCCGGCTATTCGTACTTTTGTTCGAATAACCGGTGTGGCGGGCCCCGTCCCGTTCGTGGGCATCCTAGGGTGGGCATGTGATTGCATCGATTCGTGGACCGGTTCTTGCTGCGGGTGCCGGCTGGACAGTAGTGGGTCTGGGCGGCCTGGGAATGCGCGTGGAGGTGCCGAGCGGGCGTGTGGCTCAGGCCCATCCCGGAGACGAGATCTCGCTGCACACGTCGCTTGTGGTGCGTGAGGACGCGCTGACACTGTTCGGCTTTGCCACCGTCGCGGAGCTCGACGTGTTTGGCCACCTGATCAGTGTTTCTGGGGTTGGTCCGCGGAGCGCGCTTGGCGTGCTCTCCGCGCTCGCCCCGGGTGAGATCGCACGGGCGGTGGCGACCGAGGACGACAAAGCGTTCCGAAAGGTCTCGGGGATTGGCCCGAAGACGGCGAAACTGATTATTCTCTCGCTCGCTGGAAAGCTTGCCGCGGCGGATTGGGCAGACGAGGCGACGCCGGATCAGCCCACCGCGGCCCCGAGCGCCGCGGACGGTGTGGTTGATGGCCTCGTCGGTCTCGGCTGGGGGCAGTCCGAAGCGCACGAGGCGGTCAGCGACGCGCTCGATGCGGGCGCACCGGACACGAGCGCTGATCTGCTGCGCGCTGCGCTTGCGCTGCTCCAGGCGGGCCGGCCCGGATCCCGCGGGAGCGCGCGGTGAGCAGCGAGATTTCGCCGCAGGCCACCACCGCCGAGCAGCGGTATGAGGGCGCGCTGCGCCCCGCGACCCTCACGGAGTTTGTGGGGCAGGCGAAGGTGAGGAGCCAGCTTTCGCTCCTGCTCAACGCCGCCTCCCTGCAGCAGCGCACGCCCGACCATATTCTGCTCGCGGGCCCTCCGGGGCTGGGGAAGACGACGCTGTCGATGATCGTGGCCACCGAGCTCGACAAGCCACTCCACCAAACCTCGGGCCCCGCGATCCAACACGCGGGTGACCTTGCCGCCGTCCTGTCGGCGCTCACGCCAGGGGAAGTGCTCTTCATCGACGAGATTCACCGCATGGCGCGCAGCGCCGAGGAGATGCTGTACCTCGCGATGGAGGACTTCAAGGTCGACATCATGGTCGGGAAGGGTGCCGGCGCGACCTCGGTCCCGCTGGAACTCTCGCCCTTCACGCTTGTCGGTGCGACCACGCGCTCAGGGCTGCTCCCGAATCCGCTGCGGGACCGCTTCGGGTTCACGGCGAACCTGGAATTCTACGGGGTTGACGAGCTCGCGAGCGTGGTGCGCCGCGCCTCGGGCCTGCTCGGATTCGAGCTGTCCGAGCAGGGGATCGAGGAGATTGCAGGCCGTTCTCGGGGAACACCGCGCATTGCAAACCGCTTGCTACGCCGCGTGCGGGACTTTAGCCTGGTGCATGACACCCCGGGCGATACGGCAACGGTGCGCGCAGCCCTCTCCCTGTACGACGTGGATGAGAATGGCCTGGACCGTCTCGACCGCGAGGTGCTGCGTGCGGTTGTGGAACGGTTTGGCGGCGGCCCCGTCGGACTGTCGACCCTCGCAGTTTCTGTGGGGGAGGAAGCTGAGACGATCGAAGCTGTCGTCGAACCCTTCCTCGTGCGTACGGGGCTGCTCACCCGCACACCGCGGGGTCGCGTCGCGACGCGACTTGGCTGGGAGCACCTCGGGGCCGTCCCGCCGGAGGTCCCGGGCGCTCCATAGTCAGCACTTCCCTGGAAATCTCTGTGTTTCTGCAGGCTCGAACCCGCTAGAATCGAGAGAATTGTGCCCTCTGCAACCGCATGCGCACGCCCACCGAAAGGACTGTCGTGGCTATTGACCCGATCACTCTGATGATGTTTGCGCTGATCGCGCTCCTGATCTTCTTCATGTTCCGCAACGGAAAGAAGCGTCAGCAGGCGATGCAGGATCTGCAGAGTGGCCTTCGCCCCGGCGCGGACGTCATGCTTCAGTCGGGCATTTACGGCACGATTGACTCGGTTGACGAGGAAGACAACAAGGTTACGGTGCGCAGCGGTACGAGCACCTTTGTGGTGCACCGCAACGCCGTGTCGCAGATCGTGACGCCGGTCGATGCGCCGGAAGAAGCTCCGGCTGCTGATCTTGCTCCGGACGATGACCCCGCATTCGGTGAGCGCCTCGCGAGCGGCAGCCCCGAGGCGAAGAACGCTCCGGAGGTCGACGCAGCCGAGGCTGAGCGCGGCACCGACAACGTGGCAGACGAGTCGGGCACGCAGAGCCCCGACGCTGACCAGCAGGGTGGAGAGCAGACGCCGAAGGCGTAGCTTCTGAAAGCCGCGGCTCCGGCCGCGGCTTTCCCCCCTCCCTCTGAGAGAAAGCAGTCAGTTTTGGCTTCCACACCAGCCGTGAGGCGAGCCCGCCGCTCCCTCGTGTTTCTACTGGTCCTGATCGTCGGTCTCGCCGGTCTCATCACCTACGGAGTATTCCGGAGCGATGCGACATGGACGCCGAAGCTTGCACTGGACCTCCAGGGCGGTACACAAATCCTGCTCGCCGCCGAGCAAACCGACGGCAAAGCCGTGACGGGAGAGCAGCTGCAACAGGCGGTCTCGATCATCCGCCAGCGCGTTGACGCGGCGGGTGTCTCCGAGGCGGAGATCACCACGCAGGGCAACCAGCACATCTCGGTGTCGATCCCGGGCAAGGCTGACGAAGAAACGCTGCAGCGCATTGAAGCGTCTGCGAAGCTCGATTTCCGCCCGGTGCTCGCGGTGGGGATCGGCCTCGACATGAACCAGGTTCCGCCCGCAAACACGAGCGGGGAGGAGCCCACTGCTGACGAGCTGAAGGCTCAGGAAGAAGCCGAGGCCCAGCTAGCTGCAGCTCGGGAGGCCGCGGAGAAGCTCGTCATGAGCGATCCCGATGACCTCTACCCGGAACCGCCGCCCGCTGAGGCAGGCGACCTCGCCTGGGTCACCCCGGCGATGCAAGCGAAGTTCGACGCGTTTACCTGCGACATGGAATCCGCTCTGGAGACCGGCAACGCGACAGCGGATCGTCCCCTCATTACCTGTGACGACACGGGCACGCAGAAGTACCTGCTCGGCCCCGTGGAGCTCAGCGGTGACGTGATCACCGACGCGACCGCGCAGATGGAAACCACCCAGACGGGTGCGACCACTGGTGGCTGGGTTGTGCAGATCATCATGAACAAGACCGGTGCCGAGAAATTCGGCAAGATTAGCTCTCGTCTCTACGGCGCACCTGAGCCGCAGAACCAGTTCGCGTTTGTGCTTGACGGCCGCGTACTCTCCGCACCGACAATGCAGGGCCAGATCCTGGACGGCCGCCCCTCGATCAGTGGCGACTTCAACCAGGAGACCTCGAAGGCGCTTGCTGACCAGCTGAAGTTCGGTGCGCTGCCGATCGACTTCTCTGTGCAGAGCCAAGAAGACATCTCCGCTACGCTGGGCACCAGCCAGCTCGGCGCGGGGCTGCTGGCGGGCCTCATCGGCCTACTCCTCGTGGTCGTATACTCGCTCTTCCAGTACCGCGCGCTCGGCTCGCTGACGATTACGTCGCTCGCCATCGCCGGTATTTTGACCTATCTACTGCTCACATTCTTCTCCTGGCGTCAGGGCTATCGCCTATCGCTCGCGGGTGTGGCGGGCATCATCGTCGCGGTCGGCTTCACCGCCGACTCGTTCATCGTCTACTTCGAACGTATCCGCGATGCGCTGCGCGATGGCTTTACGATCGAGCGGGCGGTCGAGAACGGGTGGGCTCGTGCCTTCCGTACTGTCCTCGCATCTGACGGCGTGAACTTCCTCGCCGCGGTGATCCTGTTCATCCTCGCGGTGGGCAATGTGAAGGGCTTCGCGTTCACGCTTGGCCTGACCACGCTTGTCGATGTGCTTGTTGTCGCGCTGTTCACGCACCCGATGATGACGCTGCTCGCCCGGACGCGGTTCTACCAGAACGGCAACAAGTTCTCCGGTCTGGATCCGCGTCAGCTCGGGGCCGTCTACCGTGGCCGGGCGCAGTTCCGTGAACCGGTGGTTGCCACTCGTGGTGCGGGCAAGAAGGTGGCTCGGAGCCAGAAGGAAGCAGAACGTCGGCAGACAATCGCGGAGCGCAAGGCGGCTGAGTCCGTCGGCGCGACCACCGGAAAGGAGAGCTAACCATGGCTCGTTCATTTGCCGAATTCGGCAACGCTCTCTACACCGGCGAAAAGTCGATCAACTTCATCGGCCGTCGCAAGACCTGGTACGCAATCTCGCTTGTCCTGATCGTGCTGTCGATCGTCGGGCCAATGCTCCGTGGCGGCTTTACGTTTGGCATCGAGTTCACCGGGGGAAGCCAGTTCCAGGTCCACCTCACCGAGGGGCAGGACCGCGACACCGCGGTAGCTGAGCAGGCTGTTGCCGAGGTGCTGCCCTCAAGCGCGCCCCGTGTGACGCTCGTGGGACCCACCGATATCCGCGTCCAGACCGAGGCGCTCGAGGAAGCCGAGAACCGCGAGGTAACGGCGGCACTTGCTGCGGCGTACGACATCAAGCCTGACGAGGTGACGTACTCGTTTATCGGGCCCGCCTGGGGCCAGGACATCACCCGCCAAGCGGTGATTGCGCTCTTCGTCTTCCTGATCTTCGCTTCACTCGTGATGGCGCTGTACTTCCGGACCTGGAAGATGTCACTCGCGGCAATCGCTGCGCTGCTGCACGACCTCGTGATCACTGCCGGAATCTACGGGATCTCCGGATTCGAGATCACCCCGGCCGCGATGATCGGATTCATGACGATCCTCGGATACTCGCTCTACGACACCGTCGTGGTGTTTGACAAGATCCGTGAGAACACGCTGCCGGGTGAGCTGACAGAACGCACAACCTTCGCGGAAGCTGTCAACCTCGGCGTCAACCAGACGCTCGTGCGTTCGATCAACACGTCAATCGTTGCTCTGCTGCCGGTGGGCTCCATTCTCTTCATCGGTGCCTTTGTGCTCGGCGCGGGGACGCTGCGTGACATTTCGCTGGCGCTGTTCATTGGAATCCTGGTGGGCGCCTACTCGACGATCTTCATCGCCGCACCGATGTACGCGCACCTCCGTGAAGGGGAGCCTGCGCTCAAGCGGCACGATGAGAAGGTGCTGCGCCTGCGTGGTCAGTCGGGCAGTGCGTCAGCTGCAGCGGACAACGCTGCTGACGATGCTGCGGCCTCCAGCTCCGCGGCGAACGCCGTGTAACGATTCGATCGATTCGGCCTTCGCCACACCCACGGGCACCCAGTTCGTCAGAATGGGTGCCCGTGGTGTAGCGTTCAAACATTCGAGGAGGAGTTCAGGGTGGTAACGAATGATGTGGCACAGGGCGGCACGACCGCGTTGCGCCGGCTCGTGCCCCGAATCTTCTCCCGCGGAAGCGCTCCCGGTGCCGTAGACCAACTTGTGCGCACCGTTCGTGGCAACTACCCACGCGCCGACCTCTCAGTGATCGAGCGGGCCTACACCACGGCGGAGCGAGCCCACCGTGGCCAGAAGCGCCGCAGTGGCGAACCGTACATCACTCACCCGATTGCGGTGGCGCAAATTCTGGCAGAGCTGGGCGTCGCCCCGGTTGCGATTGCCGCTGCGCTTCTCCACGACACTGTGGAAGACACCGAGTACACCCTTGAGGAACTCACCCGCGATTTCGGCGAAGAGATCGCGATGCTCGTGGACGGGGTCACGAAGCTCGACAAGGTCAAGTACGGTGATTCCGCGCAGGCTGAGACCGTTCGCAAAATGGTTGTGGCGATGGCCAAGGACATCCGCGTGCTCGTGATCAAGCTCGCCGACAGACTCCACAACGCCCGGACATGGGGCTTTGTGTCGAGTGACTCGGCGAAGCGCAAGGCCCAGGAAACGCTTGAGATTTACGCGCCGCTCGCACATCGGCTGGGTATTCAGTCGATGAAGTCGGAGCTCGAAGACCTCTCGTTTGCCGTGCTGAAGCCGAAGCTCTACGCCGAGATCGAGAACCTGATCGCACAGCGCAACCCGCAACGTGACGAGATCGTCGGAACGGTGATCAGCTCGATCGAGGCGGATCTGCGTGAGGCCCGTATTCGTGGCGAGGTCACCGGTCGGCCCAAAGAGCTGTACTCGATTTATCAGAAGATGATCGTCCGCGGCCGCGACTTTGACGACATCTATGACCTGGTGGGCATCCGCGTGCTCGTGCAATCGATTCGCGATTGCTATGCGGTGCTCGGGGCCGTGCATGCGCGGTGGACCCCGATTCCGGGGCGATTCAAGGACTACATCGCGACCCCGAAGTTCAATCTGTACCAGTCGCTGCACACCACGGTGATTGGACCGGACGGGCGCGCGGTTGAGATTCAGATTCGCACGGTGGAAATGCATCAGCGCGCTGAGTACGGCGTGGCCGCGCACTGGAAGTACAAGCAGCGGGCGCAGGATCAGGCGGGCACCACGTCGAACGACATGGCCTGGCTTGCCCACATCTCGGACTGGCAGGCGGAGACCGAAGACCCCAGCGAGTTCCTCGACGCGCTGCGCTTCGAGATCGGCGCGAAGGAAGTCTACGTCTTCACGCCGAAGGGGCGGGTGATCGGGCTCCCGAACGGCGGCACGACAGTTGACTTCGCGTACGCAGTGCACACCGAAGTGGGACACCGGACAATGGGCGCCCGCGTGAACGGCCGCCTGGTGCCGTTGGAAACCGCGCTGCAGAATGGCGATGTTGTCGAGGTGTTCACCTCGAAGGACCCGAACGCCGGCCCGAATAAGAACTGGCTCTCGTTTGTGAAGAGCAAGCGCGCGCAGAACAAGATTCGACAGTGGTTCACCAAGGAACGGCGCGAAGAGGACGCGGAGAACGGCAAGACCGAGATCGCGAAGGCGCTCCGCAAGCAGGGACTGCCGCTGCATCGGGTGATGAACTCCGAGGCGCTCCAGCAGGTGGCTCTGCAGCTTCGCTACGACGATGTGACTGCACTCTACGCGGCAGTGGGCGCGAGTCATGTGTCGGCGCAGTCCGTCGTGGAAAAGGTGACGGCGCTCGTCTTCGACGATCAGACCTCGACGGAGCCTGCCCTCGCGACGATGCCGATCATCGAGGCCCCCCGCGTGTCCCGGTCGACGGGATCGAGCGGAGTTATCGTGAAGGGTGCCACCGACATCCTCGCCAAGCTCGCGAAGTGTTGTACACCGGTTCCCGGTGACGAGATCCTCGGCTTCGTGACGAAGGGCCAGGGCGTTTCGGTGCACCGCGTCGACTGCCATAACTTCCTGAACCTGCGTCAGCAGGAGGATCGAATCATCGAGGTGGAGTGGGCACCCACCACGAAGAGCGTGTTCCTCGTGCAGATTCAGGTCGAAGCGCTCGACCGCTCGGGTCTGCTCTCGGACGTCACGCGCACGCTGTCCGAGCATCACGTCAACATCCTCTCAGCCACGGTGAATACCTCGACGTCTCGGCTCGCGATCAGCAAGTTCGTGTTTGAGATGGCGAACGCCACCCACCTGGACCACGTCCTCAACGCCGTTCGCCGTATTGACGGTGTCTACGACGTCTACCGGATCACCAACTAACGGTCTCCCGCTCCGCCGCGCGCGCATCAGAGCTGGCGGAGCCGTTCGAGCGCCCGCGCACGATACGGTGCCGCGCCGGAGGCGAGGGCGGCGCTAATTCTGGGCGCGTCCCAGGCGAGCCGGTACCGGAGCAGCCGGCAGGCACGCCTGTGGAGCCGTGTGAACTCCTCGGTGAGGCGCAGAAGGTCGCAGAGTGTGCGCCCGGGCGTGGTCACCGCCGCCGCCCCGAACTGCACCGTGTCGGCGTCTGGGGTCCAAAACTGGTGGACCCGAACCCCAGGCGGCGCGTTTCGTGAGCCGCGACGACGGCCCGCCGTTGTGGTGTGCAGCGGGTGACCTGGTTCGGAGATGACGCCCCACACCCACGCCGCGGTGGTGAGGACGGCGATATGGCCGGGCGCGATCCAGGGATCCAGCGCCGCGAGTCGCACTCGCGGGGTGTCGGGCCACCCCGCGGGCCGGACCCCTGGGCCGCAGCGGAGGAGGCTCCCGCGCGTGAGCTCGGCGGTTCGCACGGCCACCGGCCAGAGACCGGGGAGCGGGACGCTGAGGTTGGGGTGTCGATCTTGGGTGGGAACGGGGTGGGTCACTGGGGGAGTCATGCCTCCATGATCACCCCGGAGCGAGGAATAACGAGGGGCGCGGCCTCAAGTGTGGATAACTTGGAGCCGCGCCCCTCAGTAACGCGGTGTGAGCGACGCGTATGCGGCGCTCGGGGCTCGAACTAGTCGCCGAGCGCGGCGAGCCAGGACTGCTGGGTCGCGAGCTTGTCTTCGGCTTCCTTCTGTGCTTTTGCGTTGCCCGCGCTCTTGGCGGCATCGATTTCGGCGGTCAGCTCGGCGATTGAGGACTCGAGCTGCCCGCGCAGGCCCTCACTCCGTGCCTTCGTTTCGGGGTTGGTCTTGCGCCAGTGCTCGTCCTCGAGGTGCTTCACGTGGTCTTCGACCTTGCGCAGCCGGCCCTCGATGTCGCGGAGCGCCTCTCGGGGGACACGACCGATCTCGTCCCAGCGCAGCTGCACCGCGGTGAGCTGCTTGCGGGCAGCAGCGCGATCGGTAACCGAAAGAATCGGCTCAGCTTCGGTGAGGAGTTCCTGCTTCGCGACGAGGTTCGCGGAATACTCCTCGTTGGTCTGCGCAGCTTCCTCTGCTTTTGCCTGGTAGAGGACGTCGCCCGCGGCCTTGAACCGTGCCCACAGCTGATCGTCGACCTTGCGGCTGGCGCGACCCGCGGCCTTCCAATCCTCGAGCAGATTGCGGTAGCTCGGGATGCCGTCGATGCCCTTCGGGGCGAGCGCTTCGGCCGCGGCGATGATCCGCTCCTTGCGCTGCTTCACATCCTTGTTGGTGGCGTCCATCTGCGCGAAGTGCGCGCGACGAGCGCTGTCGAAGGTCTGACGTGCGGTGCGGAATCGCTTCCACAGTGCGTCCGCCTGCCCCTTCGGAACCTGGGGTCCGCTGCGCTGCGCGCTCTGCCAGTCGGTGAAGAGCTGTTCGAAAGCGAGGCTCGTGTCCTTCCACCGGACTGAGGCCTCGGGTTGCGCAGCGAGGCGCTCGGCCTCGGTCACAATAGCCTCACGCTTTGCGATTGCCTCCTGACGGGCGACTTCACGCTCCGCCTGCTGCTTTTCGCTGAGCTCGGCGGTCTTCGACCCGAGCTTCTCCACGCGGGCACGCAGCCCCGCGATGTCACCCACTGCGGCAGGCTCGACGAGCAGGGCCGTGAGCTTGGCCACGGAATCGGCCGCGGAGGCGTCCGCGGTGCCACGCGCGATGCGGGCCTCAAGCAGGGTCACCTGACCCTCGATGTCGGCAAACTTCCGGGTGAAGTAGGCGAGGGCCTCTTCGGGCGTGCCGTCGGGGAAAGATCCGACCACGCGTTCACCGTCACCCTCGCGCACATACACGGTACGGTCGTCATCGACTCGTCCCCAGGGCGTTTCGTTGGTCGCTTCGCTCACGGTTCTGCTCACTTAACGTGTGTGGGCCGGGCGTGCCGACCATACGGGATAGACCCCTCCACTATGCCACAGTGCGCGGCCTGCCGAACTGGACGCGCGCAGAAGGGGCCCTGCTCGCACCGGTATCTTGCTCGGCGCTCCTGCGCGAGGAGCCCCAGGATCCCGTGTCAGCGGTGGTCGCTAGCATGGGGGACGTGGACACTCAGGGAATGCCGGCCGCCACCGCGCCGCTCGCGGTGCGGATGCGCCCGCGCTCGCTCGATGAGGTTGTGGGGCAACAGCACCTGCTGCGCCCGGGTTCTCCGCTGCGTGTGCTTGCCGCCGATACCGATGGGGGCGGCGGTGCGGTGTCGGTGATTTTGTGGGGCCCGCCGGGCACCGGCAAGACAACGCTCGCCCAGGCCATCGCGCACTCGAGCGGCCGGCGCTTTGTGGAACTCTCGGCGGTGACCGCGGGGGTGAAGGACGTGCGGGTCGTGATGGAGCGCGCGCTCAACGATCGCGATCTCTACGGGATGGCGACAGTCTTGTTCCTCGATGAGATCCATCGCTTTACCAAGGCGCAGCAGGATGCACTGTTGCCCGGGGTGGAGAATGGCTGGGTCACGCTCGTCGCGGCGACAACGGAAAACCCTTCGTTCTCGGTGATCAGCCCGCTGCTCTCGCGCTCGCTCCTGCTCACACTGGAGCCGCTGCAAGAGTCCGAGCTCGGCGACCTGATCCGGCGCGCTATCGCAGACCCGCGGGGGCTCGGCGATGCGGTGGAGGTGGAGCCCGAGGCTGTTGACGCACTTGTGCAGCTGGCGTCTGGTGATGCGCGCCGAGCGCTGACAAGTCTGGAGGCTGCCGCGAGCTCAGCGATCGCCCTGGACACGGAGGAGGACTCACCCCGCGTCACTCCGGAGATTGTTTCTGCCGCCGTGAACCGAGCGCTCCTGCGGTATGACCGTAACGGGGACCAGCACTACGACGTGACGAGCGCGTTCATTAAGTCGATGCGTGGTTCTGACCCGGATGCCGCGATCCACTATCTGGCCCGCATGATCGAGGCGGGGGAGGATCCCCGCTTCATTGCTCGTCGGCTCATGGTGCACGCGGCGGAGGATGTCGGGATGGCCGATCCGCAAGCGCTCGTGATCGCGGTGGCCGCCGCCGAAGCGACACAGCTGGTCGGGCTGCCGGAAGCGCGAATTCCGCTCGCCGAGGCAACGATCTATATCGCCACGGCTCCGAAATCGAACGCCGTCATCTCCGCCATCGATTCGGCCATTGCTGATGTGAAGGCCGGCCGGTTTGGACTCGTGCCGTTGCACCTGCGTGACGCGCACTACCCGGGCGCAAAACGGATGGGGCACGGCAAGGGGTATCGCTACCCACACAGCGACCCGCGCGGGGTGTCCCCGCAGCAGTACCTCCCGGATGAGCTTGTGGGGCGAGAGTACTACGCGCCGACGGCCCACGGGAACGAGCGTGAGGTTGCGGAGCGGCTCGAGAAGATTCGGCGGATCACTCGCTCCGAGTAGGGCGCGGCGCGCGCCGGGGTGCGCTCCCGTGATATGCTGAACGCTGGCCAACACTGAGCTCGTCGCTGGCTGCGGACGAACTCTTGTGGCAGGTACCCTGTAGCCGGGTTTCTGCGCTGGTCGTTCCCTCACCGAAACACGGTGTGCTGCGTCGCGTGCATTGCCAGCGAAAGCTGATGAATGCGGGCGCAGCGTGGCCGAGAGAACACGCGATTCAGCTATGGATCGCGGAACGCTAGAAACCTGAAAGGACACACGTGTCGACAACGTCGCGTACCCGCTCACAGACCCGTCTTTCCCGCTCGCTCGGGATTGCCCTGACCCCGAAGGCAGCTCGCTACCTCGAGAAGCGCCCCTACGGCCCCGGCCAGCATGGCCGCACCAAGCGTAAGAGCGACAGCGACTACGCGGTGCGTCTGCGTGAGAAGCAGCGTCTTCGCGCCCAGTACGGCATCCGCGAGAAGCAGCTCACCATCGCCTTCAAGGAAGCCCGTCGTCAGGACGGCCTGACCGGTGAGAACCTGGTCGAGCTCCTCGAGATGCGTCTCGACGCACTCGTGCTGCGCGCAGGCTTCGCACGCACCACGGCGCAGGCGCGCCAGATGGTTGTGCACCGTCACATCCTCGTTGACGGCAAGATCGTCGACCGCCCCTCCTTCCGCGTGAAGCCGGGACAGCTCATCCACGTCAAGGAGCGCTCCGAGGGCACCGAGCCCTTCCAGGTCGCTGCTGCAGGCGGCCACGCCGAGGTTCTCCCCCCGGTTCCGGGCTACCTCGAGGTTGAGCTCGACAAGCTTCAGGCACGCCTCGTGCGTCGCCCGAAGCGCGCTGAGGTCCCCGTGACCTGTGAAGTGCAGCTCGTGGTCGAGTTCTACTCGGGCCGCTAAGTCGCGCCGAACCGTTTGACCCGCAGGGGCACCGAAGAAATTCGGTGCCCCTGCGGTGTTTTCATGGGGAACACATATCCAAAGCTGGGAGAGTGTGACCCACTAAGCTTGAGGTTGCTTTCTGGTGCGGCTGTGCCGTGCTTGCTCGCCGAATGGAGGAATGAGACATGCGCAAGCTGACGTGGCTGGTGTCCGGAGCCGTATTGGGGTTCATTGCCGCACACTTCGTGAATCAGACGACCGAGGGACGCCGCTTCTTTGACCGCGTGAACCGCGGCATGAGCGAATTCAGTCGGGCGTTTACTTCGGGCTATGAGGCCGAGGCCGAGGCCGATGAAGCAGACGCCGATGCCGAACTTGAGGACGCGCTCCGCGGGCTCTCACAGAAGTCCTAACCGACACCCCCACCCCGCACCACCCAGACGTAGAAAGTACCCGGATGCAGACCGCTGAAATCCACCGCCGTTGGCTCGACTTCTTTGCAAAGCGCGGACACACAGTTGTGCCCTCCGCATCGCTTGTCAGCGACGATCCCAGCCTCATGTTCACGGTCGCGGGCATGGTCCCGTTCGTGCCGTACCTCTCTGGCCTGGTTCCCGCACCGTACCCGCGCGCGACGAGCGTGCAGAAGTGCATCCGGACGAACGACATCGAGGAGGTCGGTAAGACCCCGCGACACGGCACCTTCTTCCAGATGTGCGGCAATTTCTCCTTCGGAGACTACTTCAAGTCGGACGCGATCAAGTACGCGTGGGAGCTGCTCACCACGCCCGAGGCAGATGGCGGACTGGGGTTCGCGGCGAAGGATCTCTGGGTCACGATCTACGAAGAAGACGACGAGGCCTTCGCGCTGTGGAAGGAGCACTCGACGCTGCCGGACGAGCGGATCCAGCGCCTCGGCAAAGACACGAACTACTGGTCAACCGGTCAGCCGGGACCCGCCGGTCCGTGCTCGGAGATCTTCTTCGATCAGGGTCCGGAGTACGGGATCGACGGTGGCCCGATCACGGACGATGATCGCTACGTCGAGATCTGGAACCTCGTGTTCATGCAGTACGAGGTCGCTGATGTGAAATCGAAGACCGACTTCACGATCCTGGGCGAACTCCCGAAGAAGAACATCGACACCGGCATGGGTCTCGAGCGCGTCGCGTTCATCAAGCAGGGCGTGCAGAACATGTACGAGATCGATCAGGTGCGCCCGGTGCTCGACCGTGCCGCTGCGCTCGCGGGGAAGACGTACGGTGCAGACCACGCTGACGACGTTCGGTTGCGCGTGATCGCGGATCACGTGCGCAGCGGGCTGATGCTCATCGCCGACGGTGTAACACCCTCGAACGAGGGCCGGGGCTACATCCTGCGGCGCCTGCTGCGTCGCGTGATTCTGTCGATGCGACTGCTCGGCTTCGACGGGGCGAGCTTCGCTGAACTGTTCCCGGTCTCGCGCGACGCGATGCAGGGGGCCTATCCGGCGGTCGCCGAGAACTTCGATTTCATTTCGCGCGCCGCATACGCGGAGGAAAAAACGTTCCTGCGGACCCTTGCCTCGGGAATCCAGATCCTCGATACCGCGGTTGCGACCGCGAAGGGCGCGGCTACGACGGTTCCCGGCGACACCGCGTTCCTGCTGCATGACACGCACGGATTCCCGATCGAGCTGACGCTCGAGATCGCCGAGGAAGCGGGCGTCGCTGTCGATCGCGGCGTGTTCACCGAGCTCATGCAGGAGCAGCGCGATCGCGCGAAGGCCGACGCGAAGGCGAAGAAGGGCCAGCGCGCCGACCTGTCGGTCTACAAGGAGCTCCGCGGACTCGGAGAGACCCTCTTCACAGGCTACGACGAGCTGACCCACGAGAGCCGCGTGCTTGGCCTCGTTGTCGACGGTGTCGCCGTGCAGGAAGCCCGTGAGGGTGAGATCGCGGAGGTTGTGCTTGCCGAGACCTCGCTCTGGGCGGAATCGGGCGGCCAGGACTCGGATCAGGGTGTCATCGTGGGCGACGGTTTTGAGGCCGAGGTTCTTGACGTGCAGAAGCCTGTTCCCGGCCTTGTGGTGCACACAGTCAAAGTCACGGTCGGCACGATCGGGATCGATCAGCGCGCCGAAACCCGTGTTGACGCTGACTACCGCCGCGGTGCAACACAGGCCCACTCGGCCACGCACATCGTGCACGCCGCGCTGCGCGACGTGCTCGGCACCGGGGCTCATCAGACCGGCTCCTACAACAAGGCCGGCTACATGCGCCTCGACTTCGCGCACGGCGACGCGCTCTCGACGGAGACGAAGAGCGAGCTTGAGGAGATCTCGAACCTGGCGATCCGTTCCGACTACGACGTTGTCACCCGCGAAATGGGGATTGACGAGGCCAAGGCGATGGGTGCCATGGCGCTGTTCGGCGAGAAGTACGGCGACCGCGTCCGCGTCGTCGATATCGGGGGTGCGTGGTCGCGTGAACTCTGCGCGGGCACGCACGTCTCCAGCTCCGCCGAGGTCGGCATGATCAGCCTCGTGTCCGAGAGCTCGGTCGGATCCACGAACCGTCGCGTTGAATCCCTGGTGGGCATGGAGGCGTTCCGCAACTTCGCTGCCGAGCGCGCCATCGTGC
This sequence comes from Leucobacter sp. 7(1), assembly GCF_900163635.1. GTDB lineage: Bacteria > Actinomycetota > Actinomycetes > Actinomycetales > Microbacteriaceae > Leucobacter. The sequence goes on along the minus strand of NZ_FUID01000078.1, from coordinate 58,185 downwards.
AGCAGCTCATGGGCGGCTTGAAGGTGCCGCGCGCCGAACTTATCGGCCGCGTGCAGGATCTGGGTGCCCAGCTCAAGGCCGCCGAGAAGAAGATCGCGGCGTTCGAAGCGGCAAAGCTTGCCGAGCGCGTGCCGGAGCTGCTCGCATCAGCAGAAACGCTCGGCGACGTGCGCGTGGTCACCGCATCGCTCGGCACAGTGGGGTCCGCCGACGACATTCGTGGACTCGCCCTGCAGCTGCGCGAACGCCTGTCGAGTGAGGCCGGAGTAGTGGTCCTCGCGGGCGAGGCCGCGGGCAAGCCCGTCGTGATCGCAGCGACAACCGAGGGTGCCCGCACCGCCGGCGTGCGCGCAGGCGACCTCGCGAAGCTGGGTGCCAAGGTGCTCGGTGGGGGCGGTGGCGGCAAGCCCGATCTCGCTCAGGGCGGTGGCACGGATCCGGCGCAGATTGACGCGGCGCTCGCGGAGATCCGCCGCACAATCGGAGGCGCAGCGGGTGCGTAGCGGCGTGCGGCTCGGGATCGACGTGGGGAAGGCCCGCATTGGGGTGGCGCGGAGTGACCTGCACGGGATGCTCGCGACCCCTGTCGAAACCGTGCCGCGTGATCCCGAGGCTCGCGAGGACATCGCGCGCCTCCTCGGGATCGTCGGCGAGCTCGACGTCTTCGAAGTGATCGTGGGCCTGCCGCTGAACATGCGCGGAGAACACACGCTCTCGACCGATGATGCGACCGGATTTGCGGATCGCCTCGCGGCGCAGCTCGCCGCGAGTGCCAGGCCCGTTCCGGTCCGTCTCGTGGACGAACGACTCTCGACAGTGTCGGCTCAGGGGCAGCTGCGCCAGGCCGGCAAGAAAACAAAACAGACCCGATCCATCATTGATCAGGCCGCTGCGGTGGTGATCCTGCAGCACGCACTCGACAGCGAGCGGGCTCAGGGCACCGCGCCGGGGCGCGCTGTGGCACCGACACACGCCGACGCAGAGGAGAACGACGTATGAATGCACGCACTCGTGGGGAATCAGCGGGAACCGGCAAGAAAATCGTCATCTCACTCATCGTCACTGTCGTGCTGCTCGGCGGGCTCGCCGCCGCGGGAACCTATCTGTGGTCCCAGTTCGGCACGCAGATTTCGCTCATGATGGGCTGGACCACAAACGACTACGAGGGCCCCGGATCCGGCGACACCATCGTGGTGATCACCGAGGGCGAGATCGGCGAGGACATCGCGGCAAGCCTCGCGGAGGCAGACGTGGTGAAGACGTCGGAGGCGTTCTATCAACTGCTGTTGGCGCAGGATCCCGCCGTCGACTTCCTCCCGGGTTCGTACAGGCTCAAGTTGCAGATGAGCTCGCAGGGCGCGCTTGATGCGCTGCAGGATCCCGCGAACAAGATGCAGCTCACCGCGATGATCCCCGAGGGGAAGACCGTGGGGCAGACGATCGAGCTGATCGCGGCCGGCGCAGACATCCCCCTCGCGGAACTCGAAGCCGCGATCGCGGATCCTGCCGCGTTTGGACTCCCCGCTGGCGTGGACAGCCTCGAAGGGTGGCTGTTCCCGGCGACCTACGAGTTCGAAGAGGACACCACCGGTGCCGAAGCGATCCAGCGACTTGTCGACCAGCAGCGCGCAGTCCTCGACGAGTTTGGCGTGGCCGAAGCTGATCGGGAACGGGTCCTGAACATTGCCGCAATGATCCAGCGTGAGGGCGGCCGCATTGAAGACTTCGGCAAGGTCTCCCGCGTCATCCAGAACCGGCTCGACCAGGGCATGAAACTGCAGATGGACTCCACGGCGCAGTACGGCATGGGGCAGCACGAGGACGGCTCGGTGTGGTCCACCGACGAGGCGCTCTCCGACGACAATCCCTGGAACACCTACGTGCAGGAGGGGCTGCCCAAGGGTCCCATTGCGAACCCGGGCCGCGACGCAATCTCTGCGGCACTGAACCCTGAAGCGGGGGACTGGCTTTACTTCGTGGCGATCAACCTTGACACGGGGGAGTCCGCGTTCAGCGCGAACCAGGAGCAGCACGACGCCGCCGTGGGGCAGCTCAACGAGTGGTGCGCGGCAAACCCGGGGAAGGGCTGCTAAATGCCGGGTCGGCCGGCGGTGCCGGAGCGGCTGGCGGTGCCAAGTCAGCTGGCCGTGCTCGGCTGGCCGATCGCGCACTCGCTGTCGCCGCGAATCCACCGGGCCGCATATGAGGTGCTTGGCCTGCCCTGGCGCTACTCGGCGGTGCGCTGCGCGGTGCCCGAGCTAGAGGGGTTCCTCGCCGGCCGCGGGCCGGAGTGGCGGGGATTCTCGGTGACGATGCCCCTCAAGGAAGCGGCACATCGACTCGCCACGACGCTGGATCCGATCGCGCAGGTGAGCGGTGTGGTGAATACCCTGATCCGGCGACCCGATGGCACCGGCTGGGACGGGGCCAACACCGATGTTGCCGGGCTGGCGGCCGCGATCGCCGGTGCCAACCTTGACGCCACGCGCACCGTGGTGCTCGGTACCGGTGCCACCGCGGTATCCGCCGTTCTCGCGGCGCAGGCACTTGGTGCAGAACATGTGTGGGTCGCCGGGCGCAACGCCGAGTCGGCGGGGGCGATCCGGGATCGGCTCGCGGCGCGTGGTGCGGTGACGCCAGTGGGCCCCGCCGATCCAGCGCTTGACCACGCCGATGCCACTCTGATCATCGCGACGCTCCCCGGGCCGGTGGGCCACGCGCTGCCCGTGCCTGACGCCCTCTTCGGGGTCCCGCTCTTCGACGTTGCCTACGATCCGTGGCCGTCACCCCTCGCGGGGCGCTGGGAGGCTGCTGGGGGGGCCGCCCACCCAGGTACGGCAATGCTCATCGAACAAGCGATTGTGCAGATTCGCCTCTTTCGGGGCGGCGATGCGGCAACGCCGATGACGCAGGAAGACGCAGTGCGCGCCGCGATGCGCGCGGCAATCACGCCCGATATGGGAGGATAGTCGGTATGCTGCGTTGGCTTACCGCTGGAGAATCCCACGGCCCCGAACTGATCGCTGTCCTCGAGGGCCTCCCCGCCGGGGTCCCCGTCTCTCTTGAAGAGATCCGGGCTGACCTCGCGCGGCGCAAGCTCGGCTATGGCCGTGGCTCGCGCATGAAGTTCGAACAGGACGAGCTGAACGTCTCGGGCGGTGTGGTCCAGGGCGTGTCCATTGGCGGCCCCGTTGCCATCCGGATCGGCAACACCGAGTGGCCCAAGTGGTCCGAGGTGATGTCGGCCGAGCGGACCGAACTTTCCGAGAAGTCTCGCGGCCGCGGTGCCCCGCTGACGCGTCCTCGCCCCGGACACGCCGACCTGGCAGGCATGCAGAAGTACGGCTTCGATGAGGCGCGTCCCGTGCTCGAGCGCGCGAGTGCCCGTGAAACCGCAGCACGTGTCGCCCTGGGTGCTGTTGCGCGTGCGTTCCTCGCAGAGCTGGGGATCGGGCTCGTCAGCCACACAGTGTCGCTCGGCGACATCGCGGTTCCCGCGGGCGGCGCACTGCCGCGACCCACGGACACGCCAGCGCTCGACGCGGATCCGCTGCGCTGCTTCGACGCCGCAACGAGCGCGCGCATGGTCGCGGAGGTCGACGACACGAAGAAGTCCGGCGACACGATTGGCGGCATCGTTGAGGTGCTCGCCTACGGTCTGCCGCCCGGGCTTGGATCCTACGTACACTGGGACCGGCGCCTCGACTCGCGTCTTGCCGGTGCTCTCATGGGGATTCAGGCGATCAAGGCCGTGGAAGTTGGCGACGGCTTCGAGACAACGCGCCGCCGAGGATCGGCGGCGCACGATGAGCTGCATATCGCGGACGGTCAGATCGCCCGTGAGACCGGTCGTGCCGGCGGCATCGAGGGCGGCATGACCACCGGCCAGGTACTTCGCGTACGCGCCGGGATGAAGCCCATCGCCACGGTGCCGCATGCGTTGCCGACGATTGACGTCGCCACTGGCGAAGAAGCGAAGGCACACCACCAGCGCTCCGACGTCTCCGCGGTTCCGGCCGCCGGTGTAGTCGCTGAGGCCATGGTCGCGCTTGTGCTCGCGGATGCTGTCACCGAGAAGTTCGGCGGCGACAGCGTTGCGGAGACGAAGCGAAACCTGGAATCCTACCTCGCGGCGATCCCCGAGCGGTTGTCGACCGTCATCGAGTCGTGACCAGGCATCGCCGGGCCGGACGGATCGCGGGCCCGCCCGCGGCCGCGCCGAAGCCCGCGCCGCCCACCACCCCGGAGCTGCAGCACCCGACCGAACCCATCGGCTTGATCCCGCAGTCCCCGCGTGGCAGCGGACGACCGCGGCGTCGTCGTCGGCGGCGCTCCGGGGCGAAGCTGCCGGATCGCGCGGTCGTGTTTGTCGGCCCGATGGCCGCTGGGAAGACGAGCCTCGGCAAGCGCGTTGCGCGTGAACTCGGCATTCCGTTCGTGGACTCCGACGCCGTGTTTGTGCGCGCCCACGGGGCGATCACCGACTTCTTCGCGAAGCACGGCGAGTCTGAGTTTCGGCGGATCGAGGCCGAGGTGATTGCGGCCGAACTCGCCGCTCCGGGCGCGCGGATCCTTGCCCTCGGCGGGGGTGCCGTGCTGACCGAGAGCACGCGGGAGCTGCTCTCGGGGTACCCGGTTGTACTTCTCATGACGACGCAGGAAGCCGTGCTCCGCACGGCAAACATCCAGCGCCGGCCGTTGCTCCGTGACGATCCCGAGGCGTGGGGTCGGATCCTCGCCGAGCGCCGGCCGCTCTACGAGGAGGTCGCCGACGTGACCTACCGCACCGATCGTGCCACCAAAGAACAACTCGCGCGCCGCGTCGCCCAGTGGGCGCGCAGCTTCCGGAAGACGCGCGAACCGAAGCGAACAGACGGCGACACCGCGCCGTCGAACAGGAGCGAATGATGACCGACGCACCCGCACAGGCGGCAGACGAGCAGCCGGTGACCGAGATCAAGGTCACGGGGGAGAGCAACTATACGATCACCGTGGGTCGCGGCATCCTGGGCCGCGTGCCCGCAGTGCTCGGCGATCGCGTCGCCAAGATCCTGATCGTGCACACGCCGACGGTGGGCCGCGTCGCGACCGAACTGCGTGATGCACTCCAGGAGCGCTACGAACAGGTGCTCCTCGCCGAGGTGCCCGACGCGGAGTCGGCCAAGCGCATCGAGGTCGCGGCGTTCTGCTGGCAGATCATGGGCCAAGCGGACTTCACGCGCACCGACGCCGTGATTGGCCTCGGCGGCGGTGCCGTCACCGACCTCGCGGGCTTCGTGGCCTCGACGTGGCTGCGCGGGGTCTCACTGGTGCAGATCCCGACAAGCGTGCTTGGCATGGTCGACGCATCCGTGGGTGGCAAAACCGGCGTCAACACCACCGAGGGGAAGAACCTCGTGGGTACGTTCTATGCCCCCACCGGCGTCATCTGTGACCTCGACCTCGCGGCCAGCCTGCCACGCAACGAGATCCTCGCGGGCTTCGCGGAGATCGCGAAGTGCGGCTTCATCGCCGAACCCGAGATCCTTGATCTGCTCGAAGCCGACGTCGACCGGGCGACGGATCCGGCGTCGGCGGAGTTCCGCCGCCTTGTTGAACTCGCCATCGGGGTGAAGGCTCGCGTCGTATCCGAGGACTTCCGCGAGGGCGGCCTGCGGGAGATCCTGAACTACGGCCACACACTCGGCCACGCGATCGAACACGCGGAGCGCTACCAGTGGCGTCACGGCGTTGCGATCTCGATCGGCATGATGTACGCCGCGGAGCTCGGCCGCATGGCCGGTGCACTCTCGGATGCCGCGGTCGACCGTCACCGTGCGATCCTGTCCTCGCTGACGCTGCCGCTGAACTACCCGGCCGGCCGCTGGCCCGGCTTGCTCGCGACGATGCAGCGCGACAAGAAGGCTCGCGCCGGGATGCTGCGCTTCATCGTGCTCGACGAGATCGGGAAGCCGCGCGTACTCGCCGGCGTCGACGATTCGATGCTGCAGTTCGCGTACCAGGAGATCGCCAACTGACCCCTGAGCCACGAAACGACCCCGAAATCACGCGAAATCGCGCGGTTTTGGGGTCGTTTCGTGGTTTTGGGGTCGTTTCGGGGGGCCGCAGCCGGGGCGACAGCCGGGGGTGGCAGCCGCGCGCGGTGTGACCGAATGTGACGGCGCATTCCGCACAGCGAAACGCCAACCCGATAGATTGGCGGAATGACCGGCAACAGGGCCGGCACGTGTGTGAATTTCCGGGAGCCCCTCATGAGTCTTCGTCGTCGTTTCACTGGAGGTCTGGCGCTCATCGCCGGTGCCGCTCTGCTCACCGGCTGCGCCACGGGCGCCGCGCCCGAGGGCAGCGGTGACGTCGCCGATGCGCCGAAGATCACCTTCCTGTACTCACCGTACGCCGACTATGCACCGTTCTTCCTCGCGGAGGAGAAGGGGTACTTCGAGGACGCCGGGGTCGACGTAGAACTGATCTCGAAGAGCGGCAGCTCGGGGGAGACGTACCAGCAGGTGAGCACTGGCAGCATCACCGCCGGCGGCGCGACCTGGGGTGCGGGCCTGTTCAACGCCACCGAGGCGGGTGCCTCACTTTCAGTGATCGCGAGCGTCTCACGAATCCCCGAAGAGGGGAAGAACCCGGCACCGCTCATGGCTTCGGAACAGTCCGGGATCACCGACGCGAAGGACTTGAAGGGCAAGAAGATCGGCATCCCCGGTGATGGCGGCTTTGGTATCTACTCCGTGAACCTCGCCCTCGAATCGGTGGGGCTCAGCCTTGACGATGTCGAGCTTGTGAACCTCACCCCGGGCGACATTCCTCCCGCCCTCGCGAACGGCTCGATCGACGCGAGCTGGACAATCGAACCGATCTCCTCCGCGATCACGGACAAGAAGATCGGGCACGAGCTGCTCGACGTCAGCTACCAGGCCGGCGTTGAGCTCGGTGCCCTCGCGTTCAACACCGAGTACGTCGAGAAGTACCCGGAGGCGGTCACCGCGTTCACCGCGGCGTATCTCCGCGCCGTTCAGGAGCTCGAGGCCGGCGGCTGGAACCATCCCGCATCGCAGGAGATCATCGCCGAGTACACGGAGCTCCCGGTGGAGACGCTTGCGTCTATCGGTCTGACCGTGCAGGACCCCGAGGGTGCGATCGACTGGAGCGATGTGGAGCGCCAGGAACAGTTCTTCCGGGATCGCGACACCCTCGAATTTGAGGGCAAGTCCTCGATCAAGGACATCTTCCGCGCGGACATTCTCGCCGACGCCGTGGCGCAGGCGGGCGACGCCGCGGAGTCCTCGGACACCGACGCCAAATGACGGGCATCTCAATCCGGAACCTCTGGAAAGCGTTCCCTAACGCGGAGGCGAGCGGTGAAGTGCTCGTGGCCGTGCAGGACGTTTCGCTCGAGGTCGCCGAACGCGAGTTCGTGTGTGTGCTCGGCCCCTCTGGCTGTGGCAAGAGCACGCTCCTGCGCGTGGCGGCGGGGCTCGAACAGCCGAGCCTGGGCACCGTGGAGACCCAGAGTCGCCCGTCAGTCGTGTTCCAGGAGCACGGCGTCTTTCCCTGGCTCACCGTGGCCGAAAACGTCGCCTACCCGCTGAAACTTCGGCGGGTCCCGAAGGCACAGCGGCGTGAGCGGGTCGCCGAGCTGCTGGAGCTCGTGGGGCTCACCGACTTTGCGAGTTACTTCCCGTCGCAGATTTCGGGTGGCATGCGTCAGCGCACCTCGGTGGCGCGGGCGCTCGCGGATGACGGCAATGTGCTCCTGATGGACGAGCCGTTCGGTGCACTTGACGAGCAGACGCGCGTCGCGCTCCAGCAGGAACTGCTGCGGATTTGGGAACAGACCTCGAAGTCCGTGCTGTTCATCACGCACAGCGTCGATGAGGCGCTGACCCTCGCGGATCGGGTGGTGGTCATGTCGCATCGGCCTGGCCGGATTATCGCCGATATCGAAATTCCGTTCGGCCGGCCCCGGGATATCAAGGAGCTCCGGCGGGATCCCCGCTACGGCGAGATCACTGTGCAATTGTGGGATCTGCTCGAGCAGCAGCCCGACGAGGAGGAGGCCGCGTGAGCGCCGAAGCGCAGGCGGGTGTCCCCGCCGTCCCGGCCGATATCGAGCGTCAGCTCGCCGCGGCCGTGCAGCAGGAGAAGGGCTCGCGCTGGACGCGCCGGATCGGGCCGTACACGCCCATCCTCCTGATCTTGGTCTGGGAACTGCTGAGCCGCGTTGGGGTGCTTGACGTCCGGTTTTTCCCGGCACCGAGCTCAATCATTGAGACGTTTGTAAAGATGCTGCTCGACGGGGTTTTGCTCGAGCACACCGCGATGACACTCTCTCGTATTCTCATTGGCTTTGTGCTGGGAGCTGTACCGGGCGTGCTATTGGGGGTCCTGCTGGGCTCCGTGCGCCCGCTACGCCAGTTGCTCGAACCGATCTTTGCGAGCCTGCTCCCGATCCCGAAGGTCGCGATCTTCCCGCTCCTGCTGCTCATTTTTGGGCTGGGCGAGACGAGCAAGTACGTGATCGTCGCCATCGGCGTGTTCTTCTACCTGTTTTTCAACACAATGAGTGGGGTCATGCAGACGCCGCCGCTGCTGAACGACGTCGCGCAGGCGAACGGGGCGACACGCGTGCAGCGTTGGTTCACTGTGTCTTTCCCGTACGCGCTGCCCTCGATCTTCACGGGGCTCAAACTCGCCACGGGCGGGGCCTTTGTGATCATCGCCGCCTCCGAGTTCGTGGGTTCCCAAAGCGGGCTTGGGTACCTCATCTGGAGTTCCTGGTCCACTTTCGCGGTGTCAAAGATGTACGTGGGCATCGTGACAATCTCAATCCTGGGCTACGCCGCAACCTCGCTTGAGGGCTTCATCGAGCGTCGTGTGGTCCCCTGGGTGAAGTACTGAGCGGGGACTCGTTCACCATGCAGGACACAAATACGCTCCCCGCTGGGGAGCTGCACCGGGCCCTTGTCGTTGCCCTCGTTGCCGCGACCGGCGACGCCGGATCGACCGGGGCGACGCACGCGGACACTGAGCGGGCCGCCCTGTGGCTCACCCAGGCGGAGCAGCTCGGCCTGCCCGGGTTCGGCGTCGCCATGCTGCTGCGAGATCTGGAGCGTATGGCCGCCCCGGTCGGCGCGGCCGCAGATTCCCCGGTTCCGGCACCGATCGCGGCGCTCGATGCCACCGGCGTGCCTGGCCCACTCGCCTTGGCGACAGCCACGCGACTCGCAGGAGCTGCCGCGCGGACGCACGGCGTCGGCGTCGTTGGAATCCGCAACGTGGGGGCCCTCGGTATCCTCGGCTTCGCGGCGCGCGACCTCGCAGCAGACGGTGCAGTTGCACTCGTCGCCGCTCAGGCACCGGCAAAGGTCGCGCCGTGGGGCGGCACTTCTCCGGCAATCGGGACCAACCCGCTCGCGGTCGCGGCACCGCGTGCAGCTGAGGCACCACTCGTTGCGGACTTCGCGACCGCGCCGATCACACAGGCAGCTCTGGCGGCTCATCGCAACCGCGGCACGCCGCTTCCCGCGGGGATCGCGCTCGACGCGGCGGGTGAGCCTGCGCTCGACGCCGGACATGTCGCTACGATCCTGCCAGAGAGCCTGCTGGGCTCTCTCGGCGGCTTTCTCGTTGAGATCATCGCCGGGATCGCCGTGGGCGGCCGCGGACCGGCGGGAGCGCCCGCGAGTGGCCGCGGCGCGTTTGTGCTCGCGCTCGATCCGGCTCGTGCGGGTGGCGACAGTGCGGCGCTCGATAGCGTCCAGCTGGCCGCGGACTGGCGCGCGGCGGGTGGGCACGTTCCCGCCCGTTTCGACGCGCTTCCGTTCGGGGAGTCCGCGCCGAGCGGCCAGGTCACCGTCACGACTGAGAGTCTTGCGGCACTTCGCGCTCTCGCGAGCGGAGCACAGCGATGAACGCGGCGCCGCACCTCACTGTCAGCCCGGAATCCGGGCTGCTCTCCGAGCGGCGGCGGATCAGCGTTGCCGGTGCGGTACCTGGCTCGCTTGTCACGCTCCGCGCGGAAACCGTCCGTGGTGCCGAAACTTGGGCCGCGCAGGCGAGCTACCTTGTCGACGCCGACGGTGCTGTCGATCTCGACGCGTCTGCGCCGGTCTCAGGCGACTTCCGGGTGCCGGATGCGATGGGGCTATTCTGGGCGCAGGCGCGGGTGACCGCGCACGGCGGCAGTTCCGAACCGCAGGACGTCACGGTCCCGCTCGTGACGCGGCTGCGCGCGTGGGGCGAACCCGGGACAGGCGTCCTCGATACGCCCGCGAGTGCTGCCCCGGGTGCGGCTGTGCCGGCGTCTTCCGGCCCCGAGACCGCGTCCGAAGTGCGCGTAGAGCAGCACCTGCTTGCCGCTGGCGTGACCCGCACCGAATTGCGTGAGGACGGCCTCGTCGGCACGGTCTTCCGACCGGTGGGCCGCGGCCCGTTCCCGACGATCATCGTGATGAACGGCTCCGGCGGCGGGATCAACGAGGCTCGGGCGGCCCTCTATGCCGCGGCGGGGATTCAGGCGCTCGCGCTCGGCTACTTCCGCGCGCCCGGCCTGTCGCACTTCATCTCGCGCACGCCGCTCGAGTACTTCGAGCGTGCGCTTGCCTGGACGCAGCGCGAACTCGATCCGCTCGGCGGTGCGCCGCTTGTCAGCGGGCAGTCGCGCGGCGGCGAGCTGACGCTGCTGCTCGCCTCCCGGTTCCCCGAGCAGATTCTTGGCGCGGTCGCGTTTGTGCCGGGCGCGTTTGTGTTTGGCGCGCAGGGTGCCGCCGACCCAGCCGACGGCTGGGACGGCCCCACTTGGACCGTTGACGGAGAACCGCTTGAGTACCTCTGGCACAACAACGCGGGTGTCACCTGGCAACCCTGGAACGATGCACCGCCTCCCGCACGGCACTCTGACGTCTACGTCGATGGGCTGCATGACCGGGACCTCGCCCGTGCGAGCCGGATCCCCATTGAACAGTTTCCGGGACCGGTGCTCTGCGTATCTGGGCTTGACGATCGCGCCTGGCCGTCGAGCTACGCGTCGCGGCTCGCCCTTGACACGCTTGCCCGTCACGGGCACGCCGCCGAACGACAACACCTCGACTACGTTGATGCGGGTCACGGAATCACGATCCCGCACCTGCCGAGCACCGAGATCGCCCGTACACACCCGGTTTCCGGGGTGAGCTACTCGAACGGCGGCACCCCCTGGGGCAACGCTCGGGCGAGTGCGGATTCCTTTGCCGAGGTGTGCGCGTTTGTGCGGCGCACCGTCGCTGCCAACACCGTCGCTGCCAACACCGCGGCACACCCCACCGAACTTTCCCCACGAACGAAGGAGCAGTAATGCCGACGACTGAGCATCTGGCAGGGCAATGGCGCGAGTGGCGCCACACCCGAGTCGCGGAGCTGACACGGCCCTATGGCTGGACCGCGCTTGTGGCGCAGTACTGGCTGCACGAGGGCACCTCGGAGAAGGCGCTCGACGGACTCCCCGGCACCTGGGCCGTCGCTGACGGCCGCGTGATCTTCACCCCGCCGGCCGCGGGGCCAAACCTGTCGGTGAACGGCGAGTACCCGACGGGCCCGGTCGAGATCCCGACTGGCCGCAATCAGACCTACGGTCACGGTGGCAGTGTGCCCGTCTATTTCGGCGATCGCGAGGTTGAAACGGTGCCGCGCACGAACGACGCGGGGGACCGGATCCTCGGGGTGCGCGTGCGCGACCCGCATGTCTCGGTGGGTGCCTCGGAGATCGGGCTGACCGCCTTCGACTACGATCCCGCCTGGCGAATCCCGGCGGTGTTCACGCCGGCGGAGCGCAACGATGTTGAGGCGGTCACTGTCGAGACCGGCGTGCGCGAGACGACAACGCAGATCGGCACGCTCGCCTTCGCGCACGAGGGGGCTGAGTATGAGCTTGTCCTCATTGGGAAGGACGCCGCCCACGGCGTGCAACCCGTTGCGCACGTGCGGGACCGCACGAGCGGACCGATCAGTTACGGTGCGGGCCGCGTCATCGAGCTGCAATTCTCGGAGGACGGGGAAGGACGTATTGACTTCATCGACTTCAACTACGCCCACGCGCTACCCTGCGCGGTCACGAACTTCGTGACCTGTCCGCTGCCGCCCGCGCAGAACACGCTCGACTTTGAGGTGCTCGCCGGCGAGAAGAAGCCCGAGCACGACGTGGCCCGTGTGCTGACGTACGAGGCGTAGGACGGTAGCCTCGCTCCGCCCCACAGAACCGACCCCCCAAGTACACAACCGACCCGTTACTCGCGGAAGCCTCTGCGAGTAACGGGTCGGTTATGTAGTAACGGGTCGGTTCTGCCGGTCGCTCAGCGCAGCTGGAAACCTTGACCCTCGAGGATCAGGGCGAGCACCCGCCGATCCTCGCGGTGCATGACGCCCTCCACGAAGCGTGACAGGGCGTGGTCGAGAGAAACCGACCCCGCGCTCCCGGTGACCTTCTGCACAATGGCGACGAGCGTGCGCGGGGCGAGCACCGACTCTTCGAGTCCGGGCCGGCCGTCGATCTCGCGCTCGGCACTGACATAGTCGCCAAAGCCGCCGCTCGCCGCACCAGCGAACACCTGCTGGCTGATGAACGCGGCACGCGCGACCCGTTCGAGAGCGTCCGCGGACCACTCCCGAGGCAGTTCGCCGCGCTCGTCGACAATGGCTGCGGCCGCGAGCAGCGCATTCTCCGCTGGGTACGCTTCGAATGCGATGCCGGTATCGGGGTAGTGCACACGGTAGCTGTTTGCGCCGAATCGGTTCACGAGCTCGGCGCTGAGCCTGTCAACGCCGCGGTAGCGATGCGGGGTTTGCTCATTGGCGGTGGCCAGGACGGCGAAGCCCTGCGCGATGCGCACCGCGCGCCCCGCGTCTTCCTGCACGCCGAGCGTGTCGCCGGGGCGCAGTTGCAAGATCCGGTTCAGTCGCTTCAGGAACTCCGGCGGCATCGCGTTGACCTCGTCGAGAATCACCGGACGGCCCTCGGTCATGGCGCGCAGGAGCGGGCCGGGGGTGAAGACGCTGACGGTGGCGCCGTCCTGGGCGCGCAGCTCGTGCGTGCCGATGAGCTGGGCTGAGGTGATGTCGCCGTAGCCGGACACAAGTTCGGGCTCGCGGCCGAGCACGGTGCGCGAGAGGTGCTCCGCCAGCGCGGTCTTCGCGCCGCCGGTTTCGCCGAGCAAGAGCACCGGGTTGCCACGGTGTAGCGCCGGTGCGGCCTCGGCGATGATTCCCCGCATCTGCCCGGTGAGGAGCAGGCCGTCGCGGAGCTGGCGGCGGGCCTCACGCAGGCGCAGGGTGCCGTGTGCGGCGAGGGCGGTGTCGTGCCCGCCCTCGCCCAGCCCCAGAGCGACGCTGGGGGACTCGCTCGGCCCGCTCGGCCCGCTCGGCCCGCTCGGCCCGCTCGGCCCGCTCGGCCCGCTCGGCCCGCTCGGCCCGCTCGGCCCGCTCGGCCCGCGGAGCTCGGCCGCCCGTGCGCGTTCGCCCGCTGTCAGCGAGCGGCCCTGCGCGATTGCATCGGCAACAATGGCCTCCGCTGCGGCACTGCGTGCCCGGTCGTCGAGCTCGGCTTGCCGTTCGTGTACGGCGAGCCGAAGCGCGCTGGCGCGGTCGTCGAGCGCGCGAGCGATGAGGTCACGGTGCTCAGGCTCCGCCATGATCTCGGCCAGCCTGGCATCGAGCCTGTCGAGGTCCGCGCTGTGCAGATCGCGCGACGCGTGGCCGGTGCTGAGCTCGCGTGCGCGTCGAACCCGGCGGCGTTCGGCGGCTAGTTCCCGCGCCTCGGCGAGGACCGGGTGAGCGTCAAAGGAGAGCATGATTGTCACGCTATCACTCGGGTGAGCTGTGCCGGGCCGGTTCGGGCTGTGGCGCGAGCAGTGGTGCGGGCCGTGGTGCGGGCCATGGTGCGGGCCATGGTGCGGGCCGTGGTGCGGGCCGTGGTGTGTGCAGTGGCTCTTGGAGTTCGTGCGGCGGCCCCCGCGGACCGACGCACTTCAATGCATATCATGCATAGATGCTCCGGTAGTGCCCAAGTCTGATGCATGAATGCTCTTCCGGCGCGGTGCAGCCCAGATGGCGACGGCCACGCCTGTGCCGTGCTGGTGGCCCCCGACCCCAGCGCTAGGGTGAGTGCATGGACTCGAGAGAGCGTGAGGCACAGCGCCGGGGCGAGCTGCGTGCTCGGTTGCACGCGGCGGGCGCGGTCCTCGGCGTACCCGTGGAGGTGACCGAAGAAGCGGAGTGGGAACTCGTGGATGGGACACTTCGCGTCGGGCTCGGATGGTACGGAACTCGCGGTCACGGGGACACGGAGGCCGTCGCCCTTGCGCTGCTGCATCTGTGGGAAGGTCCGCGCAGTGAACTCACCGAGGCCACGCGAGCGCGCCGTGTCCGATCGATTGCGGCCCTCCGACCCGAAACCGAACCGCTGCTGCGCGCCGTACTCCGGTTGCAATCGGCAGCGGAGCTTATTGCTGCGTTCCCCGGGCTGCGGGAACCGCTCGCAGTGGCGCTCGCGCGCGGCCTGCCAGCTGAGGTGCGGTCCTTGCCGCGACACTTGCAGTGGGTGACGGAGATTCTACGCCGCGGCGGATCCGCGGGAATCGGTGACGCCGGTGCGGTGATCGACGTCGACCCCGAGGTTCAGCACGAACTCACCCAGCTCGCGGCGCGGGGCGACGGGAGTTTCGACCCGCTGCGACGGGTACTCGCGCCGGACCCCAGCCGATCCGCGCTGCAGCGCACTGAACGCGCGCTGGCCCTCTTACTTCCGAGCTATGACGCGCTGCGGGCGCGCGATGCGGCAGACCGCGGTCTCGACGTGGCGGGTGACGGAGCAGATCCGGATCCCGGAGATTCCGGGTCGGCGCTTGAGACCGGGGCAGGCGCGGCCGGCGCCGACGCGTCACCAGGCGATGCGCCGGATCAGTCGGATGCTGCTCCTGACGCGGCTTCAGCGGATGAGCAGGAGAGCGCGCGACCCGGTGAGGGAAGCGATTCCGCCGAGGGGGCGGACCTCTTTGCTGCCGAACACGCGGGCTTTGTTGAGTCGATACTGAACACCCCGATGCCGGCGTCCGGCGCGCTGCTCGACGGCATCGTGGAGCAGGGGCTTGAAGCCGTCGCCGACGCGGCGCACGATGACCGGGACCCGGGGAGCGCCGGAGGCGGGGACGCCCGGGGTGGCAGCACGGCGCTCGCGGCTTACCGAAGCCGGGCCGCAGTGCTCGCGCCCGCCATCGAAGCGATGCGCGAAGTGTGGTCCAGGGTCATCGCTGAGCGTGTGGCGCGCCGCCCGGCGCTGAGCCGCCGCGCGGAGCCCGAGGGCGACGAACTCGCGACCGATGCGCTGCCCGCAGCGATCGCCGAGGTCCTTGCCGGGGTAGCTCGGCCGCGTGCGTACCGTCGCCGTGTTTCCCGCCCCCGCCCGACACGTCGCGCCGGGAACACCGACTACGTGTTCCTGATCGATCGATCCGCGTCGATGCAGGGGCGGATCGCGGCCGCCGCCTCTGACGCAATGCTGATTTTGCTCGAGGCGCTCAGCGGGGTGGAGCGGGACGTGCAGCACGCCGAACGCGCTCTGGGCAGCAGTCTTGAGCTCGACGTGCGCACGGCGTTGCTCGTGTTCGACGCCGAGGTGGAAGTTGTGAAGCCGCTCTCAAGCGGTCTCGACGATGCGGTTCGTCGCCGCCTCGACGCGGCGATCCGCACTCCACAGGGCTCCACCAATGATGGGGCGGCGCTCCGGGCAGCGGCGGAACAGCTGGGTGCGGTCGGTGGCGAGGAGGGGGACGGACAGCAACGTCGGCGCATCGTCTTTCTCATGAGCGACGGTGGATCGAACGATCCGGTCGCGGCCGCCCGCGAATTGCGCGCACTCCGGCAGCTCGGCGTGCGGGTCGTGGGCTGTGGCTTCGGCAGCGACGAGATGACCAACCGCTACGCTCCGGACGGCCGTCGGGTCGACGATCCTGCGCGCCTCGCGGAGACACTGAGCACGGTGATCGTGGATGAGCTACCGTGAGGAGCATCAGCACCACCGTCACGTTGAGTAGGGGATCCCGAGGCACATGGAACGACAGTCACACGCCACGGAACAGCTGCGCCTCATCCGCGCGCTGTATCCGGCGCTCGCAGAACGGTACGACGCAGGGTCGGGCTCCATGCCGACACCCCGCGCGGAGTTTGACGCGTGGCTCGATCGCGAAGCGGGAGCACTCCACGCTGGTGCTGCGTTCGGTGCGATTGGCGACGCTGCGGTGACCGAGCGCTTCGAGGCCGCCTTCCGCGCGGCCCACCGTGTCGCCGCCCTGTTCGGAGCGTCGGTGCCGGAGCCGGAGGCGTTCGCCGCCGCGGGAGTGGACCTCCTGCATCTGGGAACCCTGCTCGCAGCACAGCCCGAGCTCACTCCGGTGCCCACACCGTATGGGCTGGGTGCCGCTCGGTGGCGCTCCGCCTTCGCCGCGGCGGCGCTCGCGCACCCCGCGGTATTGGCTGATGGGCCGGGGGCAACACCGCTCGTGTTTGGGGCTGAAGCAGAGCGCGGGTTCTCTGAGCTTGACAGCATCCCCGAGTCCGCAATAGCGATCCCGAGTGTGGTGCAGCGCGACAGGACCGGAGCAACCCTGCGCTGGACGCTGCGGCTCGTGCCCGCGGGGTCCACGCCGAGCGTGCTGGGGCTCGGGTTTGCGCACGGCCCGCACGTGTCGCTCCCGGAAATGCTCATGCTGCAACTGATGCGGATCACTGGCGGCGACGAACCCGTGGACACGGGAACGTTTACCTGGCTCGCCGGGACCGTCGAGGGCGGCAGGCTCGCCGCGCGCCACGTGTATGACGCGGGTGAGCAGGTCATCCGAATCACCTGCCGGGAGATCGGCAATCAAGGCCCGCACCTCGGGGCGCGCCCGCCGCTGGCATAGCGTCTCGCGGCTTAGTCCCAGCTGCTGACGGCCTCGGCGCGCGTCGAAGGGAGTCGGGTGTTCTGCCCCCAGGCGAGGATCTCCTCGGGCACGTGAAAGTCCTCGGCGCGGGCACCGGTCTTCTCAAGGATTTCCGGGACCGGCACGACGCCGCCACTGCGGCGCAGGATACGCGCCCGCACGATCGCCCGTGCGTAGATTTCCGGTCGGCGCTGCGCGTCGGGACGCACGAAACGCTGCTCCATGTACACGGCCTGCTCGTCAAAGCCTAGGATCTTCGATTCGATCCAGAAGCGCTGCCACGGGTTCAGGGATTTCCGGTAGGAGATTGTCTGGCCCACCACGACTGGATACCAGCCCTCGCGGGTCATCACATCCCAGGTGCCGTTGCGCTGGATCAAGTCGAAGCGACCCACGTCCATAACTGAGAGGTACTTGCCGTTGTTCATGTGCCGCAAAAGGTCGAGGTCGGTGGGCCACACCCGGAACCGTGAGCGGCTCATGTCGCCGAAGCCGATCCGGGGGCCGCGTCGCCCCACGAACCACTGGTGCCAGAGGGTGCGAAAGATCATGTGCATGGAGCGAGCCTAGGGGAGCGACGTGTGTAGCGGGCGGGAGTTGTGGGGTGCATGCCATGGGGCCGAGGTTCCCGGGCGAACGATTGTGCATCCCCTCGAAATGCCAGTTTTGAGCCTTTGGTTCCCTCATGCGGCGCGAAATCGGATTCTCGGCGGCGGGTGTAGAATGATTCGGCGCACTTCAGCGCTCGTACCTCACAGAATCCGGAGAACCCCTGCATGGCATCCTCGAACGACATCAAGAACGGCACCGTGATCAAGGAGGCTGGCCAGCTCTGGAGCGTGATCGAGTTCCAGCACGTGAAGCCGGGCAAGGGTGGCGCGTTCGTTCGGACCAAGCAGAAGAACGTTGTCTCCGGCAAGATCATCGATAAGACCTACAACGCGGGCGCGAAGATCGAAACCGCAAACGTCGACCGCCGCGACTTCCAGTACCTGTACCAGGACGGCGCAGACTTCGTATTCATGGACCAGACCGACTACGACCAGATCACGGTCTCCTCGGTTGTCGTCGGCGACGCGGCCAACTACATGCTGGAGAGCCAGCAGGTGCAGATCGGCCTCCACGATGGTGAGCCCCTCTACCTCGAGATGCCCGCATCCGTGGTGCTCGAGGTGACCTACACCGAACCCGGCCTGCAGGGCGACCGCTCCACGGGTGGCACGAAGCCCGCAACGCTCGAGACCGGTGCTGAGATTCAGGTTCCGCTGTTCCTTAACGCCGGCACCAAGGTCAAGGTTGACACCCGCACGGGTGACTACCTCGGCCGGGTCAACGACTAACCTTGTCGGCACGGACAAAGGCGCGCAAGCGCGCCCTGGACATGCTGTACCAGGCTGATCTGCGCGGCGAATCAATCGCCGTGATCGTGAACGCTGAATCGAAGCGCGCCGCGAGCGAGCCCGATCGAGCTGCCTCGTGGCTGTACGCGCGCGAGATTGTCGACGGGGTGAGCGACCACCGCGATGAGATCGACGAGCTGATCACGAGCTACGCACAGGGCTGGACCCTGGAGCGGATGCCGCACCTGGACCGGGCGCTGCTGCGCCTGGCCTCCTGGGAGATTCTGTTCAATGCCGAGGTGCCCACGCCCGTCGCCATTGACGAGGCCGTGGAACTCGCAAAGGAATACTCGACAGACGACTCCGGTCGCTTTGTCAACGGAGTGCTGGGCCGCGTCGCGGACCACGCCCGAAACTAAGAACCTGCACTGCGCTCCCGGAGTGAATCCCGGTCCCACGAGGAGTCGTGTGGCCGGGATTCGCTCCGGGATCCGCTATGCTGGGGAGGAACAGCTTTTCTTTAACTCCCGTCCAGTGAGGCGGAGAAGGGGGGCTCGAATATGGGTACGCGTGTAGTGCTGGAAAGCGCTGAGATCTCGCGGGCGCTGACTCGAATCTCGCACGAAATTATTGAGGCGAACAAGGGCGTTGACGGTCTCGTGCTTGTGGGAATCCCCACGCGCGGCACCTTTCTTGCTTCGCGTATCGCGGAGACGATCTCCCGCATCGAGGGCCGGTCGGTTCCGAGTGCGAGCCTCGACGTCACCATGTACCGTGACGACCTCGCGCAGAACCCGACCCGTACGCCGCATCCCACGAGCATGCCGGTCACGGGCATCGATGGCTGCACTGTGGTGCTCGTCGATGACGTGCTGTTTTCGGGTCGAACCGTGCGCGCTGCGCTCGACGCGCTCAACGACCACGGCCGTCCCAAGGCCGTGCGTCTGGCCGCGCTCATCGACCGCGGTCACCGGGAACTCCCGATCCGCGCTGACTACATCGGCAAGAACCTGCCAAGCGCCAAACACGAGCGGATTTCCGTGCGGCTTGCGGAACACGACGGGATCGACGAGGTCACAATCTCGGCCGGCGACTCCGGGAGCGCAGCGGACGGGGGTCGCGCATGAGGCACCTGCTCGACACACGCACCCTCAGCAGGGACGAGGCGATCCTGATCCTCGACACCGCCGAGGACATGGCGGCAACCCAGCAGCGCGAGGTGAAAAAGCTTCCGACGCTCCGCGGCAAGACCGTGGTGAACCTGTTCTTCGAGGATTCAACGCGCACCCGGATCTCGTTTGAGGCGGCGGCGAAGCGGCTTTCGGCTGACGTGATCAATTTCACCGCCAAGGGATCCTCCGTGTCTAAGGGCGAATCGCTGAAAGACACGGCCCAGACGCTCCAAGCAATTGGCGCTGATGGTGTAGTGATCCGGCATCCCGCATCCGGTGCGCCATCCCGGCTCGCATCGAGCGGATGGATCGACGCTGGGGTGCTGAACGCGGGCGATGGCACACACGAACACCCGACGCAGGCGCTGCTCGACGCCTTCACGATGCGTCGCCGCCTGTTCGGCGCTGACAGCCGGGGCCGCGACCTCGACGGGATCTCCGTCGTGATCGTGGGCGACATCGCGCACTCTCGGGTGGCGCGCTCAAACCTCTGGCTCCTGAACGCGCTCGGCGCGCACGTCGCCTTCGTTGCCCCCGAAACGCTTCTGCCCTATGGCACGCGCGAGTGGCCGGTGGCCCATCACTACTCCCTCGACGAGGCGCTCCGCGTGGAGCAGCCCGACGTCGTGATGCTGCTCCGGATCCAGACGGAACGTATGCACGCAGCGTACTTCCCGAACGAGCGTGAGTACGCCCGCAACTGGGGCCTCGATGACGCACGCCTGGAACGACTCACGGAGCGCGCGATCGTCATGCATCCCGGTCCCATGAATCGCGGCCTTGAGATCTCGTCCCGAGCCGCGGATTCACCCCGCTCGACGGTGCTTGAGCAGGTCACCAACGGCGTGTCCGTGCGTATGGCCGCGCTCTATCTGCTGCTCTCTGGTGAGCGCACCGCAGAACCCGCTTCCCCCGACTTCCGTGAAGGAGAACCCGTATGACCGCACAGCCAGGCTTCCTGATCCGCGGTGCGCGCCTTGCCGCGTCGCTCACCGAGCGCGGTGCCGAGCTTGCGTCGGCTGAACCTGTGGACCTGCGTGTTGTCGACGGCACGATCGTCGAGCGTGGCACCGGGCTCGTCGCAGTGCCGGGGGAGCGCGTCATCGAGGCTGACGGTCTTGTTGCGCTGACCGGTCTCGTCGATCTCCACACGCACCTGCGCGAGCCCGGCTTTGAACAGTCGGAAACCGTCCTCACAGGAACGCGAGCGGCTGCGGCCGGTGGGTTCACGAGCGTATTCGCGATGGCAAACACCCTGCCTGTGCAGGACACGGCGGGTGTGGTCGAACAGGTGCAGACGCTGGGCGACGCCGCGGGCTACGCCACGGTCCGCCCCATTGGTGCGGTCACCGAAGACCTCGCGGGCGAAAAGCTCAGTGAGATTGGCGCGATGGCCCAGTCGCGCGCTCAGGTCCGCGTGTTCTCGGATGACGGCAAATGCGTCCACGACCCCATGCTCATGCGCCGCGCGCTCGAGTACGTGACGACCTTCGGTGGTGTGATCGCGCAGCACGCGCAGGATCCGCGCCTCACCGAGGGGGCGCAGATGAACGAGGGTGCGCTCTCGAGTGAGCTCGGTCTCAAGGGGTGGCCCGCCGTCGCGGAAGAATCGATCATCGCCCGCGACGTGCTGCTCGCCGAGCACACGGGCGCCCGGCTTCACATCTGCCACCTGTCCACGGCGGGCTCTGTCGAGGTCGTGCGGTGGGCGAAGGCGCGCGGCGTGCAGGTCACCGCCGAGGTGACCCCGCACCACCTGATCCTCACCGAGGAACTTGTGCGCAGCTACGATGCTCGGTACAAGGTCAACCCCCCGCTCCGGCGCGAGGCCGACGTGCGGGCGCTGCGGCAGGCTGTCGCCGATGGGGTCATCGACATCATCGCCACAGACCACGCCCCGCACCCGATCGAGGCGAAAGAGTGCGAGTGGGATGCCGCCGCGTTCGGGATGGTCGGGCTTGAGTCCGCGCTCCCGATCGCGCTCCTCACGCTTGTCGCCGAGGGGCACACGAGCTGGGCTGAACTCGAAACGCTGCTCTCACAGCGCCCCGCGCAGATCGGCGGTCTTGCAGGCCACCCGACCGAGCTTGCAGTGGGCCAGCCCGCGGACCTCGTGCTTGTCGATCCGAGCGGTTCGAGCACGTTCGATCTCGACAGGCTACAGGGACTGAGCAGCAACTCGCCCTATCTCGGCATGGAGTTGCCCGGCCGGATCGCCTTCACGATGCGCCGCGGCTACCTCACCGTCGACGGCGGGGAACTCGTTGACACCGCAACGGTGGCCGCTGCCGCCCTCGCCGCGGGGGCTCGCCAGGACCACACCACGGAGGTTGTTTCATGAGTCGCACAAGCTTCATCATCATGATGTCAGCGATCGCCATCCTGGCGTTTGCCGGCATGTGGATCGCGTGGCGCGGGCGAACGCGGCGCGACGCGCGTGACACCACAGCCATCGCGGGGGTGCCGCTGTCCGGCGAGGTACTCGCCAGCTTCCCGCGCGCCAGCTATGTGTCCACGACGCCCGAGGGTGCGCCCCTCGAGCGCGTTGCGGTGCCCGGCCTGCGCTACAAGGGCTTCGCTGAGGTGATCGTCCGCGGTGACGGCGTTTCCGTGGCGGTCACGGGGGAGGCCCCCGTGTTGATCCCGCGGGCCCAACTTCGCGGCACCGGGACGGCATCGGGCCGCGTGGGCAAGGCAGTCGAACGGGATGGGCTCTCGTTGCTGCAGTGGCAGCTCGCGGGTTCCGGCACGCAGGCCGGGCGACCGGTCGAATCCAGTTTTCGATTCGCGGATCCGGCGGAGCAGCAGCGCTTCGCGGACGCAATCACGGCGGTGCTCGTACCGGGCACCGCACACACAACCACTCAGACCACGACCCAGGAGGACGCGTGACCACGAATACGACCGAAGTGACGGTACCGCCAGTTTCCGCGGCTACCCAGGGTGCCGCGGTGCTCGTACTTGAGGACGGCACGCGCTACACCGGACGAGCCTACGGTGCCACCGGACGCACGCTTGGCGAGGTCGTCTTCTCGACCGGCATGACCGGCTACCAGGAGACGCTCACGGATCCGTCCTACGCCGGCCAAATCGTGTTGATGACGGCGCCGCACATTGGCAACACGGGCGTCAACGACACGGACATGGAATCGCGCAAGATCTGGGTGTCCGGCTTTGTGGTCCGCGACCCAGCGCGCCGGATCTCGAACTTCCGCGCCGAGCGCTCGCTCGACGAGGACCTCGTCGGTGACGGGGTTGTCGGTATCTCCGGCGTCGACACGCGTGCGGTGACGCGGAAGATCCGTTCCGCTGGCGCGATGCGCGCAGGCGTGTTCTCGGGGCCCGACTTCACGCTCTCCGACGAGGATCAGCTGGCCCTCGTGCGCGAGCAGGGTGGCATGGCGGGGAAGAACCTCTCCGAAGAGGTCACCACGCCGGAGCGCTACGAGGTGCCTGTCACCGAGGGCGTCGACCGGGTGGGCTCCATCGCGGTACTCGATCTCGGCATCAAGCGCGCGACAGTCGGCTACCTGGCGGATCACGGCTTCGATGTGACCGTTCTGCCCGCGAGCACCACGCTCGAGGAGATCCGCGCGCTCGCGCCCGACGCTCTGTTCTACTCGAACGGCCCCGGCGATCCCGCGGCAAGCACCGGCCACGTGGAGCTGTTGCGCGCGTTGCTGCGCGACGGCGTGCCGTACTTTGGGATCTGCTTCGGCAACCAGCTGCTGGGCCGTGCGCTCGGCTTCGACACCTACAAGCTGCCCTTCGGCCACCGCGGGATCAACCAGCCGGTCATGGATAAGCGCACCGGTCGGGTCGAGATCACCGCACAGAACCACGGTTTCGCCGTGGACGTGCCGATCGAGGGGACCGTGGATTCACCCGAGGGCTTCGGCCGCGTACAGGTGAGCCATGTCAGCCTGAACGACCAGGTTGTCGAGGGACTTGAGTGCCTCGACATCCCCGCGTTCTCGGTGCAGTACCACCCTGAGGCCGCCGCCGGCCCGCACGACGCCTTCTACCTGTTCGATCGCTTCCGCGCCCTGGTCCAAGACCGCGCCGCAGCCGCCGACACCACAATTCAGGGAGCCTAAGAAGTATGCCCAAGCGTTCAGACATCAATTCTGTTCTTGTCATCGGATCCGGCCCGATCGTGATCGGTCAGGCCTGTGAGTTCGATTACTCCGGAACCCAGGCGTGCCGCGTGCTCCGCGAGGAGGGCGTACGCGTCATCCTGATCAACTCGAACCCGGCCACGATCATGACGGACCCGGACTTCGCCGACGCGACTTACGTGGAGCCCATCACGCCCGAGGTCATCGAAACGATCATCGCGAAGGAGAAGCCCGACGCGATCCTGCCGACGCTCGGCGGTCAGACGGCCCTCAACGCCGCGATGGCGCTGCACGAGCAGGGGATTCTCGACAAGTACAACGTCGAGCTCATCGGTGCGAAGGTCGACGCGATCCAGAAGGGTGAGGATCGTCAGCTGTTCAAGGACATCGCCATTGCTGCGGGTGCGGGCGTTGCGAAGTCCTACATCGCCACAACCGTGGACGACGCGAAGGAGTTCGCGAAGGATCTCGGCTACCCGCTCGTGGTCCGCCCCTCCTACACGATGGGTGGCCTGGGTTCCGGCTTCGCCTACACCGAAGAGGAGCTTGTCCGGATCGTCACTGACGGTCTGCACTACAGCCCCACCACCGAGGTGCTCCTTGAGGAGTCCATCCTGGGTTGGAAGGAGTACGAGCTCGAGCTCATGCGCGACACCAAGGACAACGCGGTTGTCGTCTGCTCGATCGAGAACGTTGACGCTGTGGGCGTGCACACGGGCGACTCGATCACTGTGGCACCGGCACTGACGCTCACCGATCGTGAGTACCAGAACCTCCGCGACATCTCGATCGACATCATCCGTCGCGTGGGTGTCGACACGGGCGGCTGCAACATCCAGTTCGCGATCGACCCGGTGGACGGCCGCGTGATCGTCATCGAGATGAACCCCCGCGTCTCCCGGTCATCGGCGCTCGCGTCGAAGGCCACAGGTTTCCCGATTGCGAAGATCGCGGCGAAGCTTGCCATTGGCTACACGCTCGATGAGATCCCGAACGACATCACGATGAAGACGCCGGCCTCGTTCGAGCCCGCGATCGACTACATCGTGGTGAAGACGCCCCGCTTCGCGTTCGAGAAGTTCCCGGCCGCGGACGACACGCTGACGACAACGATGAAGTCGGTGGGTGAGGCGATGGCGATCGGCCGAAACTTCACCACCGCGCTGCAGAAGTCACTGCGTTCGCTTGAGAAGCGGGACACCTCGTTCCACTGGGGCGAGGAGACCCGCTCGGTGGCGGAGATCCTTGAGACGATCAAGCGTCCCACCGACGGCCGCATCGTGGATGTGCAGCAGGCGCTGCGCCTCGGTGCCTCGATTGAGCAGGTCTTCGCGTCCACCGCGATCGATCCCTGGTTCCTCGACCAGATCGTCCTGATCAACGAAGTGGCTGAGCAGGTTGCCGCCGCCCCGCAGCTCACCATCGAGGTGCTGCGTGAGGCGAAGGATCACGGCTTCTCGGACGCGCAGATCGCCGCGATTCGTGGCCTGTCCGAGTCGGAAATCCGGGGCCTGCGTCATGGCCTGGGCCTCCGCCCCGTGTTCAAGACCGTGGACACCTGCGCCGGTGAGTTCCCCGCGCTGACCCCGTACCACTACTCCTCATACGACGAGGAGACCGAGGTCACGCCGTCCGACCGCAAGAAGGTTGTCATCCTGGGCTCCGGCCCGAACCGCATCGGACAGGGCGTCGAGTTCGACTACTCCTGCGTGCACGCCTCCTTCGCGCTGTCTGAGGCCGGGTACGAGACGATCATGATCAACTGCAACCCAGAGACTGTCTCGACGGACTATGACACTTCGGATCGTCTGTACTTCGAGCCGTTGACGCTTGAGGACGTGCTCGAAGTGATCCACGCGGAGCAGGCCTCGGGCACGCTCGTCGGCGTGGTTGTGCAGCTTGGTGGGCAGACCGCCCTGGGCCTCGCCCAGCCGCTGAAGGACGCGGGTATCCCGATCCTGGGCACCACGCCCGAGGCGATTGACCTCGCCGAGGAGCGTGGCGCGTTCGCCGGAATTCTGGAGCGCGCGGGCCTCGTGGCGCCGCGTAACGGCACCGCCATCGACAAGGATGGCGCGATCCGAATCGCCGAGGAGATCGGCTACCCTGTGCTCGTGCGCCCGTCGTTTGTGCTGGGCGGCCGCGGTATGGAAATCGTGTACGACACGGAGTCCATGCACGGCTACTTCGAGCGGATCGCGGGCCACGCGCTCGTGGGTCCGGGGCACCCCCTGCTTGTCGACAGGTTCCTTGACGACGCGATTGAGATTGACGTTGACGCGATCTACGACGGCGAGCAGCTGTACGTGGGCGGCGTCATGGAGCACATCGAGGAGGCCGGTGTGCACTCGGGTGACTCGAGCTGCACCCTGCCCCCGATCACCCTCGGACACGATCAGATCAGTGCGGTCCGCGAGGCGACGCTTGGCATTGCTGCGGGCCTGGGCGTGCGCGGCCTGTTGAACGTGCAGTTTGCGATCGGTCAGGGCGTGCTCTACGTGCTCGAGGCGAACCCGCGCGCATCGCGTACGGTGCCATTCGTCTCGAAGGCGCTCGGCATCCCTCTCGCGAAGGCTGCCTCCCGAGTGATGGCTGGCGAGAGCATCGCCGAGCTGATCACCGCCGGTCTGCTGCCCGAGCGCGACGGATCCCGTGCTCCGATCGACGCACCGATCGCGGTGAAGGAAGCCGTACTGCCGTTCAAGCGCTTCCGCACGTATGAGGGCCTCGTCGTCGACTCGCTCCTCGGCCCGGAGATGCGTTCCACAGGTGAGGTCATGGGCATGGACCGTGACTTCCCGACCGCGTTCGCGAAGAGCCAGTCGGCCGCCGGCAGCGAGCTTCCGGTCGCTGGCACGGTCTTCCTCTCGGTCGCGGATCGCGATAAGCGCTCCGTGGTGCTTCCCGCCCTGCGGCTGCAGGAGCTCGGCTACCGGTTGCTCGCGACTCAGGGGACCCAGGTTGTGCTCGGGCGCAACGGCATCGAGTCGGAGGTTGTGCGCAAGCACTCGCTCCAGGCTGAAGGCGACACGATCGTCGACCTCATCAACCGCGGTGAGATTGACATGATCGTGAACACCCCCTCGGGCAGCTCGGCGCGGGCTGACGGCTATGAAATCCGTGCCGCTTCGGTTGCTGCGGACAAGCCGATCTTCACGACCGTGTCGGAGCTCTCCGCCGCCGTGGGCGCGATTTCGGCTCAGAAACTCGGCTTCGACGTCAAGTCGCTCCAGGAGTATGAGGCGGATCGCGTGGCCGCGCGCGCCGCTGCTGCGGGGGCGACTGCCTGATGAGCGCGATTCCGTTCGGCACCCGGCTCGCCTCGGAACTCGCCGCGAAGCGGCACCTGTGCGTGGGGATTGACCCCCACGCGCCGTTGCTCGCCGATTGGGGGCTCCCCGACGATGCGGCCGGGGCCGAGCGGATGGGCCGCGATGTGATCGCGGCCGCCGCCGGCGTAGCGGCCTGCGTGAAGCCGCAGATCGCATTTTTCGAGCGGTTCGGTTCCGCTGGGTTCGTGGCGCTTGAGCGCATCTTCGCGGATGCGCGAGAGGCCGGGGTCCTTGTGGTCGCCGATGTGAAGCGTGGCGATATTGGCACGAGCTTCGCGGCGTACGCAGACGCGTGGCTGCGGCCCGGCTCGCCGCTCGAAGCCGACGCCATGACTGTCACCGCGTACCAGGGCTTCGGGAGTCTTGCCGGCGCCTTTGGCTACGTGCAGGACCACGGAAAGGGGCTGTTTGTGCTTGCTGCAACCTCGAACCCCGAAGCCCGTGACGTGCAGCAAGCTGTGCGCGCGGACGGCCGCACGATCGCGCAGGCGATGGTGCAGGACGCGCTGGCCGCCGGGAACCCCGCCGATGATCACGTGAATTCGGTCGGTGTGGTCCTCGGGGCGACGCTGCGGCTCGCGGACTTCGGGATCGACGTGTCCGCGCCCCCCGCTCGCCCGGCCTTGCCGGTGCTCGCACCCGGCTTTGGTGCCCAGGGCGCCCGAATCGAAGATGCGGGGGCGATTTTCGGTGGTCTCGGGTGGGCGCTGCTCGCCAACGAATCACGCAGCGTCCTCAGCGGAGGCGCACAGGGGCTCGACGCGCGGGTGCGCGATCGGGCCGAAGCCGTGGCGACGGCGCTCACGGTGTGACACCCTGTTAGGAGGGGCACACTGGTGGGAGAAATGACGAGTGGAGACCAGATGAGTAGTCCAGAGAACCGCGCGGCACGTGACATGCCCACGGTGGATCGTGTGGCGGCAAACCGGGCCGCGATTGCGGCGCGTCAGGCGCGCGCGGATCTGAAGCGTCGGCTGCGCAGTGGTGAGGTATCGCCACTGCGTGTCCTGGCGCAGGCGGATGAGGACGGGACCCCCGCGGCAACGCTGCGGATCACCGACTTCCTCCTTTCTTTCCCCGCGATCGGCGTGGTGAAAGCGGAACGAGTGCGTGAGCAGCTCGATATCTCCGAGCGAAAGCGGCTCGGAGGCTTGGGGGTGCTGCAGCGCGAGCGTCTCGAACGTTTCGTGCGCGCGCGCACGGGCGCGGAGCTCCGCGCGGGTCGCCCGCCGCTTACGGTGCTGGCCGGTCCCACAGCGGTGGGTAAGGGCACGGTGGCGGCGTACATTCGGGAGCACTATCCCGAGGTGCGGCTGTCAGTGTCGGCAACGACGCGTGCGCCGCGGCCCGGTGAAGTCGAGGGCGAGCACTACTTCTTCGTCTCCGACGAGGGCTTTGACCGAATGCTTGCCGCTGGCGAGCTGCTGGAGTGGGCGACGGTGCATAACAAGTACCGTTATGGGACGCCACGCGGCCCCGTGCTCGCTGCGGCCGAGGCCGGTGAACTGATGCTGCTGGAGATCGACCTGCAGGGTGCGCGGCAGGTGCGGGCGAGCATGCCCGAGGCTTGCCTCGTGTTTCTTGCACCGCCGAGCTGGGATGAACTCGTGAACCGGCTTGTCGGCCGCGGCACCGAAGATTCCGAAGAACGCGCACGCCGTCTCGAGACCGCAAAGATCGAGCTCGCGGCCGCGGAAGAGTTCGACGAGGTCATCGTGAACGACGAGGTGCCGCTTGCAGCGGCTCGCCTCGTCGAGATCATGCGCGGTGGCATCCCCGCCGCGGCCGGGGAATCCCCGCGGGCATGATCGAACACGTCAGCGAGCTCGATCCGAAACAGTTCCTGGGCATTCCGCTAGCCCTCATCGGGGCTGGCTTGCTCGCCTTTGGCGCGCAGTACCAGTCTCGCGGCCTGAACAAGGTCGAGCGAATTGTGGGGGAGAGCGCCGGGTCCGGACTCTCCTGGGCCCACATCAGGAGCCTCCTGACCCGACCTTCCTGGGTCGTGGGTACGGTGCTCTTGGGTCTGGCGGTGCTGTTTCAGATCGGCTCGCTGGCGTTGTCCCCGCTGATCATCGTCCAGCCCATTGGTGTTGCCGGACTGATCATCACCTCGATCTTGAATTCCCGAATGAGTGGCGTGCACCTGGGAAAACGGGTGCGGGCGTCCCTGGGACTCGCGGTGCTCGGGATTGTCGCGTTCGTGACGATCGCCGCCTTTACCGCCCGTGATCAGCCGGTCACGGATGCGAAGCTCATGACGATTCTCGTGACCTACGGAATCGTTCTTGTGATCGCCTTTGCGCTGTTTCTCGCCTTCCGGCATCGCGGTTTCGCGCTCATGTACATTGTGGGTGCCGGCGTGCTGTACGGCTTCGTTGCGACCTTTGCGAAGGCAGTGATCGGGCGGCTGCAGCAGGGCGAGTTCGAGTGGCTCACTTGGGTCTGTGTGGCAGCCCTCCTTGTCGGAGCGCTGCTCGGTATGGTGTTCGTGCAGAACGCTTACTCGTCGGGGCCGCCCGACCTTGTGGTCGCCGGCCTCACTGTGATCGACCCCATTGTGGCCGTGTTGATCGGGATCGTGGTGCTGCACGAGGCGGCGGGAGCGCCCGCGTGGGCCGTGGTCGCGTACGCCCTCTCCGGAGTGGTTGCCGTGATCGGTGTGGTGGGACTGGCTCGCTTCCACCCGCAGGCCGGTGGCGCGATCGCCGAGATTCCCGCGCCGGCAGGCGGGGCTGAGGCGTCGCCTGAGTGAGAATCTGCCCGATCATTGCGGAGCGTACTTGACAACTAAGGTTGGCCTTACCATCATGTGATGTGGCGCGCGAGACGTTCGCGCGACCCATGCTTGACCGGATCGGTCGCCCTGAAAGGACTCTCGTGCGCGTTTCTCGCCTGCTCGCTTCCGCCGCAGCCATTGCCCTCTGCACTCTTCCGCTGGCCGCGTGCTCGGCGACAGGCGGTCCGGAAGAGGACGCGGGCGGCGCGCAGAGCGTCCCACGGAGCGCCGAGTTCCCCGTGACAATCGAGCACGCATTTGGCACAACCACGATCCCGGAAGCACCGGAGCGCGTAGCGTCGGTTGCCTGGGCCAACCACGAGGTGCCCCTCGCGCTCGGAATCGTGCCGGTCGGGATGAGTAAGGCAACCTGGGGAGATGACGGCGGGATCGATGGTGTCCTGCCGTGGGTCGAGGGTCGCCTGACTGAGCTCGATGCCGAGACTCCGGTGCTCTTCGACGAAACTGACGGCATCGATTTCGAGGCTGTCGCGGACACAAACCCCGACGTGATCCTCGCGGCGTATTCCGGTCTCAGTGAAGAAGACTACGACACACTCTCGAAGATCGCCCCTGTGGTTGCGTACCCTGAGACACCCTGGGGTACCTCGGTGTCCGACATGATCCGGCTCGACGCCACCGCACTGGGTCTCGAAGCCGAGGGCGAGCAGCTCGTTGCAGAACTTGAAGACACCGTCGACGCATCACTCGCGGCGCACCCGACACTCGCGGATCAAAAGATCCTCTTCGCGTTCATGAACCCCTCAGATCTGTCGAAGATCGGTTTCTACACAGTGCACGACACGCGCCCTGGATTCCTCGCAGGGCTCGGCTTGCCGCAGCCTGAGGTTGTCGAGACTGAGAGCGCACGCACGGAGGAGTTCTACCTCGAACTGAGCTCGGACGTCGCCGACCGATTCGCAGACGTGGACGTGTTCGTGACGTACGGTGATCCGGACGGGGAGCTTGCTGCGCAGCTCCAGGCCGATCCGCTCCTCGCCCAGATCCCCGCGATCGCGGAGGGTCGGATCGCAATCCTCGAAGACTCCACGCCACTGGCAGCGTCCGCGAATCCCTCGCCGCTGTCGATTGGTTGGGGAATCGACGAGTACTTCGGCGTGCTCGCCGCGGCTGCAGAGTGACGGCGGCGGCTCGGCGGCACCCGCTCGCCTGGCTGCTCCTGGGATGCGCGGTGCTCGCGCTGCTCTGCGTGTGCTCGATTGCGCTCGGCGCGCGCATCGTGGGCATCGATGAGGTCTTGGCGGGGCTGCGTGGAGACGCCAGCACTGTTGACTCCGCAGCGGTCGTGAAGCGGGTCCCGCGTACGGTGTTGGCAGTGCTTGTCGGGGCAGCCCTCGCGCTCTCCGGTGCCACCATGCAGGCGATCACGCGCAACCCGTTGGCGGAGCCCGGAATCCTGGGCGTCTCCACAGGAGCGGCGCTCGCGGTAGTGATGGGACTGAGCTTCTTTGGACTGCACCGCCCGTTTGCGCTGATGGCCCTCGCCATCGCGGGAGCAGCAGTCGCCGCGGTGGCCGTGTACGTCATCGGCGGGCTCGGCCAGCGCGGTGTATCTGCGAGCAGCCGGAGCCCGTTTGCCTTAGCGCTCGCGGGTGCCGCGTGCGGTGCCGCGTTCGTGTCGCTCACGAACGCGATCATGCTGCCCCGTGTCGACCTGCTGCGCACCTTCCAGTTTTGGCGGGTCGGAAGTGTGGGTGGGGCGAGCTGGGAAAGCATTGGGGTGCTCCTTCCCGGGCTCCTCGTGGGTGCGGTGCTGTGCGCCCTGCTTGCCCGGGGGATGAATGCGCTTGCGCTCGGCGACGACGTCGCCACGGGGCTGGGGGAGTCGGTCATGCGGACCCGTACATTCGCGGGGATCGCCGCCGTCGTGCTCTGCGGTGCGGCGACTGCAGTCGCGGGTCCGATCGGATTTGTGGGGCTTTTGGTGCCGCACGTGTGCCGTGCGCTGTTCGGGCCTGACCACCGGTGGCTACTGCCTCTGTCCGCGCTCGGCGGAGCCCTGTTGCTCGTGGCGGCGGATGTGACCGGCCGACTCATTACCCGCCCTGCAGACGTGGAAGTGGGAGTTGTCACCGCGCTCATCGGCGCGCCGTTCCTCATCTGGATCGTGCGGCGTACCCGGGTGGGATCGCTGTGAGCGCGCGCGTACCGGATTCGCAGGCGTCCGCGACCGAGCTGGTTGTCGCTGGACGGCGGCAGCGGGCACGGCGGCGCGGGATTGTCATCGCGATCCTGATTGTTGCGTTGCTCCTCGCATTTGTGGCGAGCGTGACGCTGGGGCGCACGGTGTACGGACTTGATCAGGTTTGGGGTGTTGTAACTGGGCAGGCTCAGGGCGGCGCGGTGTTCACGGTCGGGGAGCTCCGCTTGCCTCGGGCCACCCTCGGCGTGCTTGCGGGCTTCGCGCTCGGGATCGCTGGCACCACGTTCCAAACGCTGCTCGGCAATCCTCTCGCTTCGCCAGACATCCTCGGCATTGCGGCGGGAGCGGGCGCAGCAGCCGTGTTCGGCATTATCGTGCTGGGGCTGAACGAGACGTTCAGCTCGGCGCTTGCGCTTACCGGCGCGCTCGCAACGGCGCTCGCGATCTTTCTGCTGTCGCAGCGTGGCGGGTTCACGGGCATGCGCTTCATCCTGATCGGGATCGGCACGGCCGCGATCCTGCAAAGCGTCACCTCATACATGCTGGCGCGCGCCGTGGAGTGGGACATCCAGCGCGCCATGCAGTGGCTCACAGGGAGTCTGGGTGGTGCGAGCTGGGAGAGCGTGCTGCCGCTCGCAATCGCGTGCCTCGTTGCCGTGCCAGTCCTGCTGAGCCGCACGCGGGAGCTTGAACTCTTGCGTGTGGGAGAGGCGACAGCGCAGGCCCTGGGGGTCACCGTGACCCGCAGTCGGATCGGGCTCATCGTTGCCGCGGTTGTGCTTCTCGCATTCGCCACTGCGGCCTGCGGGCCGATCATGTTCGTTGCGTTCATGGCCGGTCCGATCGCGGCGCGCTTGGCTGGCCCGGGCACCTCCCTCCTGCTCCCTGCTGGACTGACCGGAGCGCTCCTGGTGCTCGCTGCGGACTTTGCGGGCCAGTACCTGTTTGGCGGACGCACGCCGGTCGGGATCGTCACCGGCGTGCTCGGTGCTCCGATCCTGATCCTCCTCCTGATCCAACTCAATCGGAAAGGGGCCCGCTCATGACGCCCCAGCGACAACTGTCCACCCGAGACCTGGGCATCGCCTACGGTGATCGTCACATTATTGCCGGCCTGGATTTCGACTTTGCACCTGGGCGTGTCACCGCAATCGTTGGGCCCAACGGCTGTGGTAAATCCACACTGCTGCGCAGCTGTGCGCGACTGATCAAGCCACATTCGGGGGCGGTGCTGCTCGACGGTCGCGCCGTCGATGCCACACCCACGAAGGAGCTTGCCCGCGTGCTCGGGCTGCTTCCCCAGAGCCCGTCGGCACCCGAGGGGATCACTGTCGCGGACCTTGTGGGGCGAGGCCGGCACCCGCACCAGGGCGGATTTGCGCGGTGGAGCGCCCGGGACACTGCGGTCGTCGCTGAAGCATTGACCGCGACCGGGACTGCAGATCTCGCGAATCGCCCCGTCGATGAGCTTTCGGGAGGCCAACGCCAACGTGTGTGGATCGCCATGGCGTTGGCGCAGGAGCCCGAGGTGCTGTTGCTCGATGAGCCGACAACATATCTCGACGTCACACATCAGCTGGAGGTCCTCGACCTTGTGCGCACCGTGAATCGGGAGCGCGGGACGACAGTCGTGCTCGTGCTCCACGATCTGAATCTCGCCGCACGCTACGCTGACCAGCTCGTCGCTGTTCGTGATGGCCGTATTCGAGGTGCCGGGACCCCCGCGGACGTGCTCCGTCCCGAGCTCGTCCGCGATGTCTTCGATCTCGACTGCCAGGTCATCCAGGATCCGGTCTCGCGCACACCGCTGATCATCCCCATTGGGCGGCATCGGGCGGCCTGAGCGTGGGATACTGGCACTCACGCACAGGTGAAGGAGTGGCCATGAACGAGCCGGATATCAGGATTATCAGAGCCGAACCCCGTCGTGCCCCGTGGGCGGCCGTGCTCACCGTCGGAATCGTGGTGCTGCTGGCCGGAGTCGGCCTCGTGGTCTGGCCGTTTGTCACGGCGAGCAACATCCTGGCCGTGATCTTTGGCATTGCTCTGATGGCAAACGGGCTGGCAATGCTCGTCCGTCCGGGGCCTGCGGCGGCCTCGCGCGTCGTGGGGGCCCTGTTCCTCGTGGCTGGACTGCTGGCAATCGTGTTTGCCGAGTTCACTGTGCAGGCGCTCGTGGTGTTCGTGGGGGCGACCATGATCCTGATCGGTGTGGTGTGGATCGCGTTCAGTGCGCGGGCGGGCGGGGCGCGCAGCGGCTGGTTGATCGTACCGGGAGTGCTCGCCATCCTCGGCGGCATCTTCGCGCTCATCTGGCCGGCAACCGCGCTGGGGATTGTCGCGTTCTGCGCGGGCATCGCGATGCTTGTGTTCGGCGGATCACTGATCTGGGGTGCGATCGGCATGCGAAAGGCGCGTGTCGAGCAGACCACGATTATCGTCGAGGACTAGCGCCGCGCACATTTCCGCAGGAGATTCTCGTCCCTGGTGCCGGATCCGGGCCGAAATCTCCTGCGTAGTCGTGAATCTCCTGCGCGTTGGTGAACGGGTGCCGATGTCCATTTGCCCGGGCCTGCCCCAGGGCCGCAAGCCTCGGGATTTGGGGGCGGAAACTTTCTCCAAAAACTTTTCACCCTGACCACCAGGGGTTCCTTCATCTCAGAATTATTCCCCCCTGAAACCCCCTGTTGTCGGGGCCTGAATGTCAGTGGTCCATGGTGAACTCCCCCCATGCCCGCCAATGGAGAGTTCACCCCCGCGCAGCGCCACCGCGTCGCACACGCGGTGAGCCGACTCGAAACGATCGAGACGCACCAACGGGCACTCGATGCGGAACGCGTCACTGTCCTTGCTGACGCCCTCGACGCGGTCGTCAGCACCTCACCCGGGGCGGGCCAGGAACTTGGGTACCGGGCCCTGCGCTTAGAACTTGCCGCGGCCCTCTCCCGGAGTGAAACCGCTGTTGAGCGGCTCCTGGATCTTGCGTCTTCTCTCACTTCTCACTACACCCCCACACTGCGTGAGGTTCAGGCTGGGCGGATTAGTTTGGACCACGCCCGCGTCATCACCGACGCCGGCACAGTCTTTGTTACCGGGGACCTCCCCGCAGACGCGGCACGTCGCGGCGTGTACGAGGCGGAAGTGCTCGTGCACGCCCGCCAGGAAACCCCCACGAGGCTCCGCCCCATCGCACGGGCTCTCGCCGCCCGGTATGCGGAGCACACCCTCGAGGAACGACACCAAGAAGCCAGCACGCGCCGCTGTGTGCGGGTGCGGGACCTGGATGCGGGGATGGCGGAACTTGTCGCGTTCCTCCCCGCTGTCGAAGCACACGCGATCTATGACCGGGTGACACGCATCGCGCGGGCCACCATCCAGGAAGAAGCCGCCACCCGCACCGCGGACGCCGCCACGGAAACAGCCGCACAGGGAAGCGCTGTCGGTGTTCCCGGTGACCACGGTGCTGCAGGTGATGGAGGCGCCGCCGGAGACATCAACGCGTTCGGGGGCGCACTGGGCACGGCGGGCACCGGGGACACGGCAAACACCGGGGGCACCGGCCCCGTTGATGGTGCTGCCCCAACCACGGACCCGTCAGATGGCACCGCCCTCCCGCACCGTTCCCGGGACGCAGTCCGCGCCGATGTCCTCCGCGATCTCCTCCTCACCGGCACCACCGACGATGTTCCCGCCGCGGGCCCAGAAATCCACGCGAAGGTGCAGGTCATTGTCCCGGTGAGCGTGCTCGAGGGTCGCACTGGCGACACGAGTGACACCGCCCCGGAACCACCACCGCCACCCGATCCCGGCAGGCAGCTCGACCCAGCACGCCCCTTCGCGGACCTCGGCCGACGCCCCACCACACGCGCAACGACCAACCCCATAACCCCGCGCCCAGCCCCGGTCGCGGAACTCGTCGGCAACGGACCCATCCCCGCGTCAGAAGCCGCCCGCGTCGCCCACGCCACCCCCGTATGGGAAGGCGTGTTCACAAACCCCGACGGAGACGTCCTCGCCGTCAACAGATACACCCCCACCCCGGAAATGCAGCGCCGCATCACCGCGAGAGACCTCCACTGCCGCGCCCCCGCCTGCAGAGCCCCAGCGCACCGCTGCGACATCGACCACACCATCGCCGCCAGCGACGGCGGACCTACCACGACCGCAAACCTCGCACTGCTGTGCCGGGCCCACCACACCCTGAAGCACCACAGTGACTGGAAACTCAGCCAGCTCCCGGGCGGGACCCTGAAATGGGTGAGCCCCACCGGCCGCGTCACGATCGACCGACCACCCAGCCGAGTCAGATTCAGCACCGACCCGGCACCACCCCGGCCCCGAAACGAACGGCCGACACCACCGGCCGAAACCCCGAACGCCGCACACCCGTTCTGAATGCCCGCGGGCCCACGAGTGCGCCTCGCTCATCCCAGACCCGGCCCAGACCCAGACATGGCCCGCCCCGGCGCGTCAAAATGCCAGCAGTCAGCAGCCAGGTCAGCCGGAAGTCAGGTCAGCCGGAAGCCCGCCTCACCGCCCCCACCCGCGAGCGCGGGCGCTACTTCAGTCCGGAACGGACGAACGCATCCACCACATAGCGCTGCAGGAAGATATAGATTCCGAAGATCGGGAGGCAGGCGAGCGCGCTTGCTGCCATGATCGCGCCCCAGTTATTGCCCTCGGCCCCCATGAACCCTCGAATGCCGACCTGGATGAGGTCAGTGGACTGTTGCATGATCAGCGACGGCCACAGGTACTCGTTCCACGCGTTGATGAAGAGCATGATGCCGAGCGCGGCGAGCGCAGGCCGAAGATTGGGCACCACCACCTCCCACAGCGTCCGCCACGGGCCTCGCCCGTCCATGTCGGCCGCGTCGAGGAGTTCCTTCGGAAACGATTCGAGGTGTTGACGAAGCAGCATCACCGCGAACGCCGTGGCGAGCTGCGGCACCATCACGCCAAGAATCGTATTGAGCAAGCCCATCTTCGAGATGAGAACGTAGTTCGGAATCATTGTCACCTGGAACGGGACGAGCCAGGAACCTACGAAGAGCAGGAAAAGAATTTTCTGCCCGCGGAAGCTCCACCGCGCGAAGCCGTAGGCGGCGAGGATCGCCACGAGCAGTTGCCCGACCGCGAGCACGAGCGCCATTCCAAACGTGTTCCCCAGCATTCCGAGGATGGGGATCGTATCCCAGACGTACTGAAAGTTTTCCAGGCTGAACGGGCCCGGGAACGGGTTCGTTGACAGCATCTCGTCGGCCGGGCGGAACGCCGTCACGAACATCCAGTAGATCGGGAATACCGAGATGATCGCGAGCGCCGTCATGATGACGTGCGCCGGGATGTTCCCCAGCCGCTTCCGGCGTCGGGCACCGCGCACGGCCCGTACGGCGGAGTCGATGAGGGTCGCGGTGGCGGGTGTTTCCAGGTGCTGCGGTGCGACGAGCGTGAACGTCATGAGCGGAGATCCTTCGCGACGGGGGAAACGGGCTTCTGAGGGTGCCGGGCAGGTGCCCCGGTCGGGCTAGTTGTCATGGAAGCTCAGTCGTTCCGAGAGCTCAACAAACAGCAACGCGATCAGCCCGAATCCGAGGAAGAACACGGTGCCGGCGGCCGCGGACAGCCCCGCGTCAAAGTTCCGGAACCCGAACTGGTAGAGCAGGTAGTAGATGTTCGTGGAGGATCCGCCTGGCCCGCCCTGCGTGGCGAGATCAATGATGGGGAACGTCCACTGGGCGGAGAGCAGGATCGTCATGAGCCCGAGGAACACGAGCGTCGGGGAGAGCAGCGGAAGCGTGATCCTGCGCGTGATCTGCGCTGCCGTTGCACCATCGGTGGCGGCGGCATTGCCGTAGTCCGGGCTGATTCCGGCGAGCCCGGCGGAGACGACAAGTACCCCGAAGCCGAGCATCTGCCAGCCGACGATCACCACGACTGCCCAGAGCGAGGAGTCAGGCTCACGGAACACGTTCCCCAGCTCGATGCCCAGGGTCCGCGCCACCGCGGGGATCGTGCCCCCTTCCGGGGCGAACATCCAACGCCAGATCGCGCTCGTGGCCACCGGGGTCACGAGGAACGGGACGAAGATGAGCGCCTGGTAGACGGTTTTCGCCCGGCCCGCGACCTGCCGCGAGAGGAGGGCGAAGATGACGGGAAGGGCCACCGAAACCCCGAGGAACGCAACGGTATAGATCAGCGTGTTCCACAGCGCCTGGTGCAATTCGGGGAGCGAGAGCACCGTGGCGTAGTTGGCGAAGCCGACGGGCTGCTTCGGCTGCGTGGGGATCAGGTTCCAGTCAAAGAACGACAGCTCGAAGGTCTGCGCGAGCGGCAGGTAGGTCCACACGATGAGCAGTGCCGTGGCGGGAAGCACATAGAGATACGGGGCCAGTGCGAAGCGGCGTCGGGCCGTTCGAGGGGCCGCGGAGGCCGCACGAGCGGCCTCCGCGGTCTCCATAGACTCCGCTGGCTCTTGAGGGGAAAGTACCTGGGTGAACAACCGAGAATCCGATCTGGTCAGCGAAGCGCGTGGAGTGGACTAGTGGCCGGCGTTGTGGGCTATGGCGGCGGCTGCCTCGTCGACGGTCATCGATGCGAAGGACCGCATCTGCTCGGCGGTGACCTCGTAGACGGTCGAGAATTCGCCGATCGGGACGACGGTGTGCATCACGCGGTCGTTGTACAGGTGCACAAGGTTGAAACCCTGCGCTCCGTCCTGGCCACGCATGCCTCCCGGCTCCACGTTCAGGTCCTGCGTGTAGCAGGTGGCTGATGCCACCGACACGGGCACTCCGCCAATCTCACTGAAGGTAGTGAAATGGAGGTGCCCACCGAGCACACCCCGTACATCGGTGCCCGCAATCGCGTCCGCGAAGCGCTGCTGATCGGCCAGCTCCACAAACTCCATCCCGCGGATCAGAGACGGTACTGGTGGGTGATGCAGCGCGATCAGGGTGCCGTGCGGAGCGGGCTCTGCGAGGACTTCCGCGAGCCAGGCGTACTGCTCCTCGGTGATCTCACCGTGGTGCGCACCGGGCACCGTGGAGTCGAGCGCGACAATCCGGAGTCCACGGATGTCGGACACCATGTCGACGCTCTCCTCCCCCGCGTCCGAGTCGAGCAAAAGCTGGCGGAACGGCGTGCGGGTGTCATGGTTTCCCATCACCCAAATCACCTCCGCGCCGATGGCGGCCGCTGCAGGCTCGACAATGGCGCGAAGCCGTCGGTAGGCGTCTTCTTGCCCGGCGTCCGCGAGATCACCGGTGAAGACGATCGCATCGGGGCGGGCCTGAGAGCGGGCGAAGTCCTCGAACAGGCGGCGAAGATTCGCGTCACTATCGATGACGCCGTGGAGCTTTTCGTCGGTGCCAACAAAATGGGTGTCGCTGAGGTGCAGGATGAAGTGCTCAACGGGCGGGTGCTGCGAGGTCATACTGAAGGTCCTTTCGTACTGTGTGAGGAGGGCGCTAGGGGGCGATCGAGGGCGTCAGCGTGGGGCCGATCAGGCGGTTACGCAGCCGATCCAGCCCGGCCGCGTCGAGGCCGTTCGTATGGAGCAGATCGGTGAATCCACCGAGCTGCTGCTCCACATAGTCGAGCGTTACGGCCATCACGTCGGCGGGGCTGCCAGTAATGAGTTCCTGAATGTCCGCGTCAAGAACGCCGAATTGTGCGGCCGCGCCGGCGAGCATGTTGTCCGCCCACTCCCCGGCCAGGTTGTCGGCGCTCGCGGCGTAGTCGGCAACGATCTGTTCCCGGGACACCCCCACTGCGGCGAGCGCCGCGGCGACAACGAGGCCGGTGCGGTCCTTCCCCGCAGTGCAGTGCACGAGCACGCCGCCCTCGGGAGCATCGGCGATGAGTTGCACCGCGGCGGCGAGCCGCTCCGCCCGCTCGGTGACGATGTGGCGGTAGAGCGAGCCGAGGGAAAGCAAGCCACCGTTCAGGGGAAGGGTGGCGTCGGTGAAGATCGGGTGATGGATCGTTTCGACGTCGGCGGCGCTGAACACCGTGGGGGCCTGCGCCAGTTCCTCGTCGGATCGAAGGTCGATCACACGGACGATGCCGTGTTCGCTGAACTTGTGTTTCCCGGCGGCGCTGACGCGGTGCAGTGCGTCGGAGCGGAAGAGCCCGCGGGGTCGGATGCTGCCGGCCGTGCCGGGGTATCCCTCGGTGCTGCGGAAGTTGTGAGTGCCCTCGATGGGGATCGCAGCGCCGACGTTCGGGGCTGCGGTGGTGGTGGGGTGGTGCACGGTTTCTCCTGAGTTCTCGCGTCAGCGGAGTGTGGATTGCAGGGCGCGGGAGCGCTAGCCGATCAGTTCCTGAGCGCGGTCCGCGGCCTCGGTCATCGTGGCTTCGGCAGGTTTGCCGTAGTAGACGACCTCCTCGATCGCAGTCGCGAGCAGATCATCGACCTGGACGTAGCTGTTTCCGGGGTAGGACACCCACGGCTGGAGCCGGTCAAGCTGATCCAGGTTCGGCTGCGCAAGCGGGTTCGCGGCGGCCCAGTCGGCGAGCACTCCGCCTTCTTCGACCAGGCCGGTACGCAGCGGCAGGTAGCCGATCTGGCTCGTGATCAGTTCGTAGGCCCGGTCGCTCGTGAGGAACCTGATGAGTTCCCAGCCCGCGCGCTGCTTCGCCGGATCCTCGCTCAGGACAAATAGCGCGGAGCCGGAGTTTGTCGGCACGGCTTCGTGGTCTGCAAACGCGGGCATCGGAGCGGCCGCAAGCGTCCAGCCGCCCGCGGCCGCCCCCTGCATGAACATGCCCTGCAGCGCGGAGGTCGTGAGGATCATCGCGGTGTCCCCCTTCACGAGGCCCTCCATCTGCGCCGCCGCGT
Source organism: Leucobacter sp. 7(1) (assembly GCF_900163635.1). GTDB lineage: Bacteria > Actinomycetota > Actinomycetes > Actinomycetales > Microbacteriaceae > Leucobacter. Next base: position 17,480 of record NZ_FUID01000078.1, on the reverse strand, counting down.
CGGAGCTGCGCATTGCGCCCGCCTCGGTCATCTCTGCGAAGCGCTCGACCACGGCCACGGCTTCAGGAGACCCGAACTCAATCGTGGAGCGGTCCTCCGAGAGCACTTCAGCACCGTTCGGCTTGAAGAGTCCCTGCATGCACCAGCTGCCGCCCTTCACGGTGCACGCAATGTCGAGTGCGGGTTTGCCCGTGGACTGCGACACCTGGAGGGCGACCTCTTCGACCTTGTCCCAGGTGCTGAGATCGGGGGTGCCGCTGATTCCGGCCGCCTCGAGCACGGTGGCGTTGTAATACAGCACCGGGGTGGAGAACACATACGGCATTCCGATGGTCTTGCCCTCCCAGTCCGCGAGCACCCGTGCGTTCGGGTGCATCGGGTTCTCGCCCTCGAAGGCTGCTTCAAGCTCCTCGGCACTGACGATGTCGGCGAGCGGCTTGGCCCCGAGCTGGGTGGCCGTGTACTCGAGCGCATCGTAGGTGAGCTGGGCCACGTCCGGCGGGTTCCCTGCGAGCAGTTGGGTCTGGACGCTGCCGACGTAGTTGCCGGCGGCAGCCGCGGCCCCCTGGGTGGGCTGTGCCTTCACGGTGATGTTCGGGTGAGCCTCCTCGAACTCGGAGACGAGCTGGTTCACGGTGTCGGTCCAGACCCCGGCCTGCGTGAGGTTGTAACTCTCGAACACGATCTCGACCTGTTCGTCGGGACCGAGCTCAGGGACCACGTTGGCGGCAGACTCGGAGACTGCCGGCCCGGAGGAACAGGCGGCGAGCGGGATCACCGCGGCAAGCGCGAGCGCGGTTGCGAGGAGAGGGCGGCGGAAACGCATGGGGGAACCTTTCGGGAGCGGGGAGATAACGGGAAGGGATGCAGCGGGAAGGGAGACAGCGGGAAGGGAGACAGCGGGCAGGATCACGGCTGGGTGGCGCCGAGCAAAGCGGAGCGCAGAGCCCCGATCGGGAGCTCCGTGTTCGCGCTCGGGACCGCGTCGGCGTCGGGCTGCCATTCGAGCCGGCGGCCGCTCGCACGGTCGAAGAGATGCACGTGCGCGCTGGGCGCGTCGAGGACAACGAGCTCCCCCGGCCGCCACTGCGCGTCCCGGTCGCACGCGACGGTCACCCGATCCTCACCGACGGTGCAGTGCACGAGCTGTTCCCGTCCAAGGTTCTCGACGAGCTCAACGGTGCCGCGGAGCGCTATCCCGGCGGTCGGCACCGCGGCGGGAGCGCCTCCGGCGTGCACACGCAGGTGTTCGGGGCGCACGCCGACGACGATCTCGCGTTCCGGGGTGCTACCCGGCCACAGCATCGCCTCGATGCCCGGTGCGAGGACCGAAATCGTGCCCGCTGTAGTGGTGAGGCTTGCGTCCATGAGGTTCATGGCGGGGGATCCGAGGAAGCCGGCCGCGAACACGGAACTGGGGGTGTCGTAGAGCTCCTCCGGGGTGCCGAACTGTTCGAGTCTGCCGCCGTTGAGTAGCGCAATTTTTGTCGCCATCGTCATGGCCTCGACCTGATCGTGGGTGACATAGACAAAAGTGGCCCCGAGCGTGCGGTGCAGCGCCGCGAGTTCCTGCCGGGTGGCAGTGCGCAGTTTCGCGTCGAGGTTCGATAGCGGCTCGTCCATGAGGAAGGCCTGCGGCTCGCGTACCAGCGCCCGGGCGACGGCGACGCGTTGACGCTGTCCCCCGGAGAGCTCTTTGGGTTTGCGGTCGAGCAGGTGCCCGATCTCCACGGACTCAGCCGCGACCCTCACCCGTTCCGTGATCTCGGATTTCGCGGTGCCGCGCACGCGCAGCGGGAAGGCGAGATTCTTCGCGACGCTCAGGTGCGGGTACAGCGCGTAGCTCTGGAAGACCATCGCGAGGTCCCGCTTGCGAGCCGGCAGGCCGGTGATGTCGGTGCCGTCGATCTCGATGCTGCCGCCAGTCGGCTCGAGCAGCCCGGCGATCATGCGCAGCAGGGTGGTCTTGCCGCACCCCGACGGCCCGAGCAGCACGAGAAAATCCCCGTCGGCAACGTCGAGCGAGATCCGGTCGACCGCGGTCACGTCGCCGAACGAGCGGGTGAGTTGGTTGAGTACAAGCCGGGCCACCGGCCACCTCCCATGGAATCGAATTTCCCAGGTTTCCCACTTCAGGAAACGTGTGATTCCAGGATGCGCGGCGCAGGTGAACCCCTCAGGACCGCACAGTGAACGGTGATGGCCGCCTACGCGAACACTCGTGCCCCGGGAGGTAAACCGATGCGCTTAGGTGCCTCCGCGCCGGATCGCCTCCGTGCCATCGGACGTGCCATCGGACGCGCCATCGGACGTGTCGGCAATCATGGACCGCACCTCATCGAAGGTTGCCGCCTGAGCGCGCTCCGCTCCGGGTGTGTGCGCAATCGCCGCGGCGTGCAGCGCTGAGAGCAGCAAGACCTGCACGATATTGCCGGTGACTGTGCTGTCGTTCCAGAAATGAAAGTCCGCCCCAGCCACCAGGGCATAATCCGCGATCTGGGCCAGCTCCGATTTGGCATAGCTCGTAATCGCAATCACGGTCGCGCCATTCTCGGTCGCGAGCCGGGCCGATCGGAGCGTAAACGCGTTCATTCCGCTATCGCTCACCGCGAGACACACGTCCCCCGGGCCCAGAAGCTTCGCCGCGATGTGCTGGGTCACGATGTCAACCGGGCACTCACACACCTTCCCACTCGAGAGAAAGTGCAGCGAGACGGACTGCGCGGACGGCAGGGAGGCCCCGTTCCCAATGATCAGGAGGCGCTTGCTTTCCCGGATCGCGCCCGCCGCGGCGTCGAACGCATCGAGATCGAGCGCGCCAAGCGCGCCCTGAATACCGGCCATTGCGCGCGTGAACACGTGTGCCACCGGGTGTTCCGCGGGTGCCCCGGCCGCGCCGCCCGGCACCTCCGGTGTGGCGTCGAGTCCGACGGTGCGCCGCACCGCGGCGGCCCCCAGGTCGCGACGTAGGCAGTCGCGAAGCCGCGGGAGCCCGTCGAAGCCGAGTTTCTGACAGGCCCGCACCACTGTCGCAGGCGACACCTCGGCCCGCCGCGCGAGCGCCGCCACCGAGGCAGCGGCAGCGAACTCGGGGTCCTCGATGCACACCTCAGCGACACGACGCTCACTCGGCACCAACGAGGGTGCCAGGGACTGCAGCAGGGCCCGGGTACCGCCGAGCGGGGGTGTGATCACCGAAGTCATACCCTCGTTGCTACCAGGGCTGGGTGGCCAGCAGGTTACGCGTCCCGCAGAACACCGAGCGGCAGCGCGTAGTTGAACAGCTCAATCACTTTCTTCCCACCAATCCACAGCCCGTCACGCTCAGGCTGGCGTGCATAGCCCAGCGCCTCGTATAGGCGGTGCGCTCCGCGCATATCAGGCGCGGTCTTCAGCACAACCGCGCGCCAGCCTTGTGCCTCGGCCCGCGCCGCGACATCCCGCATCAGGCTCGCGGCCACCCCGCGCCGCCGCGCCGCCGGGGACACACCCAGCAGGCGCAGGTCCAGCTCGTCGTCAGCGACGTCCTCGTGCAGGGGCGGGCCCCCGAGTCGCCGAGTTGTCACACTCCCCACATACGTGCCCGCCGCATCCACCGCCACCCACACGTCATGTTCCCGGGCCCGCTCCGCGGCGCGGTGCATGGGATCGGTGCCGCCCGTGCGGGGACCGTAATCATGCGCATAGGCCGAGTCGATGAGGGCATCAATTGCCGCAAAATCGGCGCTCACGGCTGCCCGGACCCGCACCTCGGCGAGCGCTTCGGATGCGGGGGGCGCTTCGTGTGTGCTCACGCGGCACTCCGCGCCGGATCCGCGCCGACACCGGTCCCACCGGCATCGCTCGCACCAGCACCGCCCGGCTGCCACCCGAGCGCGGGCCCGATCTCCGTCGCCAGCTGGTGCAGGATGTGCTTCCAGTCAGCGAGCTCGAACTCGAACGGGAGCTCAAAGAGGTAGTCGTCAGCCGCTTGGAACGCGAGGTCCTCACGGATGAAGTCCACGATCTGCTGTGTGGAGCCCAGCACATCGCGAGCGATGATCGTCTTGCCGCCGTGCACCTGCTCCGTGCGCGGGGTGCGGGCTGCGGCGTATTCCTCGTACTTGCGGACCTGTTCCGGTGTCGCGCCGTCGGTCGGCACGATCACGCGGGCAACCGAGGCGCGGGCGGCATCCCCGGCCGGGTGCGCGGCGCGGTATGCATCGATCTGCGCGCGCTGCACACGGCCGAAGTCGAGGTCTCCGTCGGTTGTGGTGCTGATGTTACTGACGAGCCAGTTCAGGCCGGATCGGCCCGCCCACTCGGCCGAACGCAGTGATCCGCCGCCGTACCACAGCCGACCGGCAAGCCCGGGGCTGTGCGGCTCGACGCGCTCCGAGTCAATGTCGCCGCCGATGCCGTTGTAGGCGGGCACCTCGCGGACGGCGTGGCCGTCCAGCAGTTCGCGCAGCCGCTCGATCCGCCCGTAGCCGTAGTCCTCCTCACGCCACCCCGTGTCATGCACAAGATCGTTTGTCGCGTCGGAGTACCCGGGCGGGTGGACGCTGACCCCGGCAAGCACACGCCCACCCGAGAGCGCGTCAGCGGTGCCCAGATCCTCGGCGAGGCGGAACGGGTTCTCGTGTCCCACCGGGATCACGGCACTGCCCAGGCCGAGCCGCTCGGTGTGCTGCGCCACGGCCGCAAAGAACACGGCGGGCGAGGGCAGCCCGTACTGCAGGTGGCGGGTGCGCACCCAGCCGCTGTCGAGGCCCAGCTCCTCCGCGTAGCGGAACAGTTCGACGCCCTCGCGCAGACCCTTTCCGGGATCATTGCGGTCGAACGGAACGAGATGGATGAAGCCGAGGTTGCGCAGCGGTCGGGCGGGGGTCTGGGTGATTGTCATGAGTGTTCTCCCGAACTCTAAATCTGGTATTCGGGGCCACCGCGGGCGAGGTGGTACTCGCGGAGGAAAGATCGCGTGCGTTCGCTCGCGGTCGGGCCAAAAAACGTCTCAGGCGGCTCGTCGGCGACGATGCGTCCGCCCTCGAGGAACGTGACGCGATCCGCGATCTGGCGCACGAAGTGCATTTCATGGGAGACGATCACCATCGTCTGCCCGGCAGCCGCGATCTCACGGATCACCTGGAGCACTTCCCCGACGAGTTCCGGATCCAGCGCACTCGTGGGTTCGTCGAGGAGGAGCACGCGCGGTTCCATCGCGAGCGCGCGGGCGATGCCCACCCGCTGCTGCTGACCGCCGGAGAGCTGGGCCGGGTAGTGCGTGGCGTGTCCCGCGAGCCCCACCCGGTCGAGCTGCGCGAGGGCCGCGGCTTCCGCGTCAGCGCGACTGAGCCCGCGCACCACGCGGAGCCCTTCGGCAACGTTCTCCACGGCGGTCTTTCGGGCGAAGAGCTGGAACTGTTGGAACACCATCGCGGTGCGGCGGCGAAGTTCGAGCACATCCGCGCGGGCCGCGTGCGCGGCGTCGACAGTCAGATCATCCACCACGATCCGCCCGGCGTCCGGCCGCTCCAGCAGGTTGACGGAGCGCAGCAGCGTGGATTTGCCTGCACCGGAGGGGCCGACGATCGCGGTCACGCCACCGTCGACGAACTCGAGATCAAGCCGGTCGAGGATCACCCGATCTCCGAACGATTTCGAGAGCTGTTCAAGCGCGATCATGCGGTCACCTCCGTCGTCGGGCGCGAGGGCACCGTCGCAGGCCGGGACGACGACGCGACGCGACGCGCACGTCGGCCCGCGGCGGGAACACGTGGCCGCGCCAGCGCCCGCTCCACACGGCGAGCAATCTGCTCGACGATCACGGTGAGCGCCCAGTAGATAATTGCCGTCGCAAGGTAGGCCTCGAAGAAGCGGTAGTCGCGCCCGCCCAGAATCTTCGCGTACGCCGTGATCTCGACGATCGACACGACAAACGCGAGCGAGGACTGCTTCAGCATTCCGATGAAGTGATTCACCAGGGTGGGGAACGCGACCACGGTGGCGTTCGGCACGGTGACGCGGCGCAGTGTCTGCCACGGAGTCATACCAAGCGCGTGCGCGGCCTCCACCTCTTTCGGATCCACCGAGAGCAGTGCCGCGCGGATCGTCTCGGAACTGTAGGCGGCTTCGATGAGCGCGAACGTCAACGCCGCGACGAGGAACGGCGAGAGCGCGAGCGCATTCCAGTTCGTTCCGAACGTGTGGTTGATGTAGAGCACCGCGATCGGGACCGCGTTCACGTTGAGCAACAACTGCACGATCGGCGGGGTCCCACGCAGGTACGAGACGAGGATCGCGCTGATCTGGCTCAGCACCGGCACGCGCGCCAGCTTGATGAGCGCGATCCCCAGCCCGAGGCCCGTGCCCAGCACCGTGGCGACGATGCTGAGCGCGAGCGTGATCGGGATGTAGGGCAGCAGATCGAGCGCGTACTGCCCAATCGCCGGGAAATCGATAATTGTGTCCACGGGGTGCGGTGCCCGCCCTAGTTGCTGCTGGCCGGCGCCGTCTTCGGCGACACGTCCAGACCATCGAAGAAGCGCTCACTCAGTTCGGTGAGCGTGCCGTCCGCGGCGAGGTCAGCGAGTGCACCGTTGATCTCCTCGACAACCCGGTCGACGTCCGGTGTCTGCTTCGAGATTGCATACGCCGAGAACAGGTTCGTGCCGAAGTCCTCAACAAGCTTGGCACCGTCGAGCTGCACGAACTCCAGCGGCAACCCCGCGCTGTACCCGGTGTACACGACCTTGTCGTTGAAGATGAAGTCCACGCCGCCGGTGGCGAGCTGCTTGTACTGGGACTGCAGATCCAGCTCGGTGTACTCGATCTGGATCGGGGTGTCCGGGTTCGCTTCGTTGTAGGCCTCGAGGATCTTCGTAAAGTTCAGCCCCGGCTCACCGTAGGTCCGCTTTCCAGCGAGATCGCTGATCGAGGTTGCCTGCGCGAGTTCCGAGTCGGCGGGCAGCGCGAGACCAAATTGTGCCTCAATGTAGGGGTCGCTGAAAGCGTACTTTTCGCGCCGCTCCTCGGTGGCTGAGAGATTGTTCGCGACGATGTTGAAGCGCCCGGAGTCGAGCCCCGCGAACAGCGCGGGGAACTCCGCGACCTGGAACTCGAATTCCAGATCCGGCAGCGCCTCATCCACAAGCTTCAGGATCTCGATGTCGTACCCCGTCAGCTCATCGTTCTCATCAAGGAAGGTGAAGGGCTTGGGCGACGCCCCGGTCGCCACAAGCAGGGTCTGCGGCGCGTTTTCCCCCGCACCGGAGGCTTCCGCCGCCGGGGCGCTCGCCGCGCAGCCGCTCGCCCCCATCGCGAGCGCGGCGAGGGCGCCGACGAAGAGGGTGGTGCGAGCGATGCGTGCCATGAGTGTGTCCTTCGGTGTGGTCCCGGGCCGTCCCCGGGGCAATGGTGTCAGCGTAGAAAACACGATCCATCACTCCAAATGATGTGACACATTATTACAGCTTATGCCAGAGGGGCTTCCCGGCCCGCACGAGGAGCACCGCCCCAGCACGACTAGACTGTGGGGGTGACTGAGCGCGTATTAATCAAGGACCTGGCCGCACGCGAAGACGGAACCGTGCGCGTTTCCGGCTGGGTAGAGAAGGTGCGCGATCAGCGCTACGTCCAGTTCGTGGTGCTCCGCGACGAGTCCGGGGCGGTGCAGCTTGTCAACGGCGGCGTGCTGCGCGAGGCTGATCCTGAGAACCCGCGCTCCGACATCCTGGTGCCCCGCACCACGACGATCTCCGAGCTCACACACGGCACCTTTGTCACCGTCGTGGGCGAGCTGCAGCACAACGAGCGCGTGAAGCTCGGCGGCGTCGAGATCCAGATCGAGACGATCGAGGTCGTCACGAAGTCGCTCCCCGATAACCCGGTCGCCGACGACTCGAACATCGATGTGCGTCTCGACTGGCGTTTCCTCGACCTGCGTCGCCCGGAGCAGAACCTCGTGTTCCGCATCCAGACAACCTTCCTCCATGCCCTGCGCAACGTGTGGGTGGACCGCGGCTTCATCGAGATCCAGACCCCGAAGCTCATGGCATCGGCATCCGAGTCGCGCGCCGAGCTCTTCGAGGTCGAGTACTTCGAGGGGCAGGCGTTCCTGGCACAGAGCCCCCAGTTCTTCAAGCAGATGGCGCAGGCCGCAGGCTTCGGCGGCATCTTCGAGGTGGGTCCCGCCTTCCGCGCCGACCACTCCTTCACCTCGCGCCACGCGACCGAGTTCACCTCGATCGACACGGAGCTGAGCTGGATCGACTCCCACGAGGATGTCATGGAGCTCCACGAAGAGCTCATCGTCGCCGGCCTCACCGCGGTGCAGGAGAAGCACGGCGAAGAGGTGCAGAAGCTCTTCGGCATCGAGATCACCGTGCCCTCGCGTCCGTTCCCGCGCATCCCCCTCGCCGAGGCGAAGGAGCTTGTCAAGGCCCGCGGCTACGAGGTACCTCGCGCCGACGCCGACATGGACCCCGAGGGTGAGCGCCAGATCGCGGCGTGGGCCAAGGAAGAGCACGGCAGCGATTTCGTCTTCCTCACGGACTACGATTCGTCGATCCGCCCGTTCTACCACATGCGCCACGAGGACGACGCGAACCTCACGAAGAGCTACGACCTGATCTACCGCGGCACCGAGATCTCGACGGGCGCGCAGCGCGAGCACCGCATCGAGGTCCTCGAGGCGCAGGCCCGCGACAAGGGCATGGACCCGGCCGAGCTCAGCTTCTACCTCGACTTCTTCCGCTACGGCGTCCCGCCGCACGGCGGCTTCGGCATGGGCCTGAACCGCGTGCTGATGCTGATGCTCGAGCAGTCATCGATCCGCGAGGTCACCTACCTCTTCCGCGGCCCGAACCGCCTCACCCCGTAAGGTTCGGATCCAGAACCGCCTCGGCCCTCCCGCTCACTGCGAGCCGGAGGGCCGAGGCGTGTGTGCCCGCCGGGCTAGTACCCGGCGCATCCTCCGCTCGCGACCTGCGCCGCCGTGCATCCGGGGCCCACCGAGGCTCGTCCGAGGTACAGCCGAACACCGAGCCCACCCACCGCATCGAGCACCCCGATGCGCAGGGCAGCCACGTCATAGCGCCCTGCGGGCAGCGCGGCCCACTCCGGCGGCTCGGGGCCACCCGTGAAGGGGTCGTTTTGGGCATTGACCGTGAGCGCAACAATGCCGGAGATGAACAGCCTGTTATACAGCGTGGTGACCGCGGTGATGATGGGGGTCGCCAACGCCGACACCGCGACCGGGAGCACCCGCAGCGTCCCAAGCACCGCCTCGATCGCGTTCCCCACCACCCCTCCGAGCCCGCCGATCAGGCCCGTCACGAGGCTGTTCAGCACTGGCTTGAGGAGTCCGTTGACGAGATCCGCCACAAGTCCTAGGTCTTTCAGCAGGGTGATCGAGGCGGTCGTCGAAGTGTTTCCCGGGGTCAGGAGTTGCGCGAGGGTGCCGGAGGTGCTCGCCTGAATTGTGCCGATGTGGATCCAGGGCGTGATGAGGATCTTCGCCCGGAGGTCGATCACGACGGCGGCATTCACCGCGACTCCATTGATCGTTTGGGTGAGCATCGTGTTGATGGATGCGATCCAAGCGCTGAGCGTCTGCGTCAGCACATTTGTCAGCGTCGTGAGCACTGCGGGATCCGCGAGCGGGTTCGTGTTGGGCGCGAGGCCGTTCAGCCCATTGCCGTAGCTCCCCGGGTAGGCGGCCGCGAGCAGCGCCGTGGTGTTCACGCTGATCGTACCGTTGCCCGGGCGCACGGTGAGGATCCCCCCTGGGTCCCCGAACGGGGCCGCGATGAAGGTTCGGAGCGGTGCCGTGTTGACCGTTGCGGTGACCGGGCCAACGGTGATGTTGCCGAGGCTCAGCGAGCCGCTGTTCCCCCCGATCAATCCGTTCAGGAGCCCGGTCACGCCCGTCGCGATGGCGTTTGTCACCCCCGCATTTCCCGCGATCCCATTCACCGCGGTTTCCAGGGTGGTGACGGTGTTCGTCACGCCGGTCACGAGTGCCCCCACTGTGGGGGAGGTGACGTCAAGCGACACGTGCGAGGTCAGGTAGTCCCGCGAGAGGTTGCCCGAGGCACCGCTGCGCAGCCCGGTCCAGGCGGCGTCGCAGGCATCCAGATCCGCCCGCCCCGCCACCGCTCCCGCAGTCAGCGAGACATCCGTGATCCCGGGGAGCAACGTACCCACTTGATGGTTCAAGGAGCCGAGCACCTGCGAGAGCTGCAGCTTTGCGAGGTTCGGGTAGCCGGCCGGGGCCCCGTCAAGGTTGATGCCGCCGCTACTCGTCAGATATCCGGAGGCGGCCGCCGCGTGCCCCCGGTTCTCGGCCTGGCTGAATTGTCCTGCCGCCCCGGAGCCGGCCGCGAGGGGAAGCTGCAGGGCGCTCGTGAGTTCGAGCGCGAGCGCGTCATTGAGCAACGCCACGTTTAGGGGATCGGCCCACCCTTGTGGACTCCCCGCAACGGGCTGCGCCGAAGCTGGGGCGTGCAGATCACGAGCACCGTTGTTCGTCACGGACACCCCGCGTGCCGCAAGAAGCGTGTCCAGGTTGGCACCGAGGATCGCGCCGCTGAGCACGCGGCCCTCGCCCCGGCTCGCGACTCCCGTCGCCGCGGGACCGCAGTCGGTGGTCCCGAGCAGGGCCTGGTCCCACTCGGGATCGGTCCAGCTCGCATTTGTCAGCCCGACGCCCTGCAGCAGCAGCGCGCAGGCCGCCACTGCGCTGGCGATGGCCAGCCGCACCCCGCGGCGGCGCGTCATGACTGACCCCCGGGATACGCTGACGTGCTCCGGCGCCCCAGCAGGAGGGCTGTGCCGAGGCCGAGCAGTCCCACGGCCATGAGCCCCAGTGCGCCCAGATCCGTGCCGGTCACGCTCAACCGCCCCGCCTCCCCGTGCGATAGTGCGAACGGAGGCGGGGCCGATGGTTCGCTCGGATCGCTCCCGGGCGGGACTGTCGGCGGCCGTCCGGAGCTGTCCCCGCTTGCGTGCAATCCCACTCCGACCCGGGCGACCGCACCAGCAATCTCGGTGCGCGACGCCTCGGGCGGAACCGTGATCGTCACCAGCAGGTGACGCGGGGTATCTGCCCGGAGCGCGGCAAGCGCGACCTGCGACCGGAGCGGAGCAAGATCCCGCAGCGCGGTGGTCTGCAACACGGTCACAGCACCCGCCTCGCAAGCGAGAGATCCGGGATTCCCGGTAAAGGGTCGCGCGCAGGAGACCACGGCCGCCGTCAAGCCACCCACGGACACGAGTCGCCCCTCGGCATCGAGTTCGAGCGAAAGCCGCCCCTCGGGTGCCCCGGCGAGATCGACGCGCACGAGCCACTGTGTGGACTCGCCCGGTGCCAGTGTGGCCCAGGTCGGCGTGCGATCGTCCACGCTCAGCATGAGATACCCCGGGCGGCCTGTCTCGGTGAGCACCCGATACGTCGCCCAGGCCCGATCCGCGGTGAGCGCAGCTCCCCACAGCAGTGCGCAGAGTGACGCCGCGAGAAGCGCCCACACCGCGAGGCGCGTTCGGTGGACCCGTGTTGCGCTCACGCTTCCGCCCCCGATCGTCGCGGCCAGAACGCCCAGGTGGTGAGCGCGCCAGCACCCACCACCATGCCCCCGAGGCCAATCGGGCTCTGCAGCATCATCAGCGCGGTGCCCGCGCCGGGTGCGGACCACACAACCCGACGTGCGTCCCGCACCACGGCCGGACGCATGTCGGGCTGCGCGTTTGCGTCGCCCTGCATGACAAGTTCGCGGGCATTCCGCGGGATCGGCGGCGACACTGTTGCGTCGGATCCCGCACGCACCTCGATGACTCGGTGCGACACCGGGAGGTCCTCACCCGGACGCTGCACGGTTACGACGTCACCCACCTGAATTTCCTCGGCCGCGACGGGAAACGACACGGCGAGCGCTCCCTGCGGGATCGCCGGAGCCATCGAGCCCGTGCGGAACACAACAAGCGTCGCCCCGGCGGTTATCGTGAGGACTCCCCAGGCCGCGAGCGCGACGACCGCAGCAACGATCGCTGTCGTCCCGAGAATCGCGAAACCCCGTCGCGCCATGCGTTTCCCCCTCCCCGCTCAGGCCCGACCGCTGCAGGATCCGGAGGTCATGCCCACGGACCCGACTGCACAAGCGCCCTAGTTGGAGGTGGCGGCGAACTCCCAAGCGGGGGCGATGGTGCGCCCCTGGAGCGTGTCAGGCGATCCCGCCGGAAGAGTCAGCGCAAAGCAGTAGTGCTGCGTCGACCCGGCCTCTGCGCTGAGCGTCTGCTCCCCGCTCGCGACGGTGCTCAACGGTGCATTCGTGACGATCGCGGTCCACGTGGCATCGCCCACGCCTGCGGCCGTGCACGCCGCCGGCGGTGTTGCGCCCGCGGACGTGTACACGGTGGCGCGAATGGCGTTCCACAGCTCATCCCCCGCATCCGACACAGTGATCCCCGCGGCGGCAACTGCGCCCTGGAGCTCCACGTCACCGGCCACAGAATCCGTGCCTGTCCGCAACGCCACCGGCGCGTAAATCGTGTCACTCGGCGAGAGCGTTAGTGCACCCGCCGTGAACGTGAGCTCATCACCCGGGTTCACGTCGAAGTCGCCCCACGACGTCCCCACGTAGGGAACCGAGGTGTTCTGCTGCACGTTGAACTTACTCGTGCCCACGTTCGGGTCACCGTCCGCGCCGCCCCATACCCACTCGGAGTCGTTCCACGACGCGAGTGTGTATGTGGCCCCGAGGCCAACGACGAGGGCACCCGCCGCGATCGCGGCAATTTTCCGGGTCCGGCCTGACGGCCGCTGTGTGGTCTGCATGGTTCGTTCTCCCCCTGGTTGTTCCGCAGGGCGGATCCGTCCGACCGTCTCGGGTCGTGCGGTGATGATGCCCAGTGCGGACCGACACTGCGCGGGAGTGTTCCCCCGCCGTCACTGCCGGGTGGATTGGAGAGTAACACTCAGCTGACACTCAGGCAAGAGGTTGCTGAGTAGCGTCACGCCGGCGTGCCACGACAACCGAGTCGAGCAGCGTGGCGGGCGAGCCATCTGGAGCTGTCGCCGCCCGTTCACGCACGTCGGCGGCGAGCACGTCCCACCTCGCGGGGTCCAGATCGAGCGCTGCGAGCTCGGACTCCGGCGTCGGGAAGTCCTGCGGCCCGTGCCCGTGCCCGGGCCTGTGCCCGCCAGCGCCGCCGTGCTCGTGTGCGGCCCAGCTCGGTGGAGCGGCGTGCGCCACGAGCACCAGGTGCCCACCAGGTGCCACGCTGTGAGCCGCGGCCCGGAGGATCTGCTCCCGCGGCAGCGCAACGGGCGACTGGAAAAAGCTGGCGGTGATCAGGTCAAATTCGATGCGACCTGGGTCCCGCGACCAGTCCACGAGATCCGCGGCAACGAAGCTCGCGGAGACAAGGCCGTGTTCCGCGGCAGCGCGTGTTGCGCGCGCAATCGCGGTCTCCGAGAGGTCCATTCCCGTCGCGTCCCACCCACGCTGGGCAAGCCACAGCACGTCACCCCCTTCACCGCATCCGAGATCGAGTGAGCGGCCCACCGGGAGCGACTCCACGATCTCGGCAAGCGTCTGGTTCACCCGCCCCGACCACACGCGCTCGCTGCCCGCGTAGCGGTCCTCCCAGAACGCCTTCGGCGCGTCGGACCCCTGGGAACTCACGCTGCACCTCCGGATCGCACGGCATCGGCGGCGAGCGCGGCCGCCACGTCGAGCTCCACGAGCGCGTAGTTCGCGGATCCGCCAGCCTGCGCTCCCGCGCCCATCGCGATCGGCACTGTCGCCATCGGGTTCACCACGTTGCCGGCCGCCCAGATCCGCGGATGACTCGTGCGTCCCCCGGGATCAACCGTGAGAAAGTCTCCGACGGGGGTTTCCGTGCGGGCAAGGTTGAGTCCGGCAAGAAAGCCATCGTGCGGGGTCACCGCGCCCATCGTGAAGATCGCATCGATTTCGTGGTCCGCCCCGTTGGCGGTGCGGATTCCGGTGACACGAGCCCCGTCTCCCAGTACCTCGGTGACGGGACTCGGCTCGATGACGGTGCCCCGGACCTGGAGTGCGCGAGCAATGTCGGGAGCAAGTTCTCCCAGCGCGGCACTAAACACGGTGAGGTGTTCGCTCCACTGTCGGATCAGTGTGGCCTGGTGCAGGGCGAGGGGCGACGCGGCGAGCACCGCGAGGCGCGAGCCGCGCACCTCCCAGCCATGGCAGTAGGGGCAGTGGAGCACGGTGCTCCCCCAGTAGTTGGCGAGCCCCGGGACGTCCGGAAGCGTATCGCTCGCGCCTGTTGCGACGATCAACGCTCGTGTCTCGATCCGGCGGACGGTGCCCTGCTGATCCGGCGCGAGTTCGAGGGTCACGTCGCCGTGCCCGGTGACCGCCGAGACCGTACCCTCGGTAAATTCGACACCGTAGACTTCGGCCTCAGCGCGGCCACGGGCGACAAGTTCGAGCGGAGGCGTGCCGTCCAGGCCGAGCACGTTGTGCATATGGGAGGCGAAGCGGTTGCGCGGGGCCCCCGCATCGATGACCAGGGTGCGGCGGAGCGAACGCCCGAGCGCCTGAGCGGCGCTCAAGCCAGCAGCCCCGGCCCCCAGCACAACGGCGTCATAGTGTGTGTTCGTCATGTTCCCATCGTGCGCCACTTGTGCAATAATCGCAATCGAGTTTGCGAAAATGGCAAGGAGTGGTCGTGGATGAACTGACACAGCTGGGGCCGCGGCTCCGCGCCGCCCGGCAGCACCGCGGGTGGACACTCGATGAGCTCGCGGGTCGCGCCGGCCTCTCACCCAGCACACTGTCCCGCCTCGAGTCAGGGAAGCGTCAGGCCAGCCTCGAGCTACTCCTGCCACTCACCAGGCAGCTCGGGATCCGCGTCGACGATCTTCTTGCCCCACAGGACCAGGACCCCCGAGTGCGCCGCACCTCCGTTACCCGGGACGGCCTGACGATCGCGCCGCTGACGCGCGAAGCCTCCGAGGTGCGCGCGTTCAAGATCACCTACCACCCGGACGCGCCCGAACGCCCGCAGCAGGTGCACGACGGCCACGAGTGGCTCTACGTACTGTCGGGGAACCTCCGCCTCGAACTGGGCGAGCAGACCCTGATCCTGGGAAGTGGCGAGGCCGCCGAATTTGACACCGCCACCCCGCACCGCATGCGCGCGGACGGCGCGGGCCGGGCCGAGGTGATCAGCATCTTCAACGCCGCCGGCGAGCGACTACACCTCCACACGGCACCCGACGCTGTGGGCTAGCCTCCGGCGGCAGCGCTCCATGCCTGCACCCGGGCGGCGCTCTCCTCCTCTGAGAGGTCTTCGACCCGGGTCATGACCGACCAACGCACGCCAAACGGATCCCGCACGCTCGCGTAGCGGTCCCCCGAGACAAAGTCGCTGACGGGCTCACGGAGCGTCGCCCCGGCGGCGATCGCGCGATCCACCACGTTGTCCACATCGGGCACGTAGATTCCCATCGAGTAGCAATCGTCGTCGCCCGCGGGTGCCGTGACCAGGTTGTAATCAGGCAGCGGTTCACCCAGCTGCAAGTGGCCCCGCTCGAAGGCAAGCTCCGCGTGGACCACGCGGCCACCCATCTCAGTGACGTCAACCACACGGGCCCCGAAGACGTCACGGTAAAACACGATCGCCTCCTTCGCGCCCGGGATCACGAGGAATGGGGTGAGGGAGGATGCGCCATTCGGGCGGCCGTGGGTCGTGTGGGCACCGTGTGCGGCGCGGTTCTCTGGAGCAGTCATGGTCCCAGCGTAAAATCGGCGCGAGGCACGCGCTTGCAGATTTGCGCCACATGCGGGTGCGCAGAAGGGGGTGTGCAATGGGTGAAGATCCCACGAACCGGCGCGGTGTGCTCTACCCCGACCGGCTTCCCTCCTTTCATCGAGTACTCCCCACCCCCGATTTGGCTGACCGCGTCCGATGGTTCTGGATCCCCGAGTGGTCGCTCCCTGACGGTGTCGCATCCCGCCAGGAGATCCTCCCGTTTCCCGCCTGCAATCTCGTCGTCGAACCCGCGGGCGTCACCGTTGTCGGGCCGCCCACCCGGCGCTCCGAGCGTGTTCTGACCGGGACCGGCTGGGCCGTAGGCGCGCTGCTGCGGCCGGCCGCGGTGCCGGCGCTGCTGCCGGATCCCGCGGCGCTGCGCGACGCGGCTGCACCCGTGTCTGCGGCTGCGTTGCACGCCCAGGTCGTCGCGGCGATGACGGATCGGGCGCAGTCCGGCGAAGACCGGCGCGCGACCGCCGTGACCGCGCTGTCTGCGTGGGTGGCCTCCGTCGTTCCGCCGGTGGGCACGGAAGGCAGGCTTGCGAACGCGCTCGCGGACGCGCTGGGAGACCCGGCGCTCACTCGGGCAGATCAACTTCCCGAACGGCTCCATGCCTCGGCTCGCACGCTCCAGCGCGTGGCTCAACGCTTCTTTGGCCTGTCCCTGCACTCGATGATCCGCCGCCGGCGGCTGCAGGAAGCCGCTGAGAGACTTCGGCATGACGGCACGGGCGCAACCGCGGCGGGACCGGCGTCGAGTCTTGCCGCGCTTGCGACTGAGCTGGGTTACGCCGACCACGCGCACTTTGCGACCGAGTTTCGCGCGGTGCTCGGGGTCACGCCGAGTGAGTACCGCAGTCGCGCACGGGCCGAAGCTGCGGCGGCCGACGCGTAGGCTGTGCGGTGACCGGCGGGGGGTTCCCGCGCCGACAATTTCGACAGCTTCGGCTCCAAGGAGTTCCTCATGTCAGTTGCCCGCCCCACCGCGCTTGTCACCGGAGCGTCCGGCGGAATGGGGGCCGAGATCGCGCGGGATCTCAGCCGCACGCACCGCGTGATCCTGGTGGGCCGTAACGCCGAACGGCTCGCCGCCGTGGCCGCCGACACTGACGGTGAGATCTGGCAGCTCGACCTCACCGATGAAGCCACACTCGCGGCGCGGATGGCGAGCATCGACCGGCTTGACGTGATCGTGCACGCCGCGGCGATTGCACAGTCGCTGCGGGTCGACGCGGCAGTTCCCGCAGACTGGGCCGCTCACTTCGCAATCAACGTGACCGCTCCCGCGACACTCACCCGGTTTGCGCTTCCCCTGCTGCGCGCCGCCAGGGGCACCGTGATCTTCATCGGATCCGGCGCGGGCACGCAGCCGGCGGCCGGAAGCGCTGTGTACACCGCAAGCAAGCACGCGTTGCGCGGTCTCGC
The DNA here is from genome assembly GCF_900163635.1 of Leucobacter sp. 7(1). Taxonomy (GTDB): domain Bacteria; phylum Actinomycetota; class Actinomycetes; order Actinomycetales; family Microbacteriaceae; genus Leucobacter. The sequence continues at coordinate 275 of NZ_FUID01000078.1, read as the reverse complement.
CGATGTGCTGCGCATCGACGAGGAGCCGCACTTCCTCCGCGTCACGACCGTCGCGCCTGGTCAGACCGACACCGAGATGCTGCGTGGGCTGATCCCAGCGGAGGCGTACCACCCGGAGAACTACGTGCAGCCGAGCTCGGTGGCCCGCGCGGTGCGCTTCGTGGTCGACGCCCCCGCCGATGTGCAGCTCACCGACGTCGCGGTCCGCCCCCGCCGGGAGTTGCACCGCATCTAGGGAGCATTTCTCTCCCTCCCCTGGGTCCTCCCCTGGGCCC
>NZ_FUID01000003.1 GCF_900163635.1 Leucobacter sp. 7(1) | reverse complement strand
TGGGTCTGTCCGTTCCTTTGTGTATGGGGCTTCGGCTTAGTTGATTCCTAGGCGGTCGCCGTAGGTGATGGACAGGGTATTCGGGATAGCTTTCCAGCTGGCGATCTGCCCGGTCGGGTTCGTGCGATTCGGGCGCCGCTCGAGCACCGTCAGGTAGAGCACCTTCATCGTCGCCTGCTCGTTGGGGAAGTGCCCGCGGCGTCTCGTGGCCTGCCGGAACCTGGCATTGAGCGACTCGATCCCATTGGTCGTATAGATGAGGCGTCTGATCTCGGGCGGGAACTTCAGGAACGGCACGAACTCGCCCCACGCGCTCTCCCACATCTGGGTCATCGCCGGATACAGGCTCCGCCATTGCTCGGCGAACTCCGCGAATCTCGCCTCGGCCGCTGCGATGGTCGGAGCGGTATAGACCTCGCGGAGCTGCCCGGTGATCTTGGACCAGTACTTCTTCGACGCGTATCGAAGTGAGTTCCGCACGAGATGCACGACACACTGCTGCACCGTTGCGAGGGGCCAGATCGCGGTGATCGCATCGGGGAGGCTTTTGAGTCCGTCGCGGCAGACGATGCAGACATCGGCGACACCACGGTTGCGCAGCTCCGTGAGCATGTTCATCCTCTGCTTCGCGCCCTCCCCGCCGGTCGGTCCCATCCACCACAACCCGAGAACGTCACGGTGACCCTCGAGATCGATGCCGACAGCGACGTAGACAGGCCGGTTGGCGACCTGCCCGTCGCGGACCTTGATCACGAGCGCGTCGATCAGAACCACGGGATAGACGAGGTCCAGCGGACGGGCTTGCCATTCCTGCATGTCGCCGAGCACCTTGTCGGTCACCGTCGACACCAGATCATGAGAGACGTCTGATCCGTAGAGATCGGAGAGGTGCTTGGCGATATCGCCGGTGGTCATGCCCTTCGCATACAGCGAGATCACCGCCTCGTCGAACCCCGCGATCCGGCGCTGATGCTTGGGCACCACCACCGGCGCGAACGTGCCCGCCCGGTCCCTCGGGACCTGGATCGTGAGATCGCCGATCTCGGTCCGCACCGTCTTCGGCGTGGATCCGTTCCGGCTGTTCGGCGTCTGCTTCCCGACCCGATCGCCCGGGTCGTAGCCGAGGTGCTCGGTCAGCTCCGCTTCCAACGCGGACTGCAGGACCTGCCGGGTCAGTCCCGTCAGCAGCCCGTTCGGGCCAGTCAGTTCGATCCCTTGACCACGAGCGGCGGCCACGAGTTGCTCCGCGACCGCGGTGATATTCGGCGGCGCAGGAAGGACCTCCCCGGTTCGCAGATCGACGGTCTCGGATTGCTCAGTTGTTGTCTTCAATTCAGTGCTCATGACGTGATTCATCTTCCCGTCCGACCGAAGCCGAACCGATCACGCCGAACCCCTCACACACAAACTTTCCGACAGACCC
>NZ_FUID01000091.1 GCF_900163635.1 Leucobacter sp. 7(1) | reverse complement strand
GGGCAGGCAGGCAGGCAGGCAGGCAGGCAGGCAGGCAGGCAGGCAGGCAGGCCGGGCAGGCAGGCAGGCCGGGCAGGCAGGCAGGCCGGGCAGGCAGGCAGGCCGGGCCACGGCGCGCACGGTGCGGGATCGCGGACGTTTCGCCGAGGTCACCCTCCCGCTACGGTGGAGGGAGTGGGCGGCAGCCGCGGCCCCGGCACCCGGAGGACCGCATGATTCGCGTGAGCATGATCACCATCGACACCCCCGACGCGCGGGCGCTCGCGGCCTGGTGGGCGGAGCGCCTGGGTGGCGAGGTTGCGCAGGACGTGGACGGCTGGTTCTGCATGGTGCAGGCACCCGACACCCCGGTGGCGCTTGGCTTCCAGAAGGTTGACACGCCGACCCCGGGCAAGAACCGCGTCCACCTTGATCTTGACCGCACCCCTGATGTCGACCGCGACGCGCTCGTCGCCGAGTGGACCGCCGCGGGTGCCACCCACCTCGGCCGTCGCGGCGAAGAGGGGTTTTCGTGGGATACCTTCGCGGACCCGGACGGCAACGAGTTCTGCATCGGCGACCCCCACTAGGCACATCGGTCGACGAGAAGGAGCACCACAGTGGGCAAGCGAAAAACACCCGAGGAGCGGGCCGCCGAGCAGGAGCGCCACACTCGCGCGCAGGGTGCCAGCTCAGATGCGGAGCTGGAGCCGTTTCTGACGGATCCCAACCAGTCGATCCGGAACACCGCGGCGATGAATCCCGACGCGAGCCCTGCGATTTTGGCGCGCTTTGCCACCGATAGATTCTGGAGCGTGCGCATCGCTGTCGCGGAGCATCCGAATACTGCGCGAGGTACTCTCCTGACGCTCCTCGAGCCGAACCCGGCGCGCCGCGGCGTGGTGCACCACGCCGCCCGGGAACGCCTGGAACGCGATGGGGTCCGCTTCGGGGAGGACGCCATGCCACTCACCGACAACTGAGCGGAGACCCAACCCCGCGCCGGATAGTGTGGAAGCCTCACCGAAGAGAGGACGTCACATGGGAACCACGCGCGTACGCGAACACCTGAGCGCGCAGGGATGGACGGGCGAGATTCTGGAGTTCGCGGAGTCCAGCGCAACCGTGGAACTCGCGGCGGAGAAGGTCGGGACCGAACCCGGGCGGATCGCCAAAACGCTCGGCTTCACTGATCCCGCGGACGCAAGTCGCGCCATCATGGTTGTTGTGGCGGGCGACGCGCGAGTCCACGGGGGCCAGTTCAAGCGCGCGTTCGGCGCGAAGCCCCGGATGCTCCAGGGCGACGAGGTGCTCGCGCTCACCGGCTATCCCATTGGTGGGGTGTGTCCGTTTGCACCCGCGGAACACGCGCGCGTGTTCCTTGACGAGTCCCTGCGTCGCTTCCCGACAGTGTTCCCCGCCGCGGGGACGGCGACCTCTGCCGTTGAGATCGCGGTCGACGCGCTCGCGCGCCTCGCCGGGGCCGAGGGCTGGGTCGACGTGTCTCGCGGCTGGCAACCGGCCGAACCCGGTGCCGAAGCCCCCGAGGCGATTACGCCGCGACGGGCAGCGCCGGATCAAAGTCCAACGGCGACTCCGCGGGACCGTAACTGAGATCGAGGATCGCGTTGAGCTCCCCGACGTCAAGCTGCTCAATCGTCGCAGGCCGCCAGACCGGGTTGCGATCCTTATCGATTACCTGGGCCCGCACTCCCTCCGTGAAGTTCGGCATCGGGGCGAGCCGGCCGAGCACCCGGAGGTCGTCGGTCAGTACCGCGGCAAGGTCGAGGCCTTCTGCACGGGTCCGGGCGAGCTGCGCCAGCGTGACCGCGACCGAGGTCGGGCACATCGCGCGAATCGTCGCCGCAACCGCGCGGGCCTCGGCGAGTTCACTGGCCTCGAGTGCCGCAATCAGACGCGCGGCCGCTGCCGCGGCGATAGCTCCGACTGATCCGCCAGCTACGGAATTCTCGCTGAGCGCGGCGTCCGCAATGGGATCCCACCAGTCTGCCGTGGCGCGGACCGCTGACTCCCCCGGCACCGGTGCCGAAAAACGCGCGCACGCAACGGTCGGGTCCTCACCCGCGACAAGCGCATCACGCAGTGCTTCGAGCCGCTCACTCGGCACATAGTAATCAGCGAAGCCAAGCGCGATCGCGTCCGCGGCGTTCATTTCCCCCGCGGTCGTCGCGAGGAGCTCCCCCAGCCGGCCGGGGGCCCGGGCGAGCAGCAAGTGGCCCCCGACGTCGGGCGCAATGCCGATGCGCACCTCGGGCATTGCCAGGCGGCTGCGTTCGGTGACGACGCGGTGCGAAGCGTGCCCGCCGAGCCCAATCCCGCCGCCCATCGCGATCCTGTCCATGATCGCGACGACCGGGACGGGTGCGGTCGCGACCCAGTTGTCGACCGCGTACTCAAGTGCGAGGATGCGCGGCGCGTCCTTCCCGGACAGCTCTTTAATGTCGCCGCCACCGCAGAATCCGCGCTCCCCCGCCCCATCGATTACGATGGCACCGGGTACCGACTGCCCCACAGCAACCGCGTCGCGCACCTCGCGGAGCGCCACGGCAAGCAGCCGAAACATCTCCCCCGACAGCGCGTTGATGGCACGCGGCCGGTTCAGGGTGAGGTGGGTGACGGCACCGACGCGACGCGCAAGGACAAGCGGCTCGGGGCTGGCGGGTGTGACGGGGGCTTCGTTGCTCATACCCAGCACCGTAGCAGTCCGCTACGGCGTCGGATGGTGCGCGTCGTAGCGCATGAAGCCGCGTGCCGTGCGGGCGAGCACAAGCATCGTGCCGCAGATGACGATGCCGCCGAGCAGCGGCGGGGCCCACAGAGCGATGAGCGTGGCGAGCCCACCGGCCAGGAGGTCACCGACGCGCGGGCCACCCGCCACAACCACGTAGAAGAGCCCCTGCATCCGGCCGCGGACATCGTCGGGGGCCGCGGTCTGCAGAATCGTGGTGCGGAACACCGCGCTCACGTTGTCGGCGGCCCCCGTCCCAGCGAGCGCGACGCCGGCGAGCACAATGGCGAGGACCACGGGCTGATTTGGCGGGGTGTTGCCCCGGATCAGCATCGTGGCGAGGAGCACCACGCCAAAGAGTGCAGTGCAGGCACCGAATGCCGCAATCGAAAGCGTCACGGCGCGGCCCTGCCGCCGAACGGAACCGAGCGGGCCGGAGAAGAGTCCGCTGAGGAGCGCCCCCACGGCGAACGATGCGGTGAGGATCCCGACAGTCACTGGTCCCCCACCCAGCACGAGCGCACCGGCCGCGGGGAACACAACGCGGGGCGAACCGAAGGTCATGGCGACGAGATCCCACACGAAGGTTGCGCGCACATTGGGTGCGGTGCGCAGGAACCGCAGGCTCTCAAGCACAGAGCCGAGCCCGAGGGATCGCCGTTCGCCGTCCGGCACCATCGCGGGCAGGCTCAGAATCCCGAGGAACGCTCCCGTGAAGAGCACCGCGTCGAGCAGGTAGGTCCAGGAGAAGCCGACCGTCGCAACGAGCACACCCGCAACCGCAGGTCCCACGGTGATCGCGAGACCCATCGTGATCCCGCTCAATGCCGCGGCCGCCGGGAGCAGCTGCGGCGGCAGTAAGCGGGGCAGGATCGCGCCGCGGGTCGCCCCCAGGATCGTTGCCGAAGCAGCGTTGACGGCGGCGAGCGCGTAGTAGGGCCAGGTGGCCGTCACGTCGAGGAACGAGATCACCGTCATTGTGCAGATGCTGCCCCATGCAATGATCGCGGTGACGAGGGAGACGAGCCGGCGATCAAAGGTGTCTGCGAGCGCACCGCCCACAAAGCCGGCAAGGATCATGGGCCCGAGCGCCCACAGCGCGACGAACGACACGGCGAGCGTGGACCCTGTCAGCGCGTAGACGTGGAGGCCGACGGCGACGATCGTGACCTGTGCGCCGATCTGCGCGACCGAGGTCCCGGTCCAGAGTTTCGCGAAGGCGGGGCTTTCCCGAAGCGGGCTCAGATCCACGAAGACAGAACGGCGCGGTCTGGGACCCTGTTCGTCGGTGCTGCTCACCGCTGTACGCTATCAGGCTCCTGAATGCGGCTAAGATTTGGGGCGTGTTCGATGAGCGGTATGACGGCGATCCCCTGGCCCGTATGAAGCCGCGGCGCGGCCCTGTGGAGCGACGGGAAGTACCGCTCGCTCGCGGTCTCGTGCTCGAACACACCGAGACTGAGTTTTGCGGGGCCGTGGTGGGTGCCCGCGACGGCCTGGTGCAGCTCGAAGACTTCGGCGGGAAGGTACGGGCATTCTCCCTTGCTGACGGCTTCTTGATCGACGGTGTGCCTGTACGCCTCGTGATGCCGCAACGGAGGCCCGCGGGCCGCCAGCGCACGGCGTCCGGTTCGTTCGCGGCCGAACAGCAGCGGGCGAAAGTTGCGATGCCGAGCCGGATTTTTGTGGAGGGCAAGCATGACGCCGAGCTCGTCGAACAGGTGTGGGGTGACGATCTCCGCGTCGAGGGCGTCGTCGTGGAGTTACTGCAGGGTGCGGACAATCTGGAGGAGGTCCTCGCTGAGTTCCGGCCGGGCCCCGAGCGGCGAGCCGGCGTGCTACTCGATCACCTGGTGCCGCGCAGCAAGGAGTCTCGGATCGCCGAGGCGATCGCGCGCGGCCCGCACGGCGCGAACGTGTTGATCGTGGGACACCCCTTTGTAGACATTTGGCAAGCGGTGAAGCCCGCCCGGGTGGGGCTCGAGGCGTGGCCGACGATCCCGCGCAGCATCGAGTGGAAAAAGGGTATCTGCCTGGCCCTGGGCTGGCCGGCCGATGAGCAGGCGGACATTGCGGACGCCTGGTCCCGGATCCGCGGGCGCGTGCGCAACTTCCGTGACCTTGAGCCCGAGCTTGTGGGCCGGGTCGAACACCTCATCGACTTCGTCACCGTCGGCTAGCGGCCGCGCCGGCCCGCAGCACCGTCGGCTCACAGCACCGTCGGCTCACAGCAGCACCGGCTCACAGCAGCGCCCATTCTCGGTACCGCGTTCGCCCGTCGCGTACCGTCCTGTCGCCACCGCGGGTCGCCAGCGCTGCCGGAGTACTATTGGGATCCCGGAACACGCGTGCAGGGAGGTACCGGTGTCAAAACCCGCATTTCTGGTGATGCCCGAGTGGCAGGGCTCGTCCTCATCGCGCGCCATGCGAATCGCGGAGGGTGCCGCGTTGCTCCGCGAAGATCTCCCGGTGGCGGCTCGCACTGACGTGGCTGTGCCGCTCGAGGCTGGTGACGCGCTCGGCACGCCTGTGGCCCGACTCAGCAGCCTGGTCCAGGCTCGCACCGCAGCTCGGACCGCAATTGCGGCAAGCGCTGCGAACGGGTACGACATTCCGATCGTGCTGGGCGGGGACTGCGCGGCGTCGCTCGCAGGCCTGGAACACGCGGCCGCAGGATCCGGCACGCTCGCCGTCCTCTGGTTCGACGCGCACCCCGATCTGCAGCACCCCAGCACTTCCCCCTCGGGTGCCGCGTCGGGGATGACGCTGCGCCACGCGCTCGGGGACGGGGCACCCGATCTCACGTCACGCCACCCCATCGATCCAGCGCGCACGGTGCTCGTCGGTACTCGAGAGATCGACCCCGAGGAGCGCACCGAGATTGCCCAGCGCGGGATCCGGCAAATCTCCCCGCAGGACGACGCCGAGTCGCTCTCCGCAGCGGTGCTGGCGGCCATCGGAGACGCGGACCGGCTGTACATCCACATCGACCTCGACGTGCTCGATCCGGCCGAGTTTGCGTCGGTGCACACCGCGGTGCCGTTTGGCCTGAGTATCGCCGAGCTCACCACCGCCGTGCGTGCGGCAGTCGCCGCGGTACCGCTCGTGGGCGCGGCGATCAGCGAGTTTGCCCCGGCGAGCCCCGAGGGCGCCGCCGAGGATCAGCCGACGGTGCTGCGCGTCTTGGCCGCCCTCACTTCCGGCACCACGCGGGCGGCGGAGTGAGCCGGGCAGACGGTGCACACCGCACCGCCGATCAGACCACACAGTTGAGCACCCGGGTCACGACCGGTCGCCGCCCGCTCCCGCTCGCACGACTCGGATACTTGTACGCCACGTGCGTCGGATTCGTCTGGGGCTCAATCTGGAGTACCGGGCGCGTCGAGCGGCACGACGGCCTGTGGGTATTTCGAGGTATGCCGAAATGGACGTTTGGGCGCGGCGGCAGCTGCGTGGGGGCGTGCTATCTGACGGATCAGAATGTCCGCCCCGCAGTGCTTCGCCACGAGCGGGTCCACCGCGAGCAGTGGCGGCATTACGGCCTCGCTCTGCCATTCCTCTACGCACTCGCCGGCCGGAATCCGCAGCGCAATCGCTTTGAGGTTGAGGCAGGCCTGCGCGACGGCGGGTACCTGCGAGGCTCCCACCCCCTACACTGAGCGCATGAGCAGCGACGTTCTCCCCGGCCCCGGCCCCGATACCAACGACGACGAGTTCCGGTTCCTCGCGGGTGATGCCGCGCGGGTGGGGCGCTCGGCACCGCTCCCCGAGGTGCGCCGCGTTGCCGTCCCCGTGGGCGACGGACGCGCGCTCAGCGGGCTCGCCTTTGATCCGGCACAGCCACCCCGTGTGGTCGTGTTGCACGGCGCCGGCCTCAATGCGCACAGCTTCGACCCCATGCTGTTGGCACTCGACGTGCCGGCGCTCGCCCTGGATCTCCCCGGTCACGGACGCAGCGACTGGCGCGCCGACGCCGACTATCGCCCGGATCACCTTGCGATCGATGTGGCGACCGCCCTCGAGGCGTTGGCACCGGATCCGGTGGTGTTGCTCGGCCACTCGCTTGGTGGCCTGACCGCGGCGTTCGTGGCTGCGGCCAGACCCGAGCTTGTGCGCGCGCTCGTGATCGTCGACATCACTCCCGGTGTCTCTCCAAGTGGTGATGCCGGGGCGGTCGCCGAGTTTATTGCGGGGCAGCGCGACTTCGGAACCATTGACGAGATCGTGGATCGCGCGGTGCGGTTCGGTATCGGTTCACACAGGGAGGCGCTGACACGCGGCGTCGCGTTGAATACACGACGACGCCCCGACGGGCGGCTCGAATGGACTCACCACTTTGCGCATTTGGAGGGCATCTCGGTGAGCGACGACCCGTACCCCTACGCTCCAGTGTGGGGCTCGCTGCAGTCGCTCGAACTGCCGGTCACGCTTGTCCGCGCTTCGGCGGGCATGGTCAGCGACACGCTCGCCGCCGAGTGGACTGATCAGCTGCCCGGGAGCACCGTTGTAGGTCTCGAAGGCCCGCACAATCTGCATGAGGCAGCGCCGATCAAACTGGCCGCTGTACTCCGGCCGCTGCTCGGTGCGCAATCCGAGGACGTCTAGCCCGCTTAGCCCGCGCGGAGGTTGCTCAGGATCGCGTCACGCAGATCCACGGGTGCGCTGTCCGCACGCTCGTCCTCACAGGTGCGACGCACAACCTCGGTGAGGCGTTCGCACACGTTCTGTTCGTTCTGGCACCCCGGGCACTGCTCGATGTGCTCGCGAATCGGCGCGGACTCCTCCGCACACAGCTCACCGCGCAGCACCTCGTACAGATTCTTCTGGGCTGTCTCGCAATCGCAATCGCTCATCGCGTATCTCCCTTCGCTGCGGTTGACTTCTGTGCACGTTCCTTACCGAGTCCAACGCCCTGCTCGCGTGCGTATTCCCCAAGTGACTGTCGGAGCCTGGCACGCCCGCGGTGCAATCGACTCATCACCGTCCCAATCGGGACCTCCGCAATGTCGGCGATCTCCTGGTAGCTGAAGCCCTCCACGTCCGCGAGGTAGACCGCCATCCGGAAATCCTCGGGGAGCGCATTGAGCGCATCCGACACGACCGTGTCCGGCGTCCGGTCGATCGCTTCGGCCTCCGCGGAACGCGAAGACATCGCCGTGGTCGACTCCGCGCCGCCGAGCTGCCAGTCCTCCAGCTCCTCGACAACGCCGAGATACGGTTCGCGCTGCTTCTTCCGGTACGTATTGATGTACGCGTTTGTCATGATCCGGTACAGCCACGCCTTGAGGTTCGTCCCCTCTTGGAACGAGGCGAACGCGGCAAACGCCTTCGCGAAGGTCTCCTGCACGAGGTCTTGCGCGTCCTGCGGATTGCGCGTCATCTTCATTGCAGCGCCATACAGCTGATCGAGCAAGGGCAGCGCCTCGTCGGTGAAGCGGCGTTCGAGCGTCGCCTGATCTGCAGTCTCAGTCACGTACCCGATCCTACTCGGACCTCGGCTGGGAGGCGTGGCGGAGCCATGCCGGTAGACTCAGTGGGGATGCTGATAGGAAAACTGAACCCTGGCAAAGACGGCGACGCAGTACGGGCCGGCGAAGGCACCCACGAGGCTGTGCCGCACTGGCCCGCTCCCACCACCGCGGGCCCCATCAGCGCGCACGTCGCGCTCCCCGGCTCGAAGTCACTGACCGGCCGGGAGCTTGTCCTCGCCGCGCTCGCGGACGGTCCAGGGACGTTGCGCGCTCCGTTGCATTCTCGGGATTCCGCGCTCATGATCGACGCGCTCCGCGCGCTCGGGACCGAGATCGCTGAGATCCCGAGCGACCGCGCATTTGGTGCCGACCTCAGCATCTCCCCAGCGGCCGAGCTTGCCGGATCCACGAGCATCGGCTGCGGCCTTGCCGGCACCGTGATGCGCTTCGTGCCGCCGCTCGCGGCCCTCGCTCTCGGCCCCGTCGCATTCGACGGAGACCCGTACGCCCGGAAGCGCCCCATGCGCCCCCTGCTTGATGCGCTCCGCGCGCTGGGTGCCGACATCGCGGACGAGGGGCGCGGTGCGCTCCCCTTCACTGTGCACGGCACCGGATCACTGCGCGGGGGGCGCGTCGAACTCGACGCCTCACTCTCGAGCCAGTTTGTGTCCGCGCTGCTGCTCGCGGGTGCCCGGTTCGACGAGGGCGTGCACGTTGTGCACACCGGCGACAGGCTGCCCAGTGTCCCGCACATCGAAATGACGTTGGCCGCGCTGCGCGCCCGCGGCGTTACGGCAGACTCCCCCGCACCCGGCGAGTGGCGGGTCGCAGCCGGCCCAATCGGGGCGCTCGACATCACGATCGAACCCGACCTCTCCAACGCCGCGCCTTTCCTGGCGGCCGCACTCGCCGTGGGCGGGAGCGTCACCGTCCCCAATTGGCCCGGTACCACCACGCAGGTGGGCGATCAGCTCCGCGAGCTGCTGCCCGAATTCGGGGCGACCGTGACCGCGAACCCGGATGGCTCGGTCACCGCCACCGGCGACGGCACCCTGCGCGCGGTGCGGCTCGACATCCCCGAGGCGGGCGAGCTGGCACCGACGCTCATCGGGCTCGCCGCGCTCGCCGCGCACGGGACTGACGGGAGCGACGGCGTCGCCAGCGAGATCACCGGGATCGGCCACATCCGCCACCACGAGACCGATCGCATCGCCGCGCTCGTCGCCGAAATCCGCGGGCTCGGCGGGGACGCTGAGGAACTGCCCGACGGAATCAGGATCTCCCCGGCAGCCCTGCACGGTGGCGTCTGGCACAGCTACGCCGACCACCGTATGGCGACAACCGGCGCGCTGATCGGTCTGCGCGTGCCCGGCGTCGAGGTCGAGGACATCGCGAGCACCGGGAAGACACTGCCCGAATTCCCTGAGCTGTGGCAGCGGATGCTCCCCGGGCATGCAGAATCCGCGGAACAACCGAACAGTTCCGCCCTTCGCTTTCTCGGAGGGTTCTAATTGTGAGCTGGTTGACCCCGGATGACGAGGACGAAGACGGCCCCTACGGGGAATACGCCGACCACCGCGTGCGCGAGCGCCCGAACCCCAAGGCGAATCGACCGCGCACCAAACGCCGCCCTGATCATGATGACGCGGTGATCGGGATGGTGACCGGCGTGGACCGGGGACGCTACGCCGCGCTCGTGCCCGCCGGTGCCGACCCGAGCGACCCCGCAGAACGCGACATCGTTGCGGCGCGCGCCCGCGAGCTGCGCCGCACCCCCATCGTGATCGGGGATCGCGCCCAGCTTGTCGGCGACACGAGCGGCGATGAGGGCACGCTCGCCCGGATCGTCGGCATCGAAGAGCGCCGCACCCTGCTGCGCCGCAGCGCCGACGACAGCGATCAGGTGGAACGGATCATGGTCGCGAACGCCGACCAGATGCTGATCGTGGTCGCCGCGGCAAACCCAGAGCCGCGAGTGCGGCTCGTTGACCGCTATCTCGTGGCCGCCTACGACGCCGGAATCCAGCCACTCATCTGCATCACCAAAGTCGACCTCGCTGACCCCGAGCCGTTCCTCGCGCACTTCGCGGCGCTCGAGGTGCCCGTGTTCCGCTCTGCACAGGGTGCCGAGCCACTGGCGGAGATCCGCGCCGCACTCGCTGGGAAGACGACAGTGTTCGTGGGCCACTCCGGCGTGGGCAAGTCCACACTCATCAACGCGCTCGTGCCCGAGGCCGGGCGCGCCACCGGCCACGTCAACGAGGTCACCGGACGCGGCCGCCACACGTCCTCGTCCTCGGTCGCGCTGCGCGCCGAGACTCCGGGCGCCGACGGTGGCGACGCGGGCTGGGTCATCGACACCCCTGGCGTGCGCTCCTTCGGACTGGGGCACGTCACGAGCGACGGGATCCTGCGCGGCTTCACTGATCTGGCAGAACTGATCCTGCGCTGCCCGCGCGGCTGCACTCACCAGGACGATGCCCCGGATTGCGAGCTCGACGCGGCGATTGCGGACGGTCGGCTCGATGAGATGGGAGCGCTGCGAGTCGAATCACTGCGGCGACTCCTGAAGTAGCGCCAGTGTGTCAGTCGCGCTCGCTAGGCTGGTCGCATGACTGAACGTGTGATCCTCGAAGCCGGCCAAGCCGCCCCCGATTTCTCGCTCCCCGACCAGGACGGGGTGACCCGCTCACTCGCTGACTATCGCGGCGAGAAGGTCATCCTGTTCGTGTACCCGCAGGCGATGACTCCCGCCTGCACCACCGAGGCCTGCGAGTTCCAGGAGTCCACCGCACCCTTGGCGGCCGCGGGATACCGTGTGCTCGGCCTGTCCCGGGATTCCGTCGAGAAGCTGCGCCGGTTCGCGGACCGCGATGCGCTCGAGTACCCGCTGCTGAGCGACCCCGAGCACACAGTCCACGAGGCATACGGGGCGTACGGCGAGAAGAACAGCTACGGCCGGATTGTCGAGGGCGTCATTCGTTCCACATTCATCATCGATGAGGCGGGCAAGATCAGCCACGCGCTCTACAACATCAAGGCGACCGGCCACGTCGCTCGCGTCCGGAAGCTCGTCGGGGCAGACGCCGCGTAGCGCTCCTCCGAGGGGGAGGCTACTCCCCCTCGGGAATCTCCGGAGCATCGGGGCGCGCCAGCAGCGCCGCGACGAAGCCAGCGAAGGCGAGCACGAGGAGCTCAAGACCCAGGACAGTCTGTGGGCCGATCAGGCCCTGCAGGATGCCAGTAGCCGCGGCGAAGAGCAGCACGTGGATCGTGATCGCGGAACTGCGCACCCAGCCCGGACGAGCGCGGCGCGCACCCCAGGCGGTGATCAGGATCCAGCCCCACCACAGGACGCATGCGACGAGCAGGATGATCCGGTCTCCGATCGGTTCATCCCCTGCCGCGAACATTCCCTGGACCACGTTCCAGACGAGCCAAGCACCGCCGATCGCTTCGAGCAGCAGCACAATGCGCAGCACGATCCACCCCGCTCGGATTCTCGGGTAAGCAGGAGGTGTCGCGGTCATTTCGGCTCTCTTTCCAGACAATTGCAAATTGGCTATTGATTTGCATCTGTATCCGTGAAACTATATATTCCGTCGAGTTTCGCGCACACCGACGTGAGCATTCTCAGCCACGTATCAGGTAATCGCGGCGCGAATTCTAGACTATCCAGTCTCTGCTGATTCGCGCGTGTGCGTCGTACTAAGGAGAACACAAATGGATTGGCGTGAACAGGCCGCGTGCCTCACTGTAGACCCCGAACTCTTCTTCCCTGTGGGGAACACGGGCCCGGCGGTCGAGCAGATCGAGCGTGCGAAGTCGGTGTGCGCACGGTGCACCGTGACGGAGATGTGCCTCCAGTACGCGATGGACACCGGCCAGGACTCGGGCGTGTGGGGCGGCCTCAGCGAGGATGAGCGCCGCGCGCTGAAGCGTCGCGCAGCTCGCGCTCGCCGCGCTTCCTAGGCGACATATTTCGTGTGGCCCCGGATCTCTCAGAGATCCGGGGCCACACGCGTGTGCGGGGTACTCCCCCCGTCACCACGTTAGCTGCGGTCGCCCGGCTCAACTGGCTCGCGTCCCCCTGAGCGGGACGCGCCGATCCCCGCCACAATCACCAACACGAGTCCGACTACAGCGAGTGGCTGCGGCACCTGCCCGAGCGCCACGAAGCCCACGAGGAGCGCGATCGCGGGTTCCAGGCTCATCAGTGTGCCAAACGTCGCGGCATCCAACCGTCGCAGCGCCAGGAACTCGAGCGAGAACGGGACAACTGGCAGCAGCAGCGCGAGGCCGAACCCCGCGGCAAGCATCGGCCAAGTGAGCAACGGGAAGAGCTCGGGCGTGATCGTGAAGCTTGACACGAGTGCGGCAGTCGGGAAGGAAATCGCGAGTGCCTGAAGACCGGTGACGGTATCGCCCGCCCGCTGCGTGAGCAAGATGTAACCGCCCCAGCACACGGCAGCGGCCAACGCGAAGACGATGCCCAGCCCGTCAACTGTGCCCTTCCACGGCTCAGTGAGCGCGAGCACTCCCACGGCAGCCACGAGCGCCCACAGGCGACCGCGTCCCCGCCCCCGAGCGACAGCCACACCCAGTGGCCCAAGAAATTCGAGCGCGCTCGCGGTGCCCAGCGGGATCCGCATGACCGCGGCCATGAAGAAGATCGTCATCCCAGCGCTCGCGACGCCAAGTAGCACGCAGGTCAGCAGGGAGCGCCGCGTGAAGCGCGCTCGCCAAGGGCGCGCAACGACGAGGAGAATGAGTGCCGCGAACATGAGGCGGAGCCACACGACGCCGGTCGCGCCGAGCGTGTTCGCGAGGTCGACGGAGACCGCAAGTCCCACCTGCACGCAGCCCATTGATCCGACCGCGAGAGCGGTGCCTACCCGGGCGTTGCGCGAAGAAGTTGCTGCCATGTGCCCAGTAGATCAAATCCTGCCATCCACGTCCACGTGACGGAACTGGACGATACGTCCAGGAATCCTGGACAATATGAATTATGGATACTCGCCGTCTGACTTTCCTGCTTGAACTCTCGCGTCTCGGGTCAATGCGCGCCGTTGCCGATGTGCTCGGGACCTCGACATCGACGGTGTCGCAGCAGATCGCCGTGCTCGCGCACGAGTTCGGGACGGAACTCATTTTCCCGGCAGGCCGCGGTGTGCGGCTCACCCCGGCCGGCCGGCGTCTCGCGGAGCACGCGGCAACGATTCTTGCCGAAGTGCAGCGTGCACGACTCGACCTCGATCCGGCGGGCGAGCCCTCGGGTACGGTGCGCGTGGCAGGTTTTGCGGGCGCGGTCCGGCGCACCGTACTCCCGGTGGTGCGCGAGCTCACGCGCACACACCCCGCGGTCAGCGTTGAGATCCACGAGTATGAGCCGCGCGAGGCGCTCGACTTCCTGGCCTCCGACACCGTCGACGTGGCGCTCACCTATGACTACGATCTGGCACCCATGCCGGAGTCCACGCAGTGGCACACGACGCCCCTCTGGGAAACCCCGTGGGGCCTGGGAGTGCCGAGCCCCGCTCCCGCAGTGGGGGCTGGCGCACCGGTTGCGGCCCCGGACCGCCCGCTCTCCGCGTATCAGGGACACACGTGGATCGGGAACTCACGCAACACCGCCGACGAGGACGCACTGCGCATCCTCGCCTCGTTAGAGGGCTTTCCTCTGCGCATCACGCACAAAGTCGACAATATTGAGCTTGCGCAAGAGCTTATTCGTTCCGGGATGGGGGTGGGGCTACTCCCCGCGGATCGCAAGCTCCTGCCCGGAGTCACGCTCCTCCCGCTCCGCAGCCCCGGCGTCACCCTCCGAGCCTTTGTGCATGCGCGGTCTAGCCGCGATACCTGGCCGGCGCTCGCGCTCGTGCGGGACCGCATCATCGCGCACGCGAGAGCCGGCGCGAGTCAGCGAGAGCTGACGTGAGCCGGGGAGAACCAGCGAGAGCCGACATGAGCCAGCGAGAGCCCGCAAGAGCCAGCGAGAGCCGACATAAGCCGAAAGGAGCCAGCCTGTCATTGCCAGGGAGGAGACGCGACAGGGTGCGGTTTCGCCCGAACTCCGGTGAATTTGCACCCGTCGTGTGTCATTTCGGAGATCTGCTCCTCAGAATGGGCACGCATCCTCGGGTGAGTCGGATTCTGGTTGGGACGGTCCCGCGATCGCGGCACCGTGTTCCCGCGGTGTGGGCATCTCGGTCGAGTGCACAGGAAGCGATACGAACCGCACGCGGCCCGGTGGCCGCTGCACATACTCCCGCCCCGTCGGGCTGACCCACCGCACCACTCCTGCGCTCTCCTGGGTTACTTCCCAGCCGCCATGATGCTTCACCGTATGATGCCCTCGGCACAGATGCGCAAGATTGTCTGTGCTTGTTGCGCCCCCGAGCGCCGCATCAACGGTGTGGTCCAGATCACATCGGATCGCCGGGACCCGACACCCCGGTGCGCGGCAATGCACATCCTCTGCGCGCTTGCGCCGACGTATCTCGGGGCTCGGCACGTATCGATCCACCCGCAACACGGTGCCCTCTCCAGTCACCGCAACCCGCTCACGATCACGATCCTCCGCGCTCTCCGCAAGCCGGCTCGCCGTCTCCGTATCGATCACCCCGAACCCCACAAGTTCCCCGACCCGCGCCAACGCCCGCGCGGGTGCAGATGCAGGTGCGGGTGCGGGTGCAGGTGCAGCGCCCTGATTTTCCGACTCGGAACCCGCTGCCACTGTCGGCGGGTCAAGCCCCGATGCCACCGGATTCCCAGGCCCCGGACGTCCGGACTTCACCGGGTCGTACTCGGCAGGCTCTGTCAGTAGCCCCTCGGGCACGATCACCTGAATATGCCCTCGCACACCTGCGCTTCCAGGAACATCCCGCCCCAGCAGCACATCCCGCAGGACATCAGCACGAATCTGGTCCAGCGTTCGCGGGTCTCGCGCTGACTCCACAGCAGCACCAGGAGAATCCTCCGCAGCGGCCTCGGTCCCATCCTCGGATTCGTGGACCCGCACGACCGCGTTCTTGGCGAGCCGGGTCACCCGGTCCTTCACCGCAACTGCATCTTCAGCCGCCAACCGAACAATCAGATCCGCCATCCCATCTCCCACGTCGACAACCCGCATCCCGCGCAGCAGCATCGCTTCACGATGTCGCTCCACCACAGTCAACTCACACAACGCCGCAGCGATCCGCTGTGCGATGGGCCGCAACCGATTCGGCGTTTCCTCCCCCGCGGCCCGCAATACCTCACACTCATACCGGGCACGTCGATCCCGCTCCGTGCTGGACTCCCCTTGGCCGAGCACCTGCCCGGCATCCGCAATGACCCGCACGTGCTCCCCCGACACCACCCCCGACTTCAGCGCAGCCAATGACCCCGGGAACAGATGCGTCGCGGAAAACGCGAGCGACAACAGGCGATCCACCACGTGCTCGCTCTGCCCCAAGGCGGCCGACACTTCAAGCCGCAACGAGCGATGCGACACTTCGCCGCCCACCCCGAAGCCCCGCACGATGCCCTCAGCCTCCGCCCAGAGCGCATCAGCATCAGCATCAGCATCAGCATCAGCATCAGCATCAGCATCAGCATCAGCATCAGCATCAGCATCAGCATCAGCATCTGCGTCGGGGTCAGCATCCGGTCTGGTATCGGTTTCGGACCCCGTGTCAGGCCCGCACGCAGCCTCCCCGTTTGTGGAGTTCAGTGCCACCTCACGCAAACGATCCAGCAGCACAAGCTGCTCCGCGTCCATCGCCCGACGCCGGGTCTCAAGCTCTTCAAGCTCCCCCAACAACGCATCCGCTGCACGCACACGCGCCAGGGCGCGAGCCCGCTCCTGCGCGGTCCGACGTCCTCGGTTGATGGCCATGCGACAAGTACAGCAGCAACCACCGACATTCGCGTCCGAGAAATCGTTGACACCATGCGGAAAACCACCGTGAAATCGAGGTCAGCGGAGGATTCCCTGATGGGATCAACCAAACCCGCAGCACAGAGTTTTCCGGAGTGGTGTCCGGGACGCATGAACGCGGCCCGGACACCAGCACACCCCGCGCCTCTGACTAGCTGTACCCGGCCAGGACGTTGGTAGCGGCGAGCCTGGTTGAAATCACGAGAACCTC
>NZ_FUID01000089.1 GCF_900163635.1 Leucobacter sp. 7(1) | reverse complement strand
GCGGTGAGGGTGTCGAGGATTGTCGGGAAGGAGTCGCGTCGCCAGGCCGGAGCGAACGGCTCCGGCAGATACGGCACCCCATCCACGGTGACCGTCATCGCACTGTCCGCGTCGATGGTGAACTCCACTACCGGCACGACGACCGGTCCACCGGGCTCAGTCTTCGGCGGCTTCGGCGCTTTCGGGGGTTGGTGGTCGGGGTGGGTGCGGCGGTAGCGGGGCTTCGGCGTCACAGGGTTCCTCTCGGTGGAGTGCAGTGGTGTCGCCAGGCAGGTGCGCTCGTACCGCCCCGGGAACGCAGGTGGGAGGGCACGAACCTGGGGGTGGTTCGTGCCCTCCCGTGCCGGCCCGCCATGGGGGCGCCGGCGGGTCAGCAGCCTGGGGTTAGTCCTCCTTTGCTTCCTCGAACTGGGCCTTGAACTCCTCGAACGACAGGTCCTCGTCACGGACGTATCCGGCGCGGTCGCGGGCGATCGCGAGGCGACGCCCGAACAGCAGCACCCCGCCGGTGGCCGCAGCGATCAGCCCCCCGGCAAGACCGAGCGGCCACCAGTCACCGCCGCCGGTGTGAGCGAGCTCACCCGGCGTGCCCGGTCTCCCTGGTTCGTCCGGAGTGTCGGTGACGGTGGTGGTCTCATCCGGTGCACCGCAGACCCCACGGTGCAGGATCGTGCCGTCCTCATCGGTGACGGTCTCCACCCAGTAGTAGATGCCGACCGTCTCGAAGATCACCTCGTCGGAGCGATACTCACCCGGCCCATCCAGATCAATCGTGGTGGAGGTGAAGACGAGGTCTTCCGAGGTGCAAGTCGCGGTGTCACTGTCCTGCCGGTACGCCTCGAAGATCAGGCGTGCCCCGTCGGGGACGGTGCCGGTGACGGTCGCGACATCATGCGCCGGATCACCAAGCTGCACGGTCGCCACGGCGTTCGTTTTCACGATCAGCTCCTCCGGGTGCTCCTTCACCACCGTCGTCTCACCCGGCGCACCGCAGACGCCTTCGGCGATGATCTCGCCGTCGGCGTTGTAGAGGGATTCGACCCAGTACACATTCCCCGGCTCAGTGACGGTGGTGGTGCCAGAACGGTAGACACCCGCCTGAGTGATCGGGATCTCCTCGCTCTCATAGAACGGCGATTCACACACGGCTCCGGCGTCTGCCGGGTGGGGTCCGTAAGCGCGGAACACCAGATAGGAACCGTCGGGAATCTTCGTGCCCTGCACGAGCGCAGTATCCGAGAACGGTTCACCGACGAACGCTTCCGGTGTCGCCTGCGTCACCACCGACACGGGCACCTCAGTATTGGTGGGTGGGACGTAGAAGCGTTCCAGCACATCCGCCGGAGACGACGCATACGGCTGCACCCGGTCATCGCCCGCGAAGGCCGTGACGAGGACGTAAAAGCCGGGCTCGGTCGGCACGATCTTGTCCTCATCCGAGTAACCGAGCTTGTACACCCCGTTCCTCGCCGGCGTCGTAAGCTCCGCCAGCACCGGAGCACCCGTGAGGTCGAGATCATCGGTGAGTTCCGCATCCGACGCGAACGGGCCGTAGACGGTGT
>NZ_FUID01000090.1 GCF_900163635.1 Leucobacter sp. 7(1) | reverse complement strand
ATACACCCCCACCCCGGAAATGCAACGCCGCATCACCGCGAGAGATCTCCACTGCAGAGCCCCAGCATGCAGAGCCCCAGCCCACCGCTGCGACATCGACCATACAATCGCCGCCACCGACGGCGGACCCACCACGACCACAAACCTCGCACTGCTCTGCCGAGCCCACCACTCCCTGAAGCACCACAGTGACTGGCAACTTACCCAACTCCCGGGCGGGACACTGAAATGGGTGAGCCCCACCGGCCGCATCACAATCGACCGACCACCCAGCCGAGTCAGATTCAGCACCGACCCAGCACCCTCGAAGCCCCGAAGCGAACGGTCGACAGTGCCGCCCGAAGACCCGGACACACCCCACCCGTTTTAGGCGCGAGCGCGCTCGGGATCGAACGTACGCAAAGGGCCCGGCACTGGGTCACCAGCCAGCCCTCGCGTACACGAGCAGCCCGAGCGGCGGGTGTTCTCGGGGCCTCTCCGAGGAAACTCGAGGAGAGTACTCGCTACTTCTTGTTGTCGCCCAGGCGCTTGGCCGGGTTGCCGACGCGCACCTCGTTCTCGGGGATCGACTTGAGCGCGACAGCCCCGATCCCGAGCAGCGAGTCCTTGCCGAGGGTGAGACCCTGGATCACCGACGCGTTCGGCCCGATCCAAACGTCATCCTCGATCACGACGCTGCCGGAGATTTCGGCGCACGCAGTGATAATCACATTGCGCCCGATCCGGCAGTTGTGCGCCACGTGCACGTGGTCGTCGATCTTCGTGTAGTCGCCGACGACTGTCGGCGCGATCGTGCCAGAGCACACCGTAGTGAAGTTGCCGACCTCGCTGTGCGCGCCGAGGCGCACGGAACCGATGTGGGGCACGTGAAAGTTGTTCCCGTTTGCGTCCTTTTCGATCCCGAAGCCCTCTTCGCCGACAACGGCCTGGCTTTTCACGAGCGCGTGCGGGCCAACAACAACGTTGCGTCCGATCACGACGTGGTCGCGGATCTCGGCGTGCGCCTCGATCATGGCTCCCGCGCGAATGACGGTGAACTCCCCGATGTGCGCGGTTTCGTGCACGATCGCGGTTTCGTGCACGATCGCCGTTGCAGCGATACCGGGGGCCACCCGTGGGGCGAAGTGCCGGGCCACGGTTTGTCCAAACGCGGCGCGCGGATTCTCTACGGGAATGATCGCCCCGCGCCCCGGATCCGGCAGCTCCGCACCGCTCGGGGCGAAAACCACCGCACCGACCTCGAGCGCGGCGGCGAGGCCAGCGGCGAAACGATCGACGTCGCCCACGAAAGTGAGCGTGTCGGCATTCGCGTCGAGCAGGGGAGCGGGAACCGAGATGCGGAGGTCTGCGCCGAGCAGTTCCGCGGTGAACTCGTCGGCCAGGGCGCGTGCGGTGAGGTCCGTCATGCCCCCACCATAGCCCCGCACAGTGGGGAACAAGCAAGCACCCCGTACACTAGGACGGGTTTGTCCCGGAGCCTCGGGACCAAATCGCTCGCTACGCTGGAGGAGAATCATGGCCAACCCCAATATTGTGCTATTCGGTGCCGGAACGATGGGGCGCAACCACGCCCGAATCATTTCGTCCTCCTCACGTGCCAACCTCGTTGGCATTGTGGACCCGTTTGAGCAGAACGGTCGCGCCGCCACGGACCTCTACGGAGGCGAGTGGTACCCCGAGGCCGAGGCCGCGCTGAAGCACGCCGACGCCGTTGTGGTCGCCGCCTCAACCGAGTACCACTACGACATCGCCAGGCAGGTGCTCGACGCGGGTCTGCCCGTACTGATCGAGAAGCCGATCTGCCCGTCCCTCGAGCAGACCGAGGAGATCCTCGCAACCGCCGAGCGGCGCGACGTCCCCGTGCAGTGCGGTTTCTTGGAACGCTACAACGCCGGTGTAATCGCCGCGCAGTCGCTCATCGAAGAGCCGGTCTACGTGCGCGCCGAGCGGCACTCGCCATACTGGGCCCGCATCAAGACCGGGGTCGCCTGGGACATGCTTGTACACGACGCCGATCTCGTGTCGCGGCTGTTCGGCTCCGCCTCACCGAGCTCTGTAAGCGCCGAGCTTGGCTTTTTCCACCCCGAGTCGGTTGCGGGCGCAGAAGACGTGATCGACATGACGTTGCGTTTCCCGAACAACGGCATCGCCTCGGCATCGGCCAGCCGTGTGGGGCAGCGCAAGGTCCGGAAACTCACCATCCAGTCGCTGAACTCCATGGTCGAGGTTGATCTGCTGCTCCGCAGCGTCACGAAGTACCGCCACGCGAACATCGAGAGCACCGATGGCCGCGCGGGCTTCAAGCAGATGACCGAGATGGAAGTGCCCGAGGTCTCAGGTCTCGAGCCGCTCGCCGCACAGTTCGAGCACTTCGTTGATCTCGTCGGTGGTCAGGTCGATCAAGATGAGGAACGCCGCAGTATCCTCCCCGCGCACCGGATCATCGCCTCCGCCCTCGCCACCAAGGCGTAGCTCTCGGAGCGTGCGCCGGATCAGCCCGCGGCTACCGCGAAGCGGGTGAACTCGATGAGTCGCGGTGCGGGATCCGCCGCATCCTCGACATTCGCGGGCGTGATTGTGAAAGAATCCAGCGCGTTCGCGCCGCCGAGTCGGAAGCCGAAGGCATAGTCGGTGTCCTCGTTGAACGGCCCGACGGACTCCGGGTCGGCTTCGGCGCAGCCCGCAGCCGCCTTCGCGGTGACGGACCCGATCCGGAGCAACCCGGGGGCGGACGCAGCGAAGACGGCAGCACCGCTGTCCGATTGCGGCACGTCTCGGAACGGCATCGGGCCGAGTTCCCAGGTGCCTCTCGACTCTGTGCAGCCCGTGGCCAGCTGCCAACTGCCGTCGGACGCAAATGTGACAAACGCGGAGTCGTCGGGCCCACCCGGTCCGATCCAGCGCCCCGTGAGCGAGATTGCGTGATCCTCAATCCGGGTGAAGCGAGACGATTCCCCGGTAGCGTCAGTGAGGACAAGGAGGTCGCTCGTCACTTCCGCATCACGGGCCAAACTGACCGCTGTGATTGTGACGTCGTTCTCGCAGCCGATCTGGGTCATGGCACCGCCGCTTGTGGTGAATGCGCCGTGCGGAGCGATCCGCCACCAACCGTTGCTCTGATTGCAGCCATCGGACGCGAACCACAGTCCGTGCTCTGAGAACTCGAGGAAAGCTGTGGGGTTCGTGGGGCGCTCGGATGCCCATCGACCCACGAGCCCGGCCTCCAGCCCTTCGGCCGGATCCGGTGGCGTCGTGTCGGAGTCTTGCGCATCGGGAGTTTCGGTCGGCGGCTCAGTGAGGCTAGCCGGCCCACTCACGTTGTGCGGGCTTGTCAGCGGCAGCGTCACCGCATATGCAGTGAACACGCCCACGAACGCGAGCACACCCGCGCAGAGCATTCCGATGACGTGGCGCATGGTGGACATCTGTGGCCTCCCCCTGGCAACGGTGGTGCGATGGTACCCGTTCTGCGACGTAGCTTACGGCGTGAGTCGGGATTCGACTAGGTCGAGGAGCTCCGCGACGCGGAGGTTGTCTCTCCGGAGCTCGTCAAGTTCTGCCTCCAGCTGCGAAATGCGCTCCCGCTCATGCTGCAGTTCCACCGCGAGGTGGCGCACACGTCCGCCAGGCAAACGGTGCCGGAGTGCGTTGGTGAGACGGCCGGTGGGGCTTTGGTGCTCGGTCATGGTGTGCTCCTCCGGGATGAACGTGTGGGCCGGTCCAGTACGTGTGCAGAATCCGTGAGGCTCACGACCGCGCCGGTGGGGCGTCTGCCGGGCACAGTCCCTGACGTCCGTGCAAGGGTCGCAAACGAAAGTGACATGCCGAACCGGGCAGCCTCTTCCTCGAGTGCGCGCGGCACCAAATGCCAGCCGGTGGGATCCTCAAACCGAACATCGGCTGCGTGGTGTGCGTGGAATGTAAACCGGGCGTTCCCTCCGCTGCGCAGCGCCATACGGATGAGTCGCCAGGCTTGCTCCCGACCGTGGTCACCGATCTGCTCAAGCACATGGTTGGCGACGATATCGAAAGCGCCGGTGATTCCGGCATCACGGGGGGCGCTGAGCGAGGTGAGCCGGTACAGATTGGCGTGGTGGAACTCGACGTCCCCGTATGTCGAGGACGGCGGCGACGATTCGGCCGCGAGTGCGAGGGCCCGGTCACAGTAGTCCAGTCCGATGACACGTCGCGCGGAACTTGCGCGAGCGAGCGCGTGGGTCATTGTGCCCGAACCGCATCCCAGATCGATCAGTTGGGGTGCGTGCAGGTGATGTTGCCCATCAAGAATCCAGTCGGATCCGAGGGACCAAGCGCGGCCCGCAGGCTCAGTGGCATCGAGATTGGCGAAATGCTCGTCCCAGTATTCCCGGTGGAGGTTGAACGAGCCAAACCAGTTGTCGAATCGACGTTTGGTAGTGCGCGGGGTTTCGAGAACGTAGCCCGGGATCGGTGTGCGCCAGTTCGCGTCATAGTTGATAGTGAGCCAGTGATCGGCGTCGGCTGGCGCGGGGAATTCGGTCCCGTCGAGCGTGACCTGTGTAAACGGAAGGAGCTGATCCCGCCGCATCTCGCCACGAACATGGAACGGCTGATTGATCATGCCATCCGTGGAAAAGAACGCCGCAAAGACGTCGATATAGTGCAGGATCTCGCCGAGTTCGTTCCGAAATAGCAGCTGGAGGTGGGTGGCGCTGTGGCGGCGGATCTCATACCCAGCATCAGCGAGGCGGGCACCGACACGGAATCCCTCGTGCGCAACATCTGCGGGATGAGTGAACTCGGAAAGGTACGCAATGTCAGCGTCGTCGTCATGGGGGAGCAGCGACCCGGTGCGGATGCTGCCGAGCAACGTGCCCCCGACGATGAACGGGCGCAGACCGAGTTGCGAGAGCTCCTCAATGATTGCGGATGCACGGTCGATGATCCGGCGCTGTGCGACAGCTCCCATAGCCTCGAGCGCAGTGCCGAGACGACCCCACTTGTTCACTACCAATGGGTTGCCTGACACATCAACGACGCTGACGCGTGCGGGAGCGTCATCGAACTCGACCTCCGCAGCCCCCAGTTCTGTGCCGGTCGCTGAATCGTGAACACTGACGCGGGTGCGTCCGAGGAGGTAGGGCAGCAAAGCCTCGGGCCAGGGGAAACGGAGACTGTCCTTTGCGTGCTGCCGGACATCGATTGACCATACGCGTTGACCGTCGAATCGGAGGTCGATCGATACCGTGCCCGGCGGCAAGGAGGGGAGCGCAAGTGCGCTCGGCGTGACAAATGGCTGCATGGTGAGAGGGTCCGTACGGATGGGGACAGTCTAACGGCCTATGCTTGTCCCCATGGATCTTCTCGTTGTTGGATCAGGTTTCTTCGGGCTCACGATTGCCGAGCGCGCCGCAAGCGCCGGTAAAAAGGTTGTCGTGATCGACCGCCGATCACACATCGGCGGCAACGCCTACTCCGAAGCGGACCCGGAGACCGGGATCGAGGTGCACCGCTATGGTGCGCACCTGTTCCACACCTCGAACGAAACTGTGTGGGAGTACGTGAACCGCTTTACGAGCTTCACGAACTACGTCCACAAGGTGTACTCGAACTTCGAGGGCGAGGTTTATCCGCTGCCCATCAACCTCGGTACGATCAACCAGTTCTTCCGTTCAGCACACGGCCCGGACGCGGCACGTGCCCTGATCGCTGAGCAGGCCGCCGAGTTCGACACGAAGTCCGCGCAAAACCTGGAAGAGAAGGGCATCTCGCTGATCGGGCGCCCGCTCTACGAAGCGTTCATTCGCGATTACACCTCGAAGCAGTGGCAGACGCCGACCACCGATCTCCCGGCGGAAATCATTAGCCGCCTCCCCGTGCGCTACACCTACGACAACCGCTACTTCAACGACACTCACGAGGGACTCCCGACCGAGGGCTACACTGCGTGGCTCGAAAAGATGGCGGATCACCCGAACATTGAAGTGCGGCTCGATACCGACTTCTTCGACGAGTCGCAGCCCCTGAACAAGCGCGCCGTTGTCGGTACGGTCCCCGTCGTCTACACGGGCCCCGTGGACCGCTATTTCGACTACGCCGAGGGCGAGCTGGGTTGGCGCACGCTCGATTTCGAGCAGGAAGTGCTGCCGACGGGTGATTTTCAGGGCACCAGTGTGATGAACTACGCCGGATCCGACGTGCCGTACACGCGCATCCACGAGTTCCGCCACTTCCACCCGGAACGCGAGTACCCGAGCGACAAGACCGTGATTATGCGCGAGTTCTCCCGCTTCGCGACCCGCGATGATGAGCCCTACTATCCGGTGAACACCCCGGAAGACCGTGAACGCCTGCTGAAGTACCGCGAGCTCACGGGCGGTGAGAACGGTGTGCTCTTCGGCGGCCGCCTCGGCACCTACCAGTACCTCGACATGCACATGGCGATCGGCTCAGCGCTGTCGATGTACACGAACAAGCTGGAGGAGCTGCTGTAGCAGTACCGCTCTCTGCGCGGGAACGCCCGCCTCCCACCCCGGTGTGAGGCGGGCGTTCGCGGTTGTGAGCTAGGTGTTCGCAGGGCGCAGTCTAGCGGGTACCTGAGGAAATCGGCAGACTACACATGCCTCTGATCAGGAATTATGCTGGCCGCATATCTTGCCAGCGCTGGTCAGGAGGTAATCGATGCACCTCGTACTCAGAACCGCGACTGGCAGCGCCCTCATAGTGGTCTTGGTATTCGGTGCGGCCACGCCGGTGCTCGCGGTTGAGGTGCGAGGTGGTCGACCCGTCGCTGAGCGGGCCGTGTTGGATCCTGATCCCCGCGCGGATCCACAGCCTGATGCGGGTACTATTCCTCCCGAGGCGCCGCTTGTACCGGGGCCGAGTGATTCCGTGGACGATCCCGGGGCGGTACCAGGGGACGGCATCCCCGGAGATCCTGAGCTAGTCATCGAGGGGGCCACAGAGCCCGGCGACGTGGCCATCCCAGAAGACACCGGGGCAGAAATTCTCGAGGAGTCGGACGGCGCGCACCCGGACCGCGATACCGAGCTTGAGATGCAGGAGCTTCCTGCCCCCGCGCCCGGGGACGCCGGCGGTGCTGAGATTGCCGTGTCACAGATTCCCGAGCGAATTTCAGTTGAGGGCACGCTGATCGTGATTGCTGAGGAAGCGCCAATGCCGAGCTCCACCGCGCTTGCCAGTGCGGGCGAGGCGGCTGCGGATGTTTCTCCTGAATCTGCCACGGTGCTGAGCGACCCGCAAGTTATGCTCGCCACTGATGATGGAACTGTGCTTCCGCTGGATCCCAACGTGATTGCAGGTGCGGAAACCGGACAGCGGTTCTCTGGCGAGGTTGAATTGAACCCGGAGATCCGCGTCGAAGTCGCGGAGACGCTCACCGTGGCCGCACAGGTTGAGGGGGAAGCCGCGGCACCTCCAGTCGATCCGGCGCTCGATCCGGTGCCCGGTCAGGCGCCCGATCCGGGGTCTGATCCGGCGGTCGATTTGGCACCTGCTCCGCCGAACATATCCGCACCTCCGGCTGCACCTCCGGCTGCACCTCCGGCTGCACCTGCCGCCCAGCCGATCGTGGCCGAGGACGTGCTCGAAGCGGCCCTCGGCGAGGCGCGCGAGGGCGGCGAGCGGCTCCCCGTAGCAGGGCTCATCATTCCCGGAACAGGCACAGGAACCTCGACGCAGCCGAAGGCTCACGCGGCTGACGTCTTGTTCTACTCAGGCGGCGGGAACCCGAGTGACGGGCAGCTCTCCCAGTTGGTCCGAGACGCCGGCACCTACTGGGTGGGGCAAACCCGAGGGACCGTCTCGAGCCTCTCCGTGGGCCCAGTCAAGCGCAGCGGCAAGTTCGCGAGCAACCGTGGCATGCGGTGTGACGCCCGGAACCTGGACGCCCTGTGGGAGGATGCGGCGCGACAGTTTGGGCGCACCGCGAACAACTACATCGGTTCCGGGCGACACCTCGTGGTGTTTGTCGATGATGCCTGCGGGGCACTGGCCCAGAACTCTGCCGGGTGGGGGAGCTATGGTGTGATGCACAGCGGCGGCATGATCTGGGTGGATCTCGGTGCGCGCCACGCAGGAGGCCTCCCGATCACTGGAGTCACGGGGATGGTGACGCACGAGCTCGGGCACAACCTCGGGCTTGGACACGGGAAGTCACGGGTGTGTTCGGGGTCCGCGACGGACTCCCCGACCCGGGGCGGCGTTCCCCAGGCTCCCTGCTCAGATGTCGAATACGGCGACCCGTTCAACGTCATGGGGATCGGGGCATGGCGTGGCGACCGGAAGCCGCCAGCTCTCAGTATCGCGCAGCAGGACGCCTTAGGGGCCGCGGGATCCGGTGCCGTCCGCAAGGTTCGCCCAGGTGACGGGGCATCACAGACGTTTACCCTCGCCCCCACTGGGGACTCGAGCGGCCTGCGGGGGCTCAACGTGGCGGGGTCGGTGGGTGGCGAGTTCTATGTGGAGTTTCGCGCCATGAGCGGCCAAGACTCCGGAATGGGGCTGAAGTCCGGCAGCGTGTACGAGAGTGGGCAGACCCGCGGGGAGTACTTCACAGCGTCCGGGGTGCGGCTCGTGAAGGGAGAGCCAGTGCGGAACTTGAACGGCACGCACCGGTATGGCAGCACTGTCGTTTCCGTGCGTGACTCACAACTCGGGGTCACGGGGTTGTTCCAGACGGCGCGGAAGGGAAAACAACTGACGCCCTGGAACAGCACCGTACGAGTCGTGGTACTCGAGGCTGGAGCGAAGTCGGCGAAGGTGCGGGTGGACTTCATGCCGTTTGTCGACGTGCCGTACTCACACAAGTTCGCGGACGAGATCGCCTGGATGGGCACAAGTTCGCTCTCCACGGGAAGCGCCGTGGCCGGTGGGCTGCGAGAGTACCGGCCGAGTGACCGCGTCACCCGGGAAGCAATGGCGGCGTTTCTCTACCGGATGGAAGCACCGAAGAACTATCGGGCTCCGGCGGTATCTCCATTCGCAGATGTCCCGGTGAGTCACAAGTTCTACCGCGAGATCAGCTGGATGTACCAGACCGGACTTTCGACGGGCACCCGGCAGGCAACGGGCAAGCCAAAGTACCTCCCGAAAGCGCACGTGTCGCGCGAAGCAATGGCGGCCTTCCTCTACCGCCTCGAGAAGCCGCGGGGGAGCGCGCCGAAGGTGTCGCCTTTCAGCGATGTGCGACCGGGGCAGAAGTTCTACCGGGAGATCACCTGGATGTCGCAGGCCAAGCTGTCGACGGGCACCGCGCAGCCGGGCGGGAAGCCGAAGTACCAGCCTAAGACTGGCGTTTCACGTGAAGCGATGGCCGCGTTTCTGCAGCGCATGAACCGATGAAACATGACGAAAAACGCGATGTGAGATTCTGAATGCGGCGTGTGAACACGTAGGGTAATTCCTGGGAAACCCGTCCCCGGTGAAAGGAACCCTGTGCGTTCACCCCTGAAACCCCTCCTCGGAGCGGCCCTGGCGATCGGCGTGGCGCTGAGCGCAAGCCCTGCCATTGCGGTCGCTCCGCCGCCCGTCATCCCGTCTCCCGAGACCACAGTGCAAGGTCCGAATACCGACCCGACCACCACCGATCCGGGGACTTCGGAACCCAGCGTGACTGAGCCGGCCGAACCTGGCACAGACCCCGGCACCGATTCCGGGGAGCCCGAAACCCCGGACGCCGGCGTGACCGAGCCCGAGGTTCCCGGCGATGACAGCGACCCCACGGTTGTCACCCCGGAGACCGACGTCACCGACGTCACCGACGACACAGACGCTCCCGATCTGGCTGACAACGCTGAGGTGGATCCCGAGCTGTTGACCGAGGCGCCCGACTCACTGTCGGTATCGGGGACGATCGCGATCGTGTCCGACGAGGGGGCGCATCCCACATACACCGGCGGCCCCGTTGCCGGTGGAGATGAAACGGCACACGATGAGGCCGGTCACGCTGAGGGTGAACTCCTGTCCGGGCGCGTGCTTGTCGCGACCGACGAGGGTCCGCTCGTAGAAATTGATCCGGCGCTTATCGGCGACGATGTTGTGACCGGCGACCGGTTCGAGGGTGCCCTGGCGCTCGACGCTGCGGCCCAGACTGCGGTCGAGAGCGAGATCGCCGAGAGCGGTCCCGTCGCCGTCGCCGATGCGCTGACGGTCGCGAGCAATCCCGGCGGCGAGGGCGGTCCGGTTCCCGGCGTAGCGGGCAGCGCGATTCCCGGGTTCGCGGTCGCTGGGGCTCCTGCGAAGAAGTCGCACGGTGTCGACCTGGTGTTCGTGACCGGTGGCGGGAATCCGTCGGCAGCGTCACTCAAGAAGCTCGTGACAGACGCGGGCGCGTATTGGAAGAACCAGAGCAATGGAGCGATTTCTGGGCTTCCCGTAAACGCCCAGAAGACGATCACCCCGAAATACAATAGCAAGACCCTGCGATGCGACGCCGGGTCCACGAACACCCTCTGGGAGCTGGGCGCCAAAGCGTTTGGGAAGAGCGCGGCTTCCTACCTGAAGTCCGGACGCCATCTTGTGGTCGTGGTGGATGACAGCTGTGGGAGTCTCTCCGGCAACGTGGCCGGTTGGGGCACTATCGGATCGCTGCACTCGGGCGGCCTCGTCTGGATCGACTCCGGGGTTCGGAACAGTTACGCTTCGAAGGGCGTCCACGAAACGACGGGGCTGCTCGCCCACGAGATCGGCCACAACCTGGGACTGGGACACGGCAACGCCAGGTTCTGCTCCGGGAAGGCCACCGACGCGAAAATGAGCAACGGCCGTCCGGCATCACCGTGCTGGGACACGAGCTACGGAGACCCGTACAACGTGATGGGCAGCGGCTCAGGCTACGGCGGGACGCAACCCCCCGCGCTCGCCATCGCGCAGAAGCACCAGCTGGGTGTCGCACCAGCAGGATCCGTCAAGACGGTGAATGCCGCGGGCGGTCGGTCCCAGACCTTCACGCTGCAGCCGGGTGGCGCTACCACGGGCCTACGCGGCCTGAAAGTTGAAAGCCCCACAGGCGGCACTTACTATGTCGAGTTCCGCTCCCCGGTGGGACAAGACTCGAAGATCGGTTTGTCGAGCAGTTCCTCGTATTACTATCTCGACTTTGGGGCCACACGCTCGTATTTCCAATACCGCGGTGTGCGGGTGCTGAAACCCTACACTGAGCGCTACAGCGGTGTCGCCGCAAAGGCGAGCACGGTGACCTCGGTGTGGGACACAGTTGCTGGGCAGAACGGCCGCTTCCAGACCATGCGCGCCGGCAAGAATTCCACGCCTTGGAACAGCACCGCCCGCGTCACGGTGGTGTCGGTTGGCGGCACCGCGAAGGTCCGTGTCGACTTCACGCCGTTCATTGACGTGCCGTACGAGCACAAGTTCGGCAAGGAGATCAACTGGATGAGCTCGGCGAAGCTCTCGACGGGCATGAACGCCGGTGGCTCGCTGCGCAAGTACGCTCCGAAGAGCAATGTGACGCGTGAAGCGATGGCTGCGTTCCTCTACCGTCTCGAGGCTCCGAAGAATTACAAGGCTCCGAAGAAGTCGCCCTTCAAGGACGTGCCAACCAACCACAAGTTCTACAAGGAGATCGCGTGGATGTACACGTCCGGGCTCTCCACAGGAATCAAGACTGCGGGTGGGCGAACCTACGCCCCAAAGTCCAGTGTGACGCGTGAGGCGATGGCCGCGTTCATCTACCGGCTCGAGGGCTCCAAGTACTCGGGGGCCAAGAAGTCACCGTTTGCTGATATGAAGCCCGGCCAGAAGTTCTACAAGGAGATCACCTGGATGTACTCCTCTGGTCTCTCGACAGGCATCAACAAGAATGGCAAGCGGATCTATAGCCCGAAGGGCAACGTGACCCGCGAAGCGATGGCAGCCTTCATCTACCGCCTGAAGCACTAGCAACCGTGGGGTGCGCCAGGCGGCGCACCCCACCGCACGGCAAACGCCCCCGAAGATCCACTGGATCCTCGAGGGCGTTTGTCGTTTCGTGACCTAGCGGCCGTCGAAGGTCTTGCGCCACTCCTCGACTGAGGTCATCTGCGGCAGCGCGGCGCGGTACTCGGCCGCGAGCCGGTCCCAGTCCTTCTCGATCTGGCGGCTGAGACCCTGGGCCTCGCGCAGCAGGCGGCGGAACTTCGCCCGGTCGTGTCGATACCACATCTTTCCGCTGCCGTCCGCGGCCCCCACGATCACGCTCGAGTGGTGCGGGATCCGCCACCACAGCGCGTCCCGCTTGGAGTACTCGAGTTCGGGTGCGCGCTGCTCCGCCTCGGCGCTGTTACGGCGCCAGTGGCGAGGCAGCATCCGTGCCGTGAACAGGCCGAGCCCCAAGCCGGTGGGGTAGTCCGTCGGCTTTTCGAGCAGCGGCAGCGCACGCCCGCCGACCGCGACCGGGGTATCTGTATCGCCCGGACGGTACACCCGGGTCTCGGGGAAGTCCTTCGCGCGGGCGCGCGCTTCCGGCATATCCCGGGAGATGTCGTCGTGCAGCCCAGCCGGGCCACGGAGCACGGAACGCATGCCGTCAACCGCGAGCTGTACCGCGTAATACTGCATGTTGAGTAGCTTCTTGAGGTCTTGACGGCTGCTGTTCTGCATCAGCTTGCCGCTGCGCGGGCGATCCGAGTGCAGCAGCCCCGCGATGATCCGGTTGCGGGTGTGGAAGAACGCCTGCCAGTCCTGAGAATCGTCCTTGTCGAGCCACGACACGTGCCAGAGGGCGACACCCGGGAGGGACACTGTGCGGTAGCCGGCAGCGCGGGCGCGGAGGCCGTATTCGGCGTCGTCCCACTTGATGAACACCGGGAGCGAGAGCCCGATCTCAGCGATGATCTTCTTCGGGATCATGCACATCCACCACCCGTTGTAGTCCGAGTCGAGGCGGGCGTGCATCCACTTGGTCTGTCGCAGGTTGCGCTTGCGGAAGTCGTGCCGGTGCTGCTCTTCGAAGGAGGGCCCCCACATGAATGGGTCGGGGCGTACAACCTCGGCCCAGGCGTGGATGACCGGCTTGTCGAGCAGATCGAACATGTGGCCGCCGACGATCACCGGTTCGCGGCTGAAGCGTCCGAACTGGAGCGCGCGCAGCGCACTCTCGGTCTCGAACTCCACGTCGTCGTCGAGCAGCAGCAGGAAGTCGCTGTCCTCACGCTCGAGCGTCTCCGCCATGGACCGGGAGAAGCCGCCGGATCCGCCGAGGTTGCCCTGCTCAATGACCTGCAATTTGTCGCCGAGCCGCTCGGCGACAGCGTCGTAGCCCGCCTCGTCGCGGACCTTCCGCGTGCCCTGATCCACCAGAAAAATCCGGTCAATCCCCTCAAGCAGCGCGGGGTTTTCCGCGATGTTGGCGAGGGTCGCCACACAGTAGTCCGGCTTGTTGTAGGTGGTCATGCCGAGGCTCAGCTTGCCGGTAACAACCGGGGTCGCGTCGGCGCTCCAGTTGCCCGCCTCGAGCACCATGTCTTCGGTGCTCGCAATGAGGTCGAACCAGTACCAGCCGCCGTCACTGAAGGACGTGAGGGGGAGTTCAAAGACCGACTCCACGCTGCCCGATACCTTTCGGGAATCCACGCGCTGCTGTACGCCACCCGCGTTGGAGCGGTACACGATCACGGTGCCAGGGCCGCTGGTACGGAGCGTCAGCCGCACCGAGTCAACCACGGTCCAGCGCTGCCAATAGGCGGCCGGGAACGCGTTGAAGTAGCTCGCGAATGAGACGCGCTGGCCGGAGCGCACGCGGCTGCTCGACCGGGAGAGCACGTTATCGATGTGCGCGTTTTCGCTCAGCCGGACGTGCCGACTCCCGATCTTGGACCAGGTTTCGGCGTCTGCGTACAACGGCAGCACATCGGGATCTTGGTCAAGGGGGAAGACGATCGACTGGAGCGTTGTCGGCATCGAGGACACGCCTCTCTTTCCGGGTGGGCGGCACATAATCAGCGCTCAGTCTAGCGCCGGATCATGAGGGTCCCACCCGGGCAGGCCGCGGCTACTCGGGGGAGAGGTGCTCTCCCGCACGCCAGACCGCGACGGTGAGCTCGGGGCTCGCCGCCGAGATTTCCCGTAACAGCTCAAACTCGACGCGA
Organism: Leucobacter sp. 7(1); assembly: GCF_900163635.1. Lineage (GTDB taxonomy): Bacteria > Actinomycetota > Actinomycetes > Actinomycetales > Microbacteriaceae > Leucobacter. Next base: position 14,670 of record NZ_FUID01000090.1, on the reverse strand, counting down.
TCCGCGTTGCGGCGGTGCTCTTCCGCGTCCGGCCCGCCGGCGCGCGCCGCGAGTCGTGCCAAGCCGAACTCCGCGAGGCGTCCGCTCTCTTCGAGGAGCTCAGTGCGGAGCTCGGACACCACGAAGTCGTCGACGTCGGGGATTTCCTCAACCGCGATTGCGGGATCGACGCCCTCGCGGGCCCGCCGTTCGAGGATTGTGTCGCGCTCGAGCCGCGCAAAGCCGCGGAGCTGCTCGAGCCGTTCTGCAGTGATGGGAAGCATACCGGTCACCGGGGAACCGTCGGAATGACGCCGGTTTTCGTGTGCACCGGGATCGGGACGCGACGCCACGGCACCCGCGTAGGTTCCGCGTCGAGTGAAGGGAGCTGATAGTCGAAGCGGGATTTCACTGCGATCAACACGAGCAGGACCCAGTTCCCTTCGATGAGCAGGCGGCTCTCAGTAAATGACTGCACGAGCAGTGCCACGATCACGAGCAGCGGCCACAGTGCGCTCGTCGCGTAGGGCAGCGGCGGGCCGAAGCCGCGACGCGGGGCGTCCACGGCACGGAACCAGACCCGCCAGGTCGCGAGGAGCACGAGCGGTGCGAACACAAGCACGCCAACGATCCCGAGCTGGAACCACACATCGAGCCAGGCGTTGTGGGCGCTCATCACCGGGATTCCGGCCTTCACGTCAAGTGACGCGAACGGTTCCGCCCACGGGGCCCAGTAACTGACCCATCCCCAGCCAAACCAGGGGCGCTGCTCGGCGAGATTGATGACGGCCTGCCAGGTCTCGAGTCGCCCGGTCATGTCTCCGCTTTTGCCGAGCAGACCAAATACGAACTCACGGGCAAACAGCACCAGGCCAAGCGCCGCTGCGAACAGTGCGGTCGCGACAATGTACAGGGGAACCCGGCCCTCTGGCCCGAGTCTGCGCGCCCACAGCGCGAGCGCGAGCACCACGAGTACAGCGAGCAGCGCCACCCATACGGTCGCCCCCCGGGTGAGGAGGATGACCGCGGCTGCGGCGACCACCCAGCACCAGCCGGCGAAGCGGCTCACGAGGCCGGCGCGCAGCTGGATCCCGAAGACGATGAGGGCGAGCAGCCCGATGAAGCCAAAGAGTACGGAGCTCGCAACGATCCCCTGGATTGGGCCGCCCGCGAACAGGAGATCCCGGCTCCAGTACAGCAGCTTCGAGACCTTCTCCCCTTCGTCGGGGCGGTCGATGAAGTTCTGGAACACCGGTTCTCGCACGAACAGGGACACCCACAGTTCGAACGCGAAGGAGACCCCGATGATCCAGCGCAGTGCGGTCCCCAGGGTGCGCAGCACTTCGTGCCAGGTGAGGACAAAAGCCAGGACCACCGCGAGCACGGTTGTCGCGATTTGCGCGGTTACGCCGAGCACGCTCTCGAACCGGTATTGCGACCACGCGATCGAGGCGAGCGCGAGCGCGAGGAACCAGTACAGGGGGGCCGGGAGCCGATACCAGCGGAAGCGCTCCGGCTTTTCGCGGATGAAGATCACCACTCCGACGGCGGTGAGCACCACGGCGATGCCAAGGAAGCCCCACCAGCCCACGAGATTTCGTACGCCGTTGCTGCCGAGCGTGAGGATGAATACGCAGATCGCGTATGCGCTCACGCCCAGTCTGGTCCTGCTTTCCGCCATAGTCGGTATGGTAGAGCATGGCGTGCACGGGACCCCGTATGCCCAGGTTTCGCTGGGGCGTTCCCGGAAGCCTCCGCCCCAATCTCCGAGGAGCGTTGTGCTGATTTTCATCGAGAACACTCCGCGCGCGTATGCGTGGGGCTCGACGGACGCACTCGCCGAAATGCTCGGTACCTCGCCCACGGGGGAGCCGCAGGCCGAGCTCTGGCTGGGCACGCACCCCGGTAGCCCAGCGCACATTGCGAAGGCGACGCCGGTGGAACACACGCTCATCGACCTCGTGCAGGGCGACCCGGATCGCTACGGCGTCGATGGCGGCCCGCTCCCGTTCCTGCTGAAGGTGCTCGCAATTGGCGCACCATTGTCCTTGCAGGTGCACCCGGACGAGGCGCAGGCCGCAGCGGGGTTTGCCGCGGAGGAGGCCGCCGGGATCCCGCGCGATGCTCGTGAACGCAACTATGGGGACGCGCGGCACAAGCCAGAACTCCTCGTCGCCTTGAGTGAGGTGACCGCGCTCAGCGGCTTCCGCTCCCTGGCGGCCGCCCGGCGCGAACTACACCTCTTGGCCGCGTGTGCCCGCACTCGGGGTGCCACGGCGGGTGCTGATGCGCTCGACTCGGCCGCGGCTCGGCTCGGGAGTCACGATCCAGCGGCAGCGCGACTCGACTTCATCACGTGGGCTTTCGACGCCAACACGGAAGCGGCGGCCGCGCTGCTCGCGCTGCCCGAGGCAATCGCGGAGCGCGCCACCTCCGCCGAGGCGGACCAGGACCGGATCGCCGCACTGCAGCGTCTCCTCGATACCCACCCCGGTGATCCCGGAGTGCTCGTCTCCCTGTTGCTGCACCACGTGCGGCTGGCCCCGGGCGAGGCCCTGTTCCTGCCCGCGCGACAGCTACACGCGTATCTGGGCGGGATCGCGGTCGAGGTCATGGCCGCGTCTGACAATGTGCTGCGGGCCGGTCTCACCGAGAAGCACGTCGACGTGGCCGAACTCTGCCGGGTCCTTGACGCCGGCGAGATCGCCGAACCGCGGTTCCCCGAGCGGGTGCTCGCGCCGGGACTCATCGCCTGGCAGCCCGGCATCCCTGACTTTCAGCTGCTCCGGGCCCATGTGTGTGATCCGGCGGACGACGACTCGGGTCTCCGGGTGCCGGATCACGTTGCTGCCGGTGAGGTTGAGGTCGCGGCGGCGCACCCGATCGTGCTCGTGGTGACCGCTGGCCGGGTGCGCGTTGAGCGGCTCGCGACCGAGTTCTCCGAGGTCGCGACCGCGCGACGCGGCCAGTCCCTCTACGTCTCGGCGGGTGATCCGATCCGGCTCACCGGTTCGGGTGAGGTCTTCCTCGCGACCGTGGGGTAACGATGGCCCGGCCGACAGGCGCGGTCGGAGCCGGGGAGAGTACACTGGGGGCCGTGTCGAATCCAGCAGCATCCCTCCCGGGCAGCGTGCCCCAGTCCCGCAGCGAGCGGCTGAGCGGGCTCGGGCGCGTGCTCATCGCCGTCTACATCGTGCTCGCCATCGCGGCTACATTCCGCTCGGTGTATCAGATCATCTCGAAGTTCGATGAAGCCCCGCTGGCGTACTCGCTCTCGGCGGTGGCGGGCGTCGTCTACATCGTGGCCACAGTGGCGCTCATCATGGGCATCAAGGGCACGCACACGTCCTCGGGCCGGGTATGGCGCGCGGTCGCGTGGATTGCGCTCGCTTTTGAGCTCAGCGGGGTGCTGATCGTGGGCACCCTCAGCCTGGTCTCCCCTGAGCTGTTCGCGCACCCGTCGGTGTGGTCGACGTTCGGGATCGGCTACGGCTTCATTCCGCTCGTGCTGCCCGTGCTCGGCCTGATCTGGTTGCGGCGCACCGGACGTGCCACGAGCTCGGCGGTCGCCGCGGAGGCCACAGCCTGATGCGGGTCATTCAGACCCTCGCCGAGATCGTCCCCGCAGACTTCGAGGTCGGGAGCTGTGTGGCGATCGGCAAGTTTGACGGTCTCCACCTGGGGCACCAGTCCATCCTGCGTCGCCTCGTCGCGGATGCGCGCGCCGACCGCCAGCTTGCGGTGGTGTTCACCTTCGCGAACAACCCGCTGAGCTTCCTCAACCCGGAACGCTGCCCGCAACCGCTGATGAGCCGCGCTCAGCGTCTCGAAGCTTTTGCAGCTGCCGGGGTAGACGTGTGCGTCATGGTCGAGTTCGACGCGGATTTTGCGGCCATTCCGGCACCTGAATTTGTGACGGAGGTGCTCGTGGACCAGCTTCACGCTCGCCACGTCATCATGGGCTCAGACTTTCGTTTCGGCCACCGCGGGGCCGGCGACGGTGCGCTGCTGCGGGAACTCGGCGATACCCACGGCTTCACCGCGGAGTCCGTCGCCTGGGTCGAAGACCCCCTTGTGGGATCCATGTCGTCGTCGCGTACTCGCGACGCGGTGCTTGCCGGTGATGTCGAAACGGCGTCCCGCATGTTGGGCCGCCCGCCCGCTGTGCGCGCAGAGGTTGTGCACGGCGACGCCCGCGGCCGCGAGCTTGGCTTCCCGACCGCCAATCTTGGCGGCACCGTTGAGGGGCTTGTGCCCGCCGACGGCGTGTACGCCGGGTGGGTGCTGCTCGGTGCGGAGCGTGAACGCCGCATCGCGGCAATTTCCGTCGGCAATAATCCGACCTTCACCCCTAATGAGCAGTCTCGGGTCGAGGCGTTTGTACTCGACTTCGAGGGAGACCTCTACGGGCAGCCGATCGAAGTGCAGTTCGCCCACCGCTTGCGCGGCACTGTACGGTTCGAGTCGCTCGACGACCTGCTCGTGCAGATGCACGCCGACGTCGTGGAAACGCGTCGCCTGCTCGAGAGCTGAGGACGCCGACCCGCCCGACCCGCCCGGGGGGCTGCCGGGGACCCGGTCACGGGTGGTACCATGTGGAGTACGGTCGTATCCGCGAGTGTTCTGCGAGCCCCATGCCGCGCATGAGGTCAGGCTCGTTCACTGGTGTCCGGCCCCGGCTCGGTACGAGATCCGAGACCGTCCACGCTGATCAGGAGATCCATTGGCATCCAACACTGCCACGCGTCAGTCCGCTGGGAAGAATTCTTCTTCGCGCAACTCGAATGCGTCCTCGCGGTCGAACAGTCGCCGCAAGCACACTCACAACGAGGGCATCATTCCGCTGCTCGCGCGCGCCGTTCGAGAGGTTGAAGCCTCCGCACAGCGCGGCAAGGCGACCCCGGCGAACCGCACCAAGTTCCACGTCATCGCGCTGCTGATGCGCGAGGAGCGCGCTCGGATTAAGACTGACGAGACTGTGAGCGACTCGGAGCGCGCGGAGACGCTGAAGCGGCTCGACGGCGTTGCGGCGATCCTCGCCAAGACCGCGGCACGCGACACGAGCCTGATCACGCTGCTTGAACCGACCGCCACGATCAGCGAGGCCACGCGTCAGCTGAAGCGCAAGATGCTCACCCAGGCCGGCTTCGAGCTGCCCGAGGAGGAGAAGGCCGCACCCGAGCCCGTGAAGGCCTACGTGCCGCCGGAGCTTGCCGAGCGCCAGGTCGAGCCCTCGGGCATCGATGCCCGGATGCTGTCGAACCCCTTCCTCGCGCCGAATCTCACGCCGCCGCAGCAGCCCACGCCGGTGGTGCGTCTCGCGAACTGGGAGCTGCTCGGCCCGCTCTTGAAATCGTTCGAGCAGGGCGGTGCCGGATCCGCGTGCATGCCGCTTCCCGAGCCGCCGGTGCCGGATCGTCTTGCCCCCGCCGGGCGCGAGCTGATGGACCACCAAGCGCGATTCCTTGCGAGCGTTCGTGACGGGCACCGCAGCTTCCTCCTCGCTGATGAGCCGGGCCTGGGGAAGACGGCACAGTCCGTCATTGCGGCGTCGGTGGCCGACGCCTACCCACTGCTCGTTGTGGTCCCGAACGTCGTGAAGATGAACTGGGCTCGCGAAGTGGAGCGGTGGACCCCGCAGCGCCGCGTCACCGTGATTCATGGTGATGGCCGCGACATCGACGCGTTCGCCGATGTGTTTGTGGTGAACTACGAAATTCTGGATCGGCATCTGAGCTGGATCTCACGCTTCGGGTTCAAGGGCATGGTCGTCGATGAGGCGCACATGATCAAGAACGTGCAGTCGCAGCGCTCGCGCAATGTGCTCGCGATCGCGGAAAGCATCCGCGAGCGTACCCCGGGCACCTCCCCGCTGCTTATCGCCCTGACCGGCACGCCGCTCATCAACGACATCGATGATTTCCGTGCGATTTGGCGTTTCCTCGGCTGGACCGATGCGGAAAAGCCCGGCCCGGAGCTCATGGCCAAGCTCGAGAACAACGGCTGGACTCCCGCGGACGCAGCGTTCTACCCCGAGGCGCGACAGAGCGTCGTTGAGATGGGGATCGTGCGCCGTCGCAAGATCGATGTCGCCGCCGATCTGCCCGCAAAGCGGATCGTCGATCTGCCCGTGGAGCTTGACGACGAGTACGGTCGCGGCATCCGGGATGCTGAGGCGAAACTGGCGCGCAAGCTTGTGGACCGCTTTACCGCCGTCAAGAAGGGGAAGCTGGGCGAGAAGCTCAGTGACGAGGCGATCATTCGCATGGTGTGCGCGCAAGAGCTCGAGGAGTCCCACGCTTCGGCGGACGGGCTCAACGTCTTCACGATGGTGCGTCAGATCGGCCAGGCCAAGGCGGCGCTTGCCGCGGACTACACAGCCCAGCTCGCACGTTCCGTGGGCAAGGTTGTGTTCTTCGCCAAGCACATCGACGTTATGGATCGTGCCGAGGCGCAGCTTGCCGAGGCCGGCCTGAAGACTGTGTCGATCCGCGGCGATCAGAGCGCGACGTTCCGGCAGGAACAGATCGACGCGTTCAACAAGGACCCCGAGGTTTCGGTCGCGGTGTGCTCGCTGACGGCCGCCGGCGTCGGCGTGAACCTGCAGGCCTCCTCCAACGTGGTGCTCGCAGAGCTCAGCTGGACCGATGCCGAGCAGACGCAGGCGATCGACCGCGTACACCGCATCGGCCAGGATGAGCCCGTCACCGCGTGGCGCATTGTCGCAGCGCAGACGATCGACGCGAAGATCGCTGAGCTGATCGATGGCAAGGCCGGCCTGGCCGCCCGCGCCCTCGACGGGGCTGAAGCGAAGGACGAGAACGAGGATTCGGTCCAGCTGCTCGCGCTCATGGGCGTGCTGCAGCGCGCACTTGGCACCGTGTAGCACGCGTTCCTGTCGCGGGGTGGTTGCCTTCGGGCAGCCACCCCGTTGTCGTCTCTGGGCCAGCTAGCATGGACGGCAGTGCGTCGCGGCGATCCGCCGCGATCGCCAGGCTGATCGTGAGGAGCGCGATGCGCATCGGAGTGCTGTGCTCGGGCGGCGACAGCCCCGGAATGAATGCGGCCATTCGAGGTGCGGTGTTGCGCGGCGTCGACGTGCACGGCTTCGAGATTGTCGGCTTCATGGACGGCTGGCGTGGATTTCACGACGGGGAGTACATTCCGCTCGACAGGCTCGCCGTCCGCGGGCTCTCGCCACGGGGTGGAGTTGTCATTGGTACGAGCCGAGTGCCGCCGTTCCCGGGCGGCCTAGGCACACCGGAGGCGCTCCGGGCGGTGGCGGATCGGCTCGCAGATTACGGGCTTGACGGGCTGTTGCTCATCGGTGGCAATGGGACCCAGACTGTTGCTCGCATGCTCTCGGATGCCGGGATCCGAGTGATCGGGCTCCCGAAAACAATCGACAACGACCTGGGCGGTACGGACTACACGTTTGGCTTCGACACTGCCGTCTCGATCGCGGCGGAAGCAATCGACAGGCTTCGCACCACGGGGGAGTCGCATCGGCGATGCATGGTGCTTGAGGTGATGGGCCGTGACGCAGGCTGGATCGCGCTGCACGCCGGAATGGCGGGCGGGGCGCAGGTCACGCTCGTACCCGAGTTCCCGGAGACGATCGAGCAGATCGCCGCCTGGGTGCTGAGCGTGCGTGACCGGGGACGCTCATCACTCGTTGTGGTCGCTGAGGGCTTCCGGCTCGCGGGGGCTGAGCTCGGGGCTCCTGAGCATCAAGTGACGCGTGAGGGCCGGGACGGTTTCGGTCGGCCGCGATTAGGCGGGGTGGCCGAGGTGCTGGCGCCGCTCATCGAGGAGCGCACCGGTGTGGAGACCCGTGCCACCGTCTTGGGGCACGTCCAGCGCGGCGGATCGCCGACAGCGTTCGACAGGGTGCTCGCGACGCGAACCGGCATTGCTGCAGCGGACGCGGTTGAGCGCGCCGAATGGGGCTCGATGGCGGGTCTGCGCGGTGACACGATCGAGATGGTGCCGCTCGCCGCCGCGGTGGGTGCGCTCAAAACGGTCCCCGAGGCGCGCTACGCGGAAGTGCGCCGCAACTTCGGATAACCGAGGCGGAGCGGCCGGCTAGAGGCCGAGCTTGGCCTTGACGTCGTTGAGCGACGGGTTTGTGGCGGTCGTGCCGTCGGGGAAGATCACCGTCGGCACGGTCTGGTTGCCACCGTTTGCCTCCATAACGAGCTCCGGCGTGCCCGGAGTGTTCTCGATGTCGATCTCGGTGTAGCCGATCCCCGTCTTGTCGAGCATCATCTTGAGTCGTTTGCAGTAGCCACACCACTCGGTCGAGAACATGGTGATGGTGCCGGTCTCGGGTACAAAGTCGGTCAGCTGCACGGTGCTCACGGATGCTCCTTCGATGGTGTGATCTGGACGTCAGTCTAGCGCCGACGTGAGGCACGGAGCTGGGGTCGCACACACCCGAGTGAACGGGAGGTAAACGGGGGTACCTGAGCTTGACCTGACCCCGCCAAGGTGGAACCATGAGTGTGGCGCTCGCATGTCAACTCCTCCCAGCTGAACGTTCGGTGAAGTTCTGGTGACATCGCGAGTGATCCACGGCCCCTGCTCCCGAACGAAAGACGCCGGTGGAACTCACACTCGTCGTGCTGCTGGTCATCGTACTGGCCCTTTTCTTTGACTTCACCAACGGCTTTCACGACACTGCGAACGCGATGGCCACGCCCATTGCCACGGGTGCCCTGAAGCCGAAGACCGCGGTGCTGCTTGCCGCGATCCTCAACCTCGTCGGCGCGTTTTTGTCGACCGAGGTTGCCAAGACGATTTCCGGCGGCCTGATCAATGAGGGAGACGGCGGCGTGCTGATCAGCCCCGCGATGATCTTCGCTGGTCTCATCGGGGCGATCGTGTGGAACCTGCTGACCTGGCTCTACGGCCTGCCGTCGAGCTCCTCGCACGCCCTCTTCGGTGGCCTGATCGGTGCCGCAATCGTGGGTGCGGGATTCTCCGCCATCAACGGTGGCGTGTTCCTCTCCAAGATCATCATTCCCGCACTCGCGGCCCCGCTGACCGCCGGCCTCGTGGCGTTCACCGCCACCAAGGTGGCGTACGCGATCACCAAGCGTCACGACGGGAAGAAGGACGGGCGCGGGCGGTTCCGCTACGCCCAGATCGCTTCCTCATCGCTGATCGCGCTGGCGCACGGAACCAACGACGCGCAGAAGACGATGGGCGTGATTACGCTGACGCTCGTCGCCGCGAACATGCAGGATCCGGATACCGGTCCCCACCTCTGGGTCATCGTGACCTGTGCACTCGCTATCGCGCTCGGCACCTACTCGGGCGGCTGGCGGATCATCCGCACCCTCGGTGCTGGCCTGACCCAGGTCAAACCCGCACAGGGCTTTGCCGCCGAGGCGAGCACCGCGGCAACGATCCTCGCATCGAGCCACCTCGGTTTTGCGCTCTCGACAACCCAGGTGGCCTCCGGCTCGGTCATCGGCTCGGGCCTCGGCCGCAAGGGGTCAACTGTCCGCTGGCGTACAGTGGGCCGGATCGCCTCCGGGTGGCTGTTCACGCTTCCCGCTGCCGGCGCAGTCGGTGCCATCGCCGCTCTGATCGCTCATCTGGGCATGATTGGCATCATCATTGATGCCGTCCTCGGGCTCGGCTTTATCCTCTTCATCTTCTGGCGCTCGAGCCGCAACAAAGTTGACCACTCTAACGCCATTCCGGTGCCTGACGTTGCCGAGTCCGGTTACGCCGTGCGTATCCGCAAGGGCAAGGTCAAGCCTGTCCGCACCAAGACGGGCACGATGCCGCAGCTCACCCCGGTGGCGCAGTCCGCGGTGCGCGACGACGTCGCAGCGCGCGAGGCTGAGAAAGCAGCCCGCGCGGCCGAGCGCTCGGAGCAGGAATCCGAGAAGGTGGAGCGGGCTGCGAAGGCTGATCGCGCCGAGAATACCGATACGCCCAAGACGGGAGATCCCCGATGATCGACTGGATGTCCTTCCTCATCGTGTTCGTGGCGGCGCTCGTCTCCGCGGTGTTTGTCGTCGCCCTCTACTCGCTCGGAATTCGTTTCCTCGCGACTCCGCCGCCACCCGCTCCGCGCCCAGACGGGACCTACGAGCCCAACGGGCCGTCCCGGGACGATGAGGACGACGACGTCGACCTCGAGCGCCCGGTCTGGGCGACCTGGGCCGCGCGGATTTGCTTCGCACTTTCCGCACTCGCGGCGCTGGTCGGGATCTTCCTGATTATCCCGGCCCTGCACTTCTGGTAAATCAGCCGCTCACAACGGGCGCGGGATCCACTCCTCACGGTGTGATCCCGCGCCCGTTGTGTGTCCGCGGGCTTTTCCCTGATCCCGTGCTGCGGCTCCGGGAGTAAGGTGGGCCGCATGGAGTACACCTCAGTCGATCGGATTCCCGGAATCGTCGCCGGGCTGCGCCACACCTTCACCAGCGGGATCACCCGGCCTGAGGCCTGGCGACGGGATCAACTGCAGCGGATTCGCACCCTCCTGATCGAGCGGGGGCCGGAGTTCGAGGCCGCTCTGCACCAGGACCTTGGAAAGTCCGGTGTGGAAGCGCAGCTCACCGAGATTGGGTTTCTCATCGCCGAGATCGACCATGCCCTCGGACGGCTGAGCCGCTGGATGCGCCCCCGCCGTGTGGGGGTGCCGCTCGCCGTGCTCCCCGCGAGTGCGCGCATTGTCCCGGAGCCGCTCGGGGTCGCGCTCGTGATTGCGCCCTGGAATTATCCGCTGATGCTCGCGCTCTCCCCGGTCATCGGTGCCCTTGCCGCGGGCAACGCGGTCGTGGTGAAACCGAGTGAGCTCGCACCCGCAACCGCGGAATTGATTGCTCGCCTGGTCCCGGACGCCCTCGATCAGCGCGCCGTCGCTGTTGTGACAGGCGCGGTTCCCGAGACCACCGCGCTGCTCGCGGAGCGCTTCGACCACATTTTCTACACAGGCAATGGCCGTGTGGGGCGGATCGTGGCCCGCGCCGCTGCCGAGCACCTCACCCCGATCACACTCGAACTCGGCGGGAAGTCACCCGTCTACGTGGATGATTCGGTACCGATCGCGGAGACTGCCCGCCGGATCGTGTGGGGCAAATTCATGAACGCCGGGCAAACCTGCGTCGCCCCGGACTATGTGCTCGGAACCCCAGCCGTCCTCACCCGCCTCGCGCCCGCGCTGCGGGACGCGATCCACGAGCTGTACGGTTCCGCGAGCGCAGCGAACCCCGACTACGGGCGCATTATTACGGACGCGCAGTTCGCGCGGCTGATCGGTTACCTCGGCGACGGTGAGGTGCTGGCCGGAGGCGAGTACGATGCGACTTCGCGGTGGATCGCGCCGACAGTCCTGGGGAATGTGTCGCCCGAGAGCGGGGTGATGCAGGAGGAAATTTTCGGGCCGATCCTGCCCCTGGTCGGGGTCCCGGATCTCGACGCTGCGCTTGCCTTCGTGACCGCGCGCGACAAGCCGCTGGCAGCGTATGTCTTTAGCTCGACGAGGGAGGTGCGCGACCGCTGGGAGTCAGAGACAAGCTCGGGCGCCCTCAACTTCGGGATCCCCGTGCTGCACCTTGTGGCGCACGAGCTTCCGTTTGGTGGGGTCGGAGAAAGTGGCACGGGGGCCTACCACGGAGAACGATCGTTCCTGACCTTCAGCCATGAAAAGGCGGTGCTGTCCAAGCCGCTCTCTCCCGAGACACTCGCCGCGACGATCATGCCGCCCTTCACCCGGAACAAGGCCGGGCTGGCGCGCGGAGGCATGCGGCGGTTGCTCTGATGAGGCATCCCGCGGCCGGGGCGCGCTCGCACTCCGATGCTCGGTTCACGGCTCGCGCATGTGCGCCTCGCTAGGATTGTGCCGTGGACGAGCATACGACCCCGAACGGGGCAAGCAAAGGCGGCAGCGCTGCCAGTGAGCTGCCGCTCGGATTCCGGGTCGCGGCCGCGTGGTCCTGGCGCCTGATCATCATCGGGCTCGCGTTTGCGGGTTTCCTGTGGCTGATCGTGCAGGTGCGGATCATCGTGATCCCGCTCCTCGTCGCGATCCTGCTGACCGCACTGCTCGCCCCCGTCGTCGAGTGGTTTGTGCGGCGCGGTGCCCCCCGATGGATGGGGGTGCTCACTGCGCTTGTGCTGTTCGTTGGGGCCGTGTGGATCCTGATCAGCTTGATCGTCAGCCAGCTCAAACACGGATTGCAAGACCTTTCCACCCGCTCGGAAGAGGTCTGGTGGGAAATGCTGCACTGGATCGAGGACAACAAACTCGGTATCAGCGCCGACCAGATCGCGGGCTTCTTCTCCCAGTTGATGAAAGCGGTTGAAGAGAACCAGGGCGCGATCTGGAATGGCGCGCTCGGCGTTGCCACCTCGGCGGGGCAGTTCGTTACCGGCCTCCTGCTGACGATCTTCTCGCTGATTTTCATGCTCATCGACGGGAAACGCATCTGGTACTGGGTGCTCGGCTTCCTGCCCGCCCGGGCTCACGCCCCGTTCGATGCCGCCGGCCACGCCGGCTGGGTATCCGTGGGGCAGTACGTGCGTGTGCAGATCTTCGTCGCCTTCGTGGACGCAGTCGGAATTGGTGCCGGTGCGGCCCTGCTCGGGGTACCGTTGCCCATCCCGATCGCGGTGCTCGTGTTCCTCGGATCCTTCATCCCATTCCTCGGTGCGATCACGACGGGCCTGCTCGCCGCGTTCATCGCACTTGTGTACAACGGCCCGATCAACGCACTGCTGATGCTCGGCGTCGTGATCCTCGTGAACCAGATCGAGGGCCACGTGCTGCAGCCACTTGTCATGGGCAACGCCGTCAAGGTTCACCCGCTGGGCGTGGTTCTCGCGGTTTCCACAGGTGCGCTGCTCGCGGGAATTCCCGGGGCGCTATTCGCGGTGCCGCTGGCGGCGGCCGCGAACTCGATCGTGAACACGCTCGTGAAACGGCAGTGGGAACCCGGGATCGACCCGGTAGCCGACTACCACAGACGCAATAGCACCGCGGCCGAAGCGAAACATCGGGCCCGACACGTCGCCAAACTGACCCGCAAGAAAGGACTCTCATGACTCACACCACGACCGCCCCCACTCTCGAAGAGTTCGGACGTGCGCTCGGGATTGTGCACCAGGTCACGCGACGGACGCCGCTCGAATCCTCCCGTTTCCTCGCAGAGATCCTTGACGTCCCGAAGGTGTATCTCAAGTGTGAGAATCTGCAGCGCACCGGGGCGTATAAGCTCCGCGGAGCGTACAACAGGCTCTCGCAGCTCTCTGCCGAAGAACGCGCACGGGGGGTCGTCGCGGCCTCCGCCGGGAATCACGCCCAGGGTGTCGCCTTCGCTGCCCGGGAGCTCGGCATTGCCGCCACAATCTTCATGCCGCTCGGTGTTGCCCTGCCCAAGCTGCAGGCGACCCGGAACTACGGGGCCGACGTGCAACTCGTGGGGGCTACCTTCGACGAGACGAACCGGGCCGCGCAGGCGTTTGTTGCGGAAACCGGGGCACTGTTCATCCCGCCGTTCGACGACGCTGCCGTGATCGAGGGCCAGGGCACGATTGCGCTGGAGATGCTCGACATTGCGCCGGACATCGAGAACCTGATCGTGCCGATCGGCGGCGGCGGCCTCATTGCCGGTGTCGCTTCGGCCGCGAAGCAGTGGGCCGCAGCTCAGAGGCGCGAGATCCGCGTGATCGGGGTGCAAGCGGAAAATGCCGCCCCCTATCCCTCTTCGCTTGCCGCGGGGGAGCCCGTCACAATCCAGACGAAGTCGACGATCGCTGACGGGATCGCCGTGGCGCGTCCCGGCGTGCTGAACTTTGACCTTGTGCAGGAGTACGTTGACGAGGTCGTGACTGTCAGCGATGACGACATTGCGCGCGCCATCGTGATGCTTCTTGAGCGAGCAAAGCTTGTCGTGGAGCCGGCGGGTGCCGCCGGTGTCGCGGCGATGCTTACGGGCCAACTGAAGGTCACGGGTCCCACGGCGACGATCCTGTCGGGTGGCAACATCGACCCGCTGCTGCTGCAGCGCGTGATCGGTCACGGCCTTGCCGCCGCTGCGCGCTACACGAAGCTCCGGATCCTGCTCCCCGATGTCCCGGGTCAGCTTGTCCGGACGGCGACCATTGTCGCCGAGCAGAACGCGAACGTCATCGAGGTGATCCACACCCGTCACGCGACCGAGTTGCCCGTGAGTGAGGTGGAGCTCGAACTGCACGTGGAGACCCGCGGCATCGAGCACGGCGAGGCGGTCGCGCAGGCGCTCCGCGACGCCGGCTACTCGGTCCGCGTCGGCGAGCGCTACTAGCGCACCCTGGCGCGGCCCGGGTTGCCCGCCGAGCTCGGGTTGCCGCTGGGCCCGGGTGCCGACCGCGCCCGGGTGCCGGGGTTCCCGTAGGTGCGCCCTCATCTACCACGACGCGTTTTATCTACACCGACCCGGCGGTCTCAGGTGGTGAGTGCAACACCCCTGAGGTACTCGTCTAGTGTCTCAGCCGGCGTATTAAACCCCAACGTCTTCCGCGGGCGAGCATTCAGCAAGTCCTGCATCTGCTGGAGCTCGTCCTCGGACACGTTATTGAAGTTCGTGCCCTTGGGATAGAAATCACGGATGAGTCCGTTGAGGTTCTCGTTCGATCCCCGCTGCCAGGGCGAGTGGGGATCACAAATAAACACCGGGATCCCCGAATCGA
>NZ_FUID01000088.1 GCF_900163635.1 Leucobacter sp. 7(1) | reverse complement strand
CCTCTCTCCCGCGCTCCCTCCCGACCCGCGCTCCCTCCCGAGAAGCCAATTACGCACCCTGTGCGCCCGAAAAAGGTGCGCCTTTGCGGTTTCGGCGGGTGTTGAGGCGGGCCGGCTCTGCTCTGGGCGGCTCTGCTCCGGGCAGGATCTTGCCCCGGGCGGCCCGGCCCCGGGCAGGCTGGGCGCATGAGCGAAACCCCCAAGCCCACGGTATTCACCGAAGCATTCCGGCGCGAACTCGCTGAGCGGCGCATCCTCGTGCTCGACGGTGCCCTCGACGATGACAACGGCGCCCTCCTCACCACACAACTCATTACCCTCTCTGCGGCGGATCCAGAGGCCGAGATCAGCCTGTGGATTCATTCCCCAGGCGGCTCAGTGCCCGCGATGCTCGCGATCCGCGACGTCATGCGTCTCATCCCGAACGACGTCGCCACGCTCGCCCTCGGAATCGCGTACAGCGCGGGCCAGTTCCTCCTCACCGCGGGGACCCCGGGCAAGCGCCGGGCGCTGCCGCACGCCCGGATTCTCATGCACCAGGGGTCCGCGGGGATTGGCGGCTCAACCGTTGACGTGGCCCTGCAGGCCGGCGACCTCCGTCACACTCGCGACACACTCCTTCGGCTTACCAGCGCAGACACGGGCCAGCCTGTCGCGAAGATCTTCGAGGATTCGCTGCACGACCACTGGTACTCCGCCAAGGAAGCCCGTGACTACGGCTTCATCGACGCCATCGTCACGAGCTTTGCCGAGCTGATTCCCGAAAAGGACCCGAAATGAGCCAGAGCTACACGATCCCGAGCGTCGTCTCCCAGACGCCCCGCGGCGACCGCATCATGGACGTCTACTCCCACTTGCTCACCGAGCGCATCATCTACTTGGGGACGCCGATCGACGCGGGAGTCGCGAACACGATCATCGCCCAGCTCCTGTTTCTGGAGTCCGTGAGTCGCGAGACCGAGATCCAGCTCACCATCAACTGCGAGGGCGGTGATCCGAGCGCCATGCTCGCGATCTATGACACCATGCAATACATCCGCCCCGCGGTGGCGACCACGTGCGTGGGACAGGCCATCGGCGCCGGAGCGGTGCTGCTCGCGGCGGGGAATCCAGGAAAGCGGCTCACGCTCCCCCATACACGAGTGATCCTGCACCAACCGAGCACCCAGGGCCGACGCGGCACGATTCCCGAACTCATCCTGCACGCGGACGAGGCAGTGCGCGTGCGAGCGGAACTCGAGGACGTCCTGGCGCGCCACTCGGGACAGAGCGTCGAAACGCTACGCCGAGACACCGATCACGACCGGGTATTCACCGCCGCCGAGGCGCAGGCCTACGGACTCGTCGACCACGTTGTCGCCCGGCGGTAACGATGCCGGACGCTCCACCCAGAACGGCGACACGGTTCGAGGCTACGCGGCAAGCAGGAACGCCGCCGGGGCCGGAGGGTTCGCCGCGGTTGACAGCGACGGAATCCGATTCGATGCCTGGTCCGGCAGCCGCGCTGGCAGCCGCGCTGGCATCGACACCGTCTCGAGCGATTCAAGCGTGTCGCCGATCCCCCGCATCAGCTCTCCAAGCGACAGGCCCAGCGCGCCAGCCACGGCAGCGATCATCTCGCTTGACGGGTCCTTGACCCCGCGTTCAATCTCGGAGAGGTACTGCGGCGAGATTCCCGCTCGGGCGGCGGTCTCCCCCAGGGTTTCCTCCCGCTGCCGACGTTGCGTACGGAGCGCCGCACCGAGCATGTGGCGCCAGAGCGGCGCGGGGGTGAACGCTCCGGGTCGTGGAGTCTGCGGTGAACCAGCCATATTTGATGCTACTCAGCGCAGCCGGCGGCGATCACGGCCCTCCGCTCTCAGCAGAAGCGAAGACGGATCGCGGTGGGCTACAGCTCGGGTGCCATCACCGCGCGCCACTTCTCGGCGAGCGAGTCGATCGTCTCATGTGCGTTCAGACCGCTCGGCTGTGGCACCACCCAGAGCGGAACACCGTCGGGCCAATCGAGGATTTCAGTGGTGTTCTGTTCCCCGAGCACTGCCTTCGGCGCGGAAAACGCAACGCGGTAGGCCGTGATTCCCGCGATGGCCACCCGTTCTGGCCGCAGCCGCGCGACGAGGCGAACCAGCCTTGCAGCACCCTCTCGCAGCTCCGCGCGATCGAGTTCGTCAGCGCGGACTGTCGCGCGGCCAACAAGGTTTGTGATCCCGATCCCCTGTTCGGCAAGGTGAGCTTCATCGGCGGGGGCAAGACCACGTGAGGCGTCAACCTGCCAGGCAGTGAGCCCAGCCCGGAAAAGCGCGGGCCAAAACCGGTTACCGGGCCGCGCGAACGGCGCATTCACGGCGGCGGTCCAGATGCCCGGGTTCACCCCGACAACAAGCAACCGCAGCCGCGGTCCATCCGACCCCGGGAGCACGTCGTCGAGCGCGTCCGTGGGGACACCATCAAATCGCGTGAGGTCCTCGCGAGTCGGTTTCCGCCCCCCGAGCGGCGAGCGGCGCGCACCGTCGGCGCCTGCAGATTCCCCATCCCGCTCCCGTGCGCTGTTCTCGTTGCCTGCCACACCCTCAATGCTATGCCCACGGCTCGATTTCGGAGCGTTGGCGACTGCCCGCTACGGTAATACGCATGGAGCCTGTGGAGTTCACGTACAAGCGCGGCGAGGCGACGATGGTCTGCAATGACTTCTCCGGACCAGAGCTGCGCACATTTGTCCTGATTCACGGCATCGGCATGGGGCGGATCGTGTTCACTGAAGTGGCGCAGGTACTTCGGGGTCACGGCCGCGTACTGGTGCCGGATCTCCCTGGTTTCGGCGGCTCCCCAGAGCCCGGCACGGCCGCGACGATCGAGGAAACGGCGGAGCTGATCGCCCACTTCATCGAGGATCGCGCCACAGCACCGGTGACGCTCGTCGGCCACTCGATGGGCACTCAGGTCGTCGCGGAGCTCGCCGCCCGCTCTCCCCACCTCATCGAGACACTTGCGCTGATTGCCCCCACGATTAATCGGCACGAGCGGACCGCGGCGCAGCAGGCCGCACGAATGGTGCAGGATCTGTCGGGTGAGTCCCCGAAAGTGCTGTTCGCTGGGCTCCGCGAGTACGTGCAAACGAGCCCAATCTGGTTCGCCAACAAACTCCGCCTGATGCTCAATCACCATTTGGAAGACGTCTGCCCCAGGATCGAGACGCCCACGCTCGTGCTGCGTGGCGAGACCGACAGGGTGTGCCCGCGCGACTGGGTCCAGGAAGTGACCGACGCACTACCGAACGCTGAGATGCGTGAGATCCCGGATCGCGGCCACGAGGCGATCATCAAGAGCCCGGAACCCGTGGCGTCGATGGTGCTGGATCACGTCGCCCGGCGCGGGCTTCCTCCGAACCCCAGCTGATACCCGAGGATCACCGCGTGGACGCGGTCCCGGAGATCTAGCTTCGCGAAGATCGCGTTGATGTGAGACTTGACTGTGGCCGGGGCGAGGAAGAGCTCAGCACTGATTTCAGCGTTTGAGAGACCCCGCACCACCGCGAGAAACACGTCGCGCTCCCGCGGGCTGAGCGCCGCGAGCCCGGCTGCACCCGCTTTCCCTCCTCCCGTGCCCGCTCCAGCGTCTCCGAGCGTGTACTCGATCAGCCCGGCCGCGAGATCCGGTGCGGCGATGGCGGTTCCCGCCGCGACAGTTCGCACGGCGTCAACGAGCGCCGCGGGGGTGCTGCTTTTCAGCAGGAAGGCGCTCGCCCCGGCCTGGAGGCTCTCGAAGGCGTAGTCGTCGAGCGCAAAGGTGGTGAGTACGATCACGCGTGTTGTTCGGTGACGCTGAGTGAGGTGCCGTGTTGCAGTGATCCCGTCCATGCCGGGCATGCGAACGTCCATGAGCACCACATCGGGCGGATCCGCGGCGACAAGCGCGAGCGCGTCCGTGCCGGTTCCGGCCTCACCAACGACCTCGATCCCGTCATCGGAATCGAGGATTAAGGCGTTCCCAGCGCGCACGAGCGCCTGATCATCCACCACGACAACGCGGATCTTTGGCGGGTCGGTGTCCATCATGCGGGATCCCCTTCCCGGGGCAGCAGAACGCGCACGCGCCACCCGTGGCTTGGTCCCGCTGCGGTCCTCGGGATCGGCCCGGACTCAAGCGATCCCCCGAACGCCGCAGCGCGCTCGCGCATGGCCGCGAGCCCAACTCCGGCCCCGAGGCTCGGGCGCGTGCCATTGGTCTCCTGAGCGCTGCCGCGCCCATTGTCGACAACCGTCACGGTCACCTGCTCCGAAGATTGCACCACGCTCACTTCCACGAGCGTGGCCCCGCGTGCGTAGCGCAGTGCGTTTGTCAGCGATTCCTGCACGATCCGATACACAGTGGTCCGGAGCGCTGGATCCGATCCGACAGCAGCTGCCGTGTCACTGCCCTCCGTCAGATGCACGGGGAGCCCCGCGGCCCGAAACACTTCAGTCAGCTCCCCCAGGTCGGGGACGTTGTGGCCAGACCTCTCCAACTGGTGGTCGAGCTCGGTATCCGAGGTGCGGAGCACCCGCAGGATCCGCTGCATTTCCTGCAGCGTCTGCGCCCCCACGGTTCCAAGCTGGTCGAGCGCCTGCCGCGCCCGTTCCGGGTGCTTCTCCCATCCGGCGGACGCACCGCCGGCGAGCGCCACCATCACCGTGACCGAGTGTGCGACGACGTCGTGCATCTCCGCGGTGATGCGGGAACGTTCGGCCGCGGCGGCGCGATCCTCCCGCGCGGCGACGAGCACGGCGAGCGCCTCGCGGCGCGCTCGGCTCGCGCGCACGGCCACCCCGATCGCGATCGCCGCGAGCACGGTCGGTTGCAGTGGGAGGATCGGCAAACGCTCGCGGAGACCGAGCAGCACCATGCACCCCGTCGCCGCCAACACCACGGCCTCACTCACGAAAAAGCCGAGGACCGCGGTGCGCAGGCGGCGCTCGGTCGCGAGTGCGTAGAGGCCAAAGCAGCGCTCCCACAGCGCGGGCGCGACTGCGAGCGCGGCGACAGGGTTTATCGACCCGAGGAACACAATGATGAGGAGCACCGTCATCGGGTGCGATCGACGCCACCACAGGGCAACGCCGACACCGGCGGCGCACACCCACCCCAGCCACGCGTGCGGGAGCGGATTCAGTATCAGCACGAGCAGCGTGGGAACGGTACATGCGAGCATCACGAAGACGTCGGCGATGCGTGGCCGATCCGCGAACCACTGCTGCCACGCGGCTCGCGGCAACACCGGTTCCGACTCCCGCGGTGCGCGGGGTATCTGGGTCTCGTTTCCCGTCTGCGCCGCTGTCACCGTTTCATTCTGTCACCGTCGCCCCGGAGGCGACCACCACCCAGGGGTGGATATTGCGGGGCGAAGAACCAGGTTCCACCCCTGGGTGGTGGTCGCCGCCCTGCCCTGTTTCTTAGCCTGGGCACACCAGCCCCCGAACCTGAGAGAAACGGAGTCGAGATGCATTCTCCCCCGAGCCCGTCAACGCCACCCGTCCCCTCGCACGCTGGAAACGCCGCTGGGGCCTCCTGGCTCCTCCGCGCCGAGAACATCGCGAAGTCTTTCGGCCCGACGATCGCCCTCGCGCGCGCCGACTTCGCCGTGGCCCCGGGCGAATCCGTGGCGATCATGGGTCCGAGCGGCTCCGGCAAGTCGACGCTGCTCCTGGTACTCTCCGGCATTCTCACGGCGGACACCGGGACCGTGATCCTGCGCAGGCCGGACGCTGACGGATTCGATGATCTCGCGGGGCTCGGCGACACCCAGCGGTCAGCGTTTCGGCTGCACCGCTTTGGCTTCGTGTTCCAGCAGGGCATGCTGATTCCCGAACTCACCGCCACCGAAAACGTGATGCTGCCGCTGCTGCTGGCTGGGATTCCGCGCCGGATCGCTGAGCCGCGCGCGGATCTCGAACTGCAGCAGCTCGGGCTCGACGAACTCGGCGGGCGGCGCATAGGCCAGCTCTCCGGCGGTCAGGCGCAGCGCGTCGCGGTTGCCCGGGCGCTGGTGACCCGACCGAGCATCGTGTTCGCGGACGAGCCCACCGGTGCGCTCGACTCGCACACCGCTGCAGAAGTGCTCGACACGCTCCTTCGTGCGGGCAAGGGATCCCAACGCGCGGTCGTGCTCGTCACCCACTCGGAGGAGATTGCGGCGCGTTGCGACCGGATCGTGCGGGTGCGGGACGGCCGGATTGAGGATGCAGCGTGAGCGCCGTGTGGCTACTGATCCGGCCGGGCCGCGGATCCGGGTCAGTGTTCGCACTGCAGCTGATCGCCGCAGTACTCACCACCGTGCTCACCTTCGCGGTGGCGATGCTGGCCCGCGCCCTGTGGCGAGTACCGTCAAGCGAGATCGCATACCAGGTGCTCGCCGTGGCAATTGTCCTGGTGTTGTTCGTCCCGCTGTTCACCCTGGGCACCGCCACGGCGCGGCTCGCGGCGCGCAGCCGCGACGAGCGCCTTGCGACGCTGCGCCTCCTCGGAGCCACCGCCGCGCGCGTGCGCCGGATGGCGGTCGCGGAGGTCACCGCAACGGCAGCGCTCGGCGTGCTCGCGGGAACGGGACTGTCGGCGTTATTGCCGCTGGCGCTCGGACCACTGCCGCTGCGGGGCGCACCGATGATGGCCGAGGCGCTGTGGTTGCCCTGGTGGGCCTGGGCCGCCCTTCCTCCACTCCTGGGAGCTGTGGCCGGAGGAAGCGCTTTCCTCGGGCTGCGCCAGGTCATCCTTTCCCCGCTCGGGGTGCGCACGCGGCCTGAGGCCCCGCGGCTGAGCTGGGGTCGGGTTGCCGTGGCAGGGGCCGTGGTGGCCGCCGCCGTGCTCGTGATGCAGTTCATGTCGCCCGGGTGGGGGCTCATCGTGATCGTCGGGGCGCTCGGCCTCGTGGTCCTCGCGGTCATGGCGGTGTTCGCGGCAGTGGGACCGTTCGCGGCCGCGCTGCGGGCAAGGCGGCTCGCCCGCCGCGCCGCCGACGCCCCACAACTCATCGCGGCGCGAGGGGTGCAGGACGATCCTCGGACGGCCTGGCGCGGTGTCTCGGCGCTCGCACTCGCCACGTTTGTGGCGATCCCGGCGGGGTCGCTGCTCGGCTACCTCGACACGATCGTCCGGAGCCAGAGCCGCGAGATCATGACGCCTGACCAACTCTTCCTGTTCGCGGATGCACGCACGTACCTCCTCGCCCTCGTCGCGCTCGCGTTCCTCGTGGTCGCCTGCCAGGTCGCGCTGACCCAGGCCGCGGAGGTGTTCGAGCGGCGGGAGCTTACCCAGGCGCTCGACCACATCGGGATGCCGCGTCGGGCGCTCGGCCGCGCCCGGGCACTGCGCGTCATGATCCCGGCCCGCCTCGCGGTTATTGGGTCTGCGCTCGCGGCGGCTGCGCTCGCGTTCCCGCTTGTCGGGATCGCGCTCGCTGTTGCCCCGTGGTTCCTCGTCGCGACCGCCGCCGTCCTCGGATTGGGGCTCGTCCTCGTGCGCGCGGGGGTGAGCGCCACGTCCCCGCTGCTGCGGCACGAGCTCGCAGCACCGGACCGCGGGAAGTAATCCCGTCGCTCGTCATGCGACTAGGCGGCGACGACGAACCGTTCCCGCAGCGCGGTGAGTTGGTGGCCGCTCAGGCCGAGCCCGTCCCGGGCATAGTCTTCGATCGTGCCGTATCGCGCGCGCATCTCCGCGAGTCCCGCGTCGAAATAGCTGTCGCGCACTTCGAGGATCGGTCGCAGCAGCGAAGCTTCGACACCCTGCGCCTCGAGCGCCGCAATCATGGGTGCGAGCACCGGGGCCAGTTCAACGTTTGTCTGCAGGTAGTCGGCGCGGACTGTCGCCTCATCGGCGCCGCAGAGCAGCAGGAACGCGGTCGCCGCCCACCCGGTCCGGTCTTTCCCCGTGGTGCAGTGGAACAGCGCAGCTCCGGTGCGCGCCGGGTCGAGAAGTTCGAGGAACAACGCGCGATACGCCGCGAGTGCCGAGCTCGAACTCACAAATGCGCGGTTCGCGTCCTCCAGGTACCGCTCCGCGGCCCCGCCACCCAGCACGTCCTGCAGTCGATCCGGGTGTGCGATGAGCTCAGGGATCTGCGCCGCGACGTTGTCGGGGGCGTCGGCGACGACGTCGAGCCACACCGTGCGGGTACCGGGCGGGAGCTGATCCTCCGCGCCGTCCCGTTCCGCCGCCGTGCGCAGGTCAAACACCGTGGTGATCCCGAGCTCCGCAAACGTGGCCTGATCCACCGGATCAAGTTTCGCAAGCGAGGCCGAGCGGAAGAGCTGGCCCCGTCGAATCATCCCGCCCGCGACGGGGATTCCTCCCAGTTCACGCATATTCGGTGCGCTCGCCAGCGGGATCCGGCGCTCGGTTTCAGGTATGGGTGCTCGGGTCATCAGGGGCTCCTCAGTGCATGCTCGTCAACTGCGGCCACGGCGTCACGTCGCTGTGTCACGCCGAGCTTGCGGTAAATGGATCGGATATGGGTCTTGACCGTGGGGTACGCGACCCCAAGGTCAACGGCGATCTCCTCCGCGGTCATCGGGGTCCGGAGGTAGGCGAACACCTCACGTTCGCGCGTGGTCAGACGAAGCGCTGCCCCGTCGTGTGTGCTGCGCCGCGTGAGCACCGCTTGGAGAAATTCGGGGTGTCGGCTCCCCCACCGCGCGTGCGCGTTGACGAGATCCGCGAGCACCGGGTCAGCGGCGAGGAACGGCGCGAGCACGCGTTCAGAAGCCGCGGTGGCCAGCGCCTGTTCGAGGAGGGCGTGCGCTTCCGACCCCTGGCCGGATTCGGCACCGAGGGCCGCCGCAGTGACGAGGACGCTGGCCTGCGCGTAGCGCGGCAGGCCAGCCGCCTGGGCAAGTTGGATCGCCTGCCGGGCGGCCGCGGGCTCACCGAGGACGCGGAACAGTTCCGCGAGGAGCGCATGGGCCACGGCCGCACCGGGACGGTCGAGCGCCGGGCCTGCGATGCGGATCGCCTCGGCCCGCTCTCCGTGTGCGGCGGCAAGCCAGGCGGCAGTCACCCGCCGGAGCGTATCCCACGGCACCCCGTGCTTGTCGTCCGTGCTCACGCCACGCAACAGTTGCCCGGCGGTCAGATACCGCTCCGTGCGTCGCACGGTCACCACGCACATCACGAGATAGAGGCGCGCGAGCGCTTCGAAGTTCGTGCCGGGTCCGCGCACATCGATCACGCCGTCGAGGTGCTGCAGCGCAGTATCGAAGTCGCCCCGCCAGAAGGCAATGCAGCCGCGATTCGCGCCGGGTGAGCCGCCTTCGAAGCGCTCCCAGTCGCTGCGGGCTTCGGTCTCTGGAAGCTGCGCGAGGAGCGCCTCGGCCGCCGCGAACTCTCCAGCGTGGGTCAGCGCGAACGCGAGGTTCGACTGCGCCAGGCGGAGCAGTTCGGGGCGCCCGTGCAGGCGTGCTTCGTCACACGCGGAGCGCAGGAGCGCCGTTGCCCGCGCAAAATCTCGCCGCAGGCGCACTTCCGCGAAGCCGAGCAGAAACAGCGCCGCCGGGTAGTCGTCGTCCGGCCCACACTCCGCAAGCGCCAGGTGCGCGCGATCCGCTGCCTGCGCTTTGGCTCTGGCGTCGGGGGCGAGGAGCAACTCAGCGAAGCACCGCAGGAAGTCATCGGACGCACCACGCAGTCCTTGCGCCCGCAAGAATGCTGCACCATAGTGATCCCCCTGCAGATCCCGGCAGCACGCGCGGATGAGCAGCGTGTTGGGGTCGCCCGGGGTGCCCTCGGTGGCGCAGAGGGCTTCAAGCTCGGCCGTACGCGATTCAAGGATCAGGCGAAGCCAGTACGTGCGCAACGCACTCCGAGCCGCGCCCTCGTCCCCCGTGGCGAGTGCCCGCCGCACCGCATCGATCACGCTCCCAGAATACGCGAGCGCGCGGGTGACGCCAGCGATCCGGCACCCGGTCTCATCCGCTCCGGATGAGACCGGGCAAGTTCCGTCCCCGGGATCGGCAGAATCGGCCCTATGTTCCTCACCTCACCGCGGCCCTCGCTCCGCCTCTCTCCCGGACACTCCGCATGATCGGCACCGCCATCGGTGAGGCGCTCCCGCTCGCGCTCGGCATCGCGCTCAGCCCGACACCGATCATTGCGGTGATCCTGATGCTTCTCGGTCCCACCGCACGCCGCACCGCACCGGGCTTTCTCCTGGGCTGGGTGCTCGGCGTTCTCATCACCACGGGACTCTGCGTGCTGCTCGCGGGATTCCTGCCCCCACACTCGGACGCCGGCGGCACGAACATCCTGCGCGCGATCGTCCAGTTCGCGCTCGCTGCGTTGTTCCTGTGGCTTGCACTGCGGCAGTGGCGGGGACGCCCGGGGCCGGACGAGGACCCCGAGCTCCCCCGGTGGATGGCCGCGCTGGATAATTTCGGAGCGTTCAAAGCCTGCGGGCTGGGGCTCGCGCTGTCCGCACTCAACCCGAAGAATCTCGTCATCGCGGCAAGTGCGGGCTTCGTGATCGGCGGCGCGGGCTTGCCCGCGGCCGATGCCGGGCTCGTGACCGGAATCTTCGTGCTCTGCGCGGCCGTAACCGTGGCGGTTCCGGTCGTCGCGTATCTCTGCGCGTCAGACCAGCTGCGCGCACCGCTCGAGTCCACCCGCGTGTGGCTCGTGCGCGAGACCCACACAGTCATGACCGTGCTCCTGGCATTCCTCGCCGTCCTCATGCTGGGGAAGGGAATCGGCAGCCTGTAGCCAATCCCCACCCACGGAAACCACACCCACCCATCAGAAAGGTGTCGCCTATGACCCCCACCCTCGTCAACGTCCAGAACTTCTCGCGCGCAGAATCGGACCTCATGTTCGCGCGGCTCGCCGCTGGCCACGGGCTCGGCGCGTGGAACCACACGTACGAGTTGAAACCGCTGGATGACCAGCCCATCATCCGGCAGAACCGCGACACCCTGTACAGCAGTGCGATCGTCGACGTGCGCGAGGGAGTCACGGTCACCCTGCCGGATACTGGGAACCGGTACATCTCAGTCTGGGTGATCAACCAGGACCACTTCGGCCCGACGATCCTGCGCGAGCCGGGTGATCATCAGCTCACCCGAGAGCTTGTGGGTACGGACTACGCCGCACTCATTGTGCGCATTCTTGTCGACCCCAATAGTCCCGAGGACGTCACCGCGGTCAACGCACTCCAGGATGCACTCGCGCTCACGGGCGGCGGAACCGGCGCGTTCCCACTCCCCGAATACGACACAGCGTCTCAGACCGAGACCCGCGATGCGATCCTCACGCTCGCGCGCGGGGTCAGCAAGTACGACAACTCCTTCGGAACCCGCGAGGAGGTCGACCCGATCATGCACCTCCTCGGCACTGCCTCGGGCTGGGGTGGGCTCCCCGAGGCTGAGGCCACCTACATCAGCGTGAACGAGGGGCTTCCGGTGGGCGAGTAC
This sequence comes from Leucobacter sp. 7(1), assembly GCF_900163635.1. Taxonomy (GTDB): domain Bacteria; phylum Actinomycetota; class Actinomycetes; order Actinomycetales; family Microbacteriaceae; genus Leucobacter. The sequence goes on along the minus strand of NZ_FUID01000088.1, from coordinate 9,675 downwards.
CGACTCACGCTGCGCGATGTCCCGGTGTCTGCATTCTGGTCGGTGTCGCTTTACAACGCAGACGGCTACTTCGAGGAGAACACGCTGGGTGTGAACAGCATCAACAGTCTGACCGCGGAGCCTGACGCGGACGGCGGGGTCACCGTACGGTTTGGCACCGAGCTTTCCGGCGTGCCCAATGCCCTCCCGATCATGCCGGGCTGGAACTACGTGCTGCGCCTGTATCGGCCTGACGCGAGCGTGCTCGACGGGAGCTGGATCGCACCGCGACCCGAGGCGCTGTAGCTCAATTCGGGGGTACGGCAGGCTGGCCGGGGGCCGCGGGTGTTGCCCCCGGCCAGCCCGCCGGTCCCCCGGTGATATCCCGCAGGAACTCATCGGTCCGATACGCATCGAGGAGGGAGAGCTGCAGGATGTGCGCATAGATCAGGCTGAGGAGCACTCGGGCCTGTCGTTCCGTTTGACCAACCTCGGGTAGCCCGCCTTCTTCACTGCGCTCGGTCAGCCAGCGGGCACTGTAGCTCCGCAAGAATTCAAACGCACCGCCGTAGACCTCATTCGCGGCGTCGTGCACGCTGGGATTCGTGATCGCTTCCGCCCAGACCTGCACGATGAAGCCCGTCGGGACCTCGGCGCTCGAAATGCGCTCGGTGATTTGCGCGATCAGCTCCGGCGGTGTCGGGAGCACTTCCGCGCCCAAAAGCCCCTCGAGTCCCTGAAACACTCCCCCGACGGTCTGCCGCGCAACATAGGCGATGATCTCGTCTTTCCCCGAGAAATGGGTGTACAGGGCCCCCGCCGACAGCCCAGAAGCGGCGACGATGTTTGCCATCGAAGTGGGATGGATCCCTCGCACTGCGAACTCTGCGACGGCCGCGCGCGCGATCTGCTCACGCCGAGACTGGCGCTGGGCCTCCGAGATTTTCGGCACGGCGATCCACCCTTCCGATCCGGTTCTGATTGTCACCGATCGTAGCAAGTTCCCAGATTCCCCTTGACGGAAGCCGCATCAGCGTTTCTACTATAAAGAACGATCATTCGTTTTTATTTGGAGGTTGCATGATGTCACCGAACACGTCTTCAATCCGAGCACGGTCCTCCTGGGGTCGAGTCTGGGGCGTTGCCTGCGGGGCCGCACTCGCACTCGCCCTGCTCTCGCTCGCGTTTGTGTGGCCGTCCGCCGAGAGCGAGATGGACGGCCTCGCCGTGGCCGTCACCGGCGACGCCGACGCGGTCGCCGGCTTCACCCGGGGCGCTGAAGACGGCCTCGGCGAGGTCATCGACATCGTCACCGTCGAGGACCGCGCGGACGCCGTGCGGGGGATCGAGGATCGCAGTTACATCGGCGCCCTGGTCCTCGGAATGGAACCGGAGGTCCTCACCGCACCCGCCGCGGGACAGGTTCCCGCCGCATTCATGAGTCAGATGGCCGGGCAACTCCAGGCCACGATCGACGGCCAGGTGTTCAGCGGGGTCACCGACGGCCTCCGCGCCGCGCTCAGCGGCGTGGCACCCGGCGGCCCACCAAACGGCGCACCCGGAGAGGCGCCAACTGGGCCGCCCGCTGGCGCCCCCTCGGGTCCGCCTCCGGCCGCCCTCCTGGAGCAGATCCCGGACGCACTTCCCGCCGTGCAGATCACCGAGGTTGTGAGCTACTCGGAGGGTGATCCAAACGGCGTGGGGATCACCTCCGCGGGGATTCCGCTGACCGTTGGCACACTGCTCGCGAGCATCCTGATCGCGTTCACCGTGACCGGTCGCTGGCGCCGCATCAGCGCCGTGCTCGCCCTCGGCATCGGTGGCGGCCTGATCCTCGCCCTCATCATGGGCACCTGGCTGGAGGTGCTCCCCGCACCGTTCGGAATCCTGTGGCTCGCACTCGCGATGTCGCTGACGGCCACGAGCTCTCTCTTCGTAGGACTCCACTCGGCGCTCGGCCGCGCGGGGCTCGGCATCGCCGCCGTGCTCACCCTGTTCGCCGCGATGCCGTGGGCCGCCTTCGCAGTGCCGTACCAGTTCCTCCCCGGCGGGCTCGGCGCAATGGGCCAGGGGATGATCCCCGGTGCCACCACGACCCTCACCCGATCGGTCAGCTATTTCCCGGACGCCGCGACCGCCGGCGTGTGGTGGGCGCTCATCATCTGGGCCGTGATTGGGCTCGCCTGCTTCTTCGTCCGCCCAGATCGCCTGGCACCGAGCCTCCGACCCCAGACGCCCAGCACCACATCACCCACCCGCAGCTCGGAGGAGACCCATGCCTAACACCCACGCACCCCCGCACGCCCCAGCCGACTCGGCGATACAGTCCCTTGTCGACCAGGCGGCCCGCACCCTGAACATCCGTGACGACACTGTGGCCGTGCTCCGCTCGAACTACCGAGAGACCAGCGTGCAGATCCCCGTGCGCCGTGACGACGGCAGCATGGTCGTCGCGCACGGCCACCGGGTGCAGCACAACGGGGCCCGCGGCCCGTACAAAGGCGGGTTGCGATATCACCCGGACGCCGATCTCACGGAGGTGCGCGCCCTGGCCTCTCTGATGACCTGGAAAACCTCACTTTTGAACCTCCCATTCGGCGGGGCGAAGGGGAGCCTGCAGATCGATCCCGCGCAGTTCTCCCGGCGCGAGCTTGAAGCCCTCACGCGCAGGCTTGCGATCTCACTCAGCCACGTGCTCGGCACGCACCGAGACATTCCCGCACCGGACGTCGGCACCGACGCACGCACGATGGCCTGGTTCATGGACGCGTATAGCAGCCGCCGTGGTTACTCCCCCGCCGTGGTCACAGGCAAACCGATCGAATTGGGCGGGGCGCCGGGACGCACCGCCGCAACGGGACGGGGCCTCGCCTACGTCCTCGGGGCGTTCGCGCAGCGGGAAGGCTGGGACCTGGCGGGCCGCCGGATCGCGATCCAGGGCTTCGGGAACGTGGGTTCCTGGGTAGCACGGGAGCTCCATCTCCTCGGGGCCCACATTGTGGCGGTGAGTGACGCTTTTGGCGGGATACACAGCTCGCGCGGTATTGACGTCGCGGAACTGCTGCGCACCACGAGCAGTGGCGGATCCGTCACCGACACCGACTCCCTGGATGATCGGATCGCGAGCGGCGATGTCTTGACTGTCGACTGTGACATCCTGGTGCCCGCGGCCCTCGGGGGCAGCGTCACCGCGGACGTGGCAGCACGGGTGCAGGCCGAGCTCGTCGTGGAGGGCGCGAATCACCCGGTCACCCCGGATGGCGACGAGGTGCTTCGCGAGCGCGGAATTCCAGTCATACCCGACATCCTCGCGAACGGCGGCGGGGTCACGGGCTCGTACTTCGAGTGGACACAAAACATCCAGCAGTTCACCTGGAGCGAGCAGCAGTTTAGCGAGACGCTTCGAGAGCGGATGACCGCCGCGTTCGCGCAGGTCGCGGAAGTGGCCGAGACGCGCGGGGTGACGCTCCGTGAGGCGGCGTATCTCATCGCTCTGGGCCGAGTCGCACACACCGTGGAACTGCGCGGCTACGTGTAATTCGCGTGCAGGCTTGGCACCGGCCCGCTCGTCGTGCACACTGGTGTGGGGCCGAGCGGGCTGGGGGCGTCATCCCCACGAAAGGCCAGCATGATCCACGCCCCGGTACGCCGCAAGATTCGCGCCGTGTTTACCCAGCTGAGCGCCGGCGACGCCACCCCGATGCTCGCGAGCCTCGCACCCCGCTTCACCTACGTGTTCCACGGCGAGCACGCCTTGGGCGGCGTGCGGAGGCAACACCACACGATGCGGGATTGGTGGGAACGGCTCTTCCGACTCCTCCCCGGCGCACGCTTTACCGTCGAAGACATCCTGGTGAACGGGCCACCGTGGCGCACACGGGTTGCCCTGACCGCGCGGATCGTGGGGGTCCTCCCCGACGGGCGGCGCTATGAAAACCGACTCATGCAGCACATGCGTATGACTTGGGGCCGTGTCACGTGGATCGAAACACTGGAGGATCTGCAAAACCTCCAGCGTGCCCTGCAGGCGGTTGCTGCGGCCGGAAACCCCGAAGCGATCGCACCACCGCTTGAGGACGCGGAGTCGGTCTCTCCGTAGACGCGTTGCTTCGTAAATACGATGTAACGTACTATTGCACCATGCCCCCGAGCACCGAGACCCTCCAAGACCAACTCGACTCACTCACCAAGCGAGTCACTGAGCTGGAATCGCGTGCCGAGTCCGGCTCTCGCGCACCTGCCACGCCTCCCGCCAGCGCCCCGGCACTCGACCCCGAGGCATTTTGGGCCCTTGAGGGCGTCCAGTCACGGCGCACCGATCACCCAAGCACCACTGAGGGCATGGTGATGCTCGTTGGCTCACTCACCCTCCCGGGCGGCGCGCCCGTCGCATGGCAGGAGGGCGCGGGCACCGCGGGCCTCCTCGAATCCGATTGGACTGAGCGCGCTACCGCGTTCGCCGCGCTCGGCCACCCGGTGCGGCTTGAACTGCTCCGCCACATGCTGGGCGGCATCCGCTCCACCGCGGAGCTCGCCGAGATCGACGGGCTCGGCACCACCGGGCAACTCCACCACCATTTGCGCCAACTCGTCGCTGCAGGCTGGGTGCGCCAGAGCGGACGCGGCAGCTACGAAGTCCCGGCGGGCAGGGTTGTGCCACTGCTCACCGCGGTGCTCGGAGCGGAGCGGTGAGCCAGGACGCGCCGCTGCGGCGAGCGCTGCGCACGGGCATGCTCGCGGCCTATCGCGTGCGGAGCTTCGGCTATGCGCTCGTGATTGTGCCGCTCGTACTCATCGCACTCACGAGTACGCTGCCCTGGGGCGACGAGTGGTCCACAGTACGCCGCATGATTGGCTGGGGTGCCATCGTGCTTGGGGCGCTTACTCTGGGCGTCGGCATTGTGGGAGCTCGTCTCCTGCCACGCAGGGAACCCGTCACTGTCACTTCCCCCGTCCAGGGTCGCTGGCTCGCCCTCAACAGCCCCGCGTCCCAGGTTCCCAGCCACGGCGTTCGTGCCTACGGGCAATCTCACGCCATCGACCTTGTGGCGGAGCCCCCGGAGCAACACCGCCCAGTATTCGGCGACGGCCCCCTGATGCGCGCGGCCTCGGAGTACCCCGCACTCGGGGAACCGGTGACCGCGATGCTCGGCGGGACTGTCGTGCGTGCGAGCGGGTGGCGACGGGATCATCGCGCACGCTCCCACGCGGCGAGCCTGGTGTACCTCATGGCCGAGGGGGCAATTCGAGAAATCGGCGGGCCGGGGTTCATCGTGGGCAATCACGTCACGATTCGTGGCGACGACGGCACCTTCGCGCTCGTCGCTCACCTGCAGCGCGGCTCGCTCCGGGTCCGCGTGGGCGACACCGTCACGGCCGGGCAGCACATTGCGGCCTGCGGCAACTCGGGAAACAGTAGCGAGCCGCACGTGCACGCACAGCTCATGGATCGCGCGTCACTGTGGACCGCCCAGGGCGTCCCGATGGCGTTCGCACAGATCGCCCTCGGCGAGGATCCGACCCCCGTGACCGGTCTGCCAGAAAACGGGCAACACATTGTCGCCGCGATCGAAGGGCGCTCCTAGCTCACCCCTTCTGCTCGCCCAATATTGTCTCCTCGACCCCCGCGATCACGGCACGCACTCCCCGCGCAAAGCTTTCCGCCGCGTGGGACCGATCGGCCGCGTCAGCACCGCCGCTGCGGGTTACCGTGCGGGCGCGCACCACAAGGAAGCCTGTCGCGAAAGCGTCGGCGACGCCAAGCACCGCGCGGGCATTTTCGGCTCCGAGCCCCGCTTCAGCAAGGGCGCGCTCTGCGCCGGCGAGATGGGGGGCCACTGCCCCCTCCGCGTAGGGCGCGAGCGCCAAGAGTTCAAATGAGCGCGGGAACCGCTCTGCAAGCGCGCGATATGCATCGAGCACTGCCTCCAGGTGCGCACGCCAGTCATCACGAGTGCGGGTGGTCACGCCGGCCATGTCGAGTGCCGCGATCAGCCGCTCAACAACCGCGTCGAGCAGATCGTCGCGACCGCGCACGTGCGTATACAGCGTCATTGTGCCAGCCCCCAACTCCGAGGCGAGCGAGCGCATCGTGAGCTGATCGATACCGCTTCGCTCGATATGCGCGATCGCCGCATCGGCAACAACCGCACGAGTGAGTTGCCCACGAGGAATCGCATCCGGGGCGGAAGTGCGCTTGTCCGGCACGTCAGCCGGGGGCCGAGCGGGCGATTGTGATGCGGTCATACCTGTAGAGTAGCGGATCGTACAATGTACCGTACACTGTACGAAGTCGCGATGACGCGACCTGATCAAGGAGAACCGTGGATCTACATCACCTGACCGCAACCGAGGCGATTCGCCGCTTCACCGCCCGTGAACTCTCACCCGTCGAGCTCCTCGACGCTGTCGTCGCACGCACCGCCGCGACCGAACCGCAGATCGGGGCGGTCACCGAGGAGATGCTCGACGAGGCCTACGCCGCGGCACGCACCGCCGAAACGCGCTACGCCAGCGGCAACGCCCGCGCACTCGAGGGCGTCCCCCTCATGGTGAAGGAAGAACAGCCCATCGCGGGACGCCTGTCCGAGGAGGGATCGCTCCTTGAGAGCGGCAACGTCGCGCAGATGACCCATCCCATCGTCGACCGCATCTTCGCGGCGGGCGCCGCCGTCCACGGCCGCACCACCACGCCGGAGTTCTGCTGTGCTCCGGTCACCCACTCCGCGCTCTGGGGCGTGACGCGAAACCCGCACAACACCGACATGACGCCTGGCGGGTCGTCCGGCGGGGCCGGTGCCGTACTTGCCGCAGGCTCGACGATCCTCGCCACGGGATCTGACATCGGCGGCTCGATTCGCATCCCCTCCTCCTACTGCGGTGTCGTGGGGTTTAAGCCGCCATTCGCGCGTGTGCCCGGTCTGGCACCCTTCAACAGTGACACCTACTGCGCCGACGGCCCGATGGGCCGCAGCGTCGCCGACGTTGCGCTGCTCCAGAACGTCATCTCTGGCCCGTGGTCGGGCGACCCCGCTTCCCTGCGTCCGCAGCTGCGCGTCAGCGGCGAGGTCACGAGCCTGCGCGGCCTCCGCATCGCCCTCAGCACGACGCTCGGCGGCTACGCGCCGGATCCCGCCGTGATCGCGAACACGCAGAGCTTCGCCTCGGCGCTCCGCGCAGCTGGAGCGATCGTTGAGGAGGTCGATCTCCCGTGGAGCCCCGCGCAGGTACTCGAGATCGCCTGGGCGCACTTCGGTGCCGTGATGGGGCCGTTCATCCAGAGCGTCGGCGAGGGGGATCCGGCGCAGCTGGCACAGCTGATGCCGTACACGCGAGCGTTCATCGAGGCAGCGGGCGGCGCGGGCGAGTACGTGGACGGACTCGTGGCCGAGTCCGCGTTTTCCGAGCCGCTCGGAGCGTTGCTCGAACGCTACGACGCGCTCGTGTGCCCCACGATCGCGAACACAGGCATGGCCGCGGACGCCCCCTGCACGGATAGCGTCGACACGTTCTCCCAGCTCATGACCCTGCCGTTCAACATTGTTGGCCGGGTGCCGGTGCTCGCCGTCCCCTCGGGCCGTGCCCCCAACGGGGTTCCCACGGGCGTGCAAATCGTAGGACGCACCTTCGACGATCAGACAGTGTTCCGGATCGGGGCGGCCGCCGAGGCCGAGCTCGCGCTCTGGACCGCGACAGACTGGTGGCCCGCACTGTAGCTCCCGTGCGGCCCTTCCCCTCATCGATGGGTGAGTTTCCGGGGCTTCCCAGGTACGAAGCCCCGGAAACTCACCCATCGATTGTCGCGGGGCCGCGGCGACAGCTGCCCCGCGACCATGGCGGCGAGCGCCAGGCCGAAGCCCGCGAGCTGGATCGGGGCGAGCGTCTCCCCCACGATGAGCGCCCCAAGGACCGCGGCGACGAGCGGCGAGAGCAGGCCGAGCAGCGCCGTGGCGGTGACGGGCAGGCGCCCGATCCCCGAGAACCAGATCGTGTAGCTGAGGAGCCCACCGACGAGGGCGAGCCAGAGGTACCCGGCAATGGCTAACCCGTCGATCGCCGTCGGCACGCCCTCGAACGCGAGCGTGGGGACGAGGAGTACCATCCCGCCGGCCGCAAGCTGCCATCCGGCAAGCGACATGGCTCCCACACCCTCGGGCCGGCCCCAACGCTTCGTCAGGACAACCCCGAATCCCATGGACACCGCCCCGGCAAGTCCCGCAATGATCCCGACCGCGTCGAGCCCGGCACCAGGCCCGAGCACGACCATCGCAATCCCCGCCACCCCCACGAGCCCCCAAGCGAGACGCCACCGGGAAAGCCGCTCCCCGAGCACCACAATCACGAGGAAGGTGACGATAATCGGCTGGAGCGCCCCGAGCGTTGCCGCGACCCCGCCGGGCAGTCGCTCGGCACTGATAAACAGGAGCGGAAAGAACGCGCCGATGTTCAGCGTGCCGAGCACCGCACTCTTCCACCACCAGGAGCCGCGCGGCAGGCTCCGAGTCAGGAGGATTGCGAGCATGCCGGCAGGGAGGGCCCGCATGAGGGCCGCGAAGAACGGGTGGCCCGGCGGCAGGAGCTCAGTCGTGACGACATAGCTTGTGCCCCAGACTGCGGGCGCGAGCGCGGTGAGGAGCGTGATGCCCACCCGGCTTGTGGGGGCGACAAATGCAGAAGTAATGTTCACGTATTTATCGTGGGACTCGCAGCATGCATGAGTCCAACACATACTTGTCATTTCATCTATCACGAATCAAGATAGATAGCATGGAACTGCAGCAGTTGCGCTACGCCGTCGCCCTCGCCGAGGAGCTGAACTTCACCCGCGCCGCGGCACGGTGCAACGTGGTCCAGTCTGCACTCAGCCACCAAATCAAGGCGCTCGAGGGCGAACTTGGCATTGAGCTCTTCGCGCGCACGAGCCGCCGCGTCGAACTCACCGCGGCGGGCACGGCGTTCGTTCCCGAAGCACGCGCCAGCATCGCCGCAGCCGAGCGCGCAGCATCCGATGCCGCCGCCGCGATCGGCCGCGTGACCGGCACACTCACGGTCGGCGTAATCCCCACCGTCTCCGCAGTCGATGTGCCCGGCGCACTGCGCGCGTTCCGAGGCGCGCACCCCGAAGTGCGACTCGCAGTGCGCGGCGGCGGCAGCGCCCAGTTCGAGGCGGCGATCACGGCAGGCAGGCTCGACGTGGCGTTCCTTGGCCTCCCGCCAGGCCGCGAACCCCGCGGTGTGGCGTGGCGGCACTTGGCCACGGACGCGCTCGTCGCGGTGTTGCCCCGCGAGCACAGGCTCGCGGGGCAACACGAATTGGCGCTGCGCGATCTCGCGGCCGAAACCTTCGCTGATTTCCCCACCGCCACCCCCGCCCGCGCGCAGAGCGACCTCGCGTTCACGGCAGCCGGGATCGAGCGGGACGTCCCGTTCGAGGCGACCGAGGCCGTATTCACACTCGACCTCGTGCGTCACGGGCTCGCGGTCACGCTCCTCCCTTCCCGCGCGGTACCGCCCGATCCCGCACTCGTTTCGATTCCCCTGCGCGGGGGCCCTTCTCGCGACGAGTATGTCGCGTGGAGCTCACTCAACCCGAGCCCCGCCACCCGAGCCTTCCTCGCCTCCATCGCACACCCCACCCCACCTGTGCACCCCGTCACGATCATCGATGGGTGAGTTGTGGGGGGGGGGGGGGGGGGG
>NZ_FUID01000086.1 GCF_900163635.1 Leucobacter sp. 7(1) | reverse complement strand
AGTCGGGGAAGTTGAGGACACGGAAGGTGAGATACACCCCGAGTGCCATCACGCCGTATATAAGGCCTAGTTCGAGCGCGCCGATCATCCGGTCTTCGGTCCTTGCCTGGGGGACAGTCGGCCTCTGGGGGCATCACGTCCATGAATGGGAAAAGCAGTGGCTGCCGCACATCTGCGCGACAGCCACTGCATCACAGTGTTGCGATCCGTTCTACTCTACGACGGTTGCTTCGTCGAGAATCGCCTTCGGGATCTCCACGCCCATGCGCTCAGCCGCGGCCGGGTTGACAACGTAGCTCAGTTCGGCCGGGGTCTCCACCGGGGTGTCGGCGGGATCCGCACCCTCGAGGATCTTGATAGCCATCTCACCGGTCTGCTTGCCGAGCTTCGTGTAGTCGATGCCGTAGGTCGCAACCGCGCCACCCTCAACGGTGCCGGGCTCGGCACCGATCACGGGGATCTTCGCCGTCTCAGCAACCTGGACGAGCGAGGCGATGCCCGAGACAACCATGTTGTCGGTGGGGACGTAGATCGCGTCGACGTCACCGAGTGCCTCGGTGGCCTGCGCGATGTCGTTTGCCGTGGTGACCGTCTTCGTGACGAGCTCAAGGCCCATCTCGTCGGCAACCTTCTGCGCAGCGTCGACCTGCACCTGCGAGTTGACCTCGCCGGATGCGTAGACGATGCCGACCTTCTTGGCGTCCGGCTTCATCTCGGTGATGATCTCGAACTGGGTCTTCAGCGCATCATCGGGGACCGCGTCGACCGTACCGGTCACGTTGGCGCCCGGCTTCTCCATCGACTCGACAAGCTCGGCCGACACGGCGTCGGTGACGGCCGTGAAGAGGATGGGCTTATCGGTGATCGCCTGCGCTGCGGCCTGCGCTGCCGGGGTGGCAACCGCGAGCACAAGATCCACGTTGGAGGTCGAGAAGGTCTGTGCGATTGTCACCGCGGTAGCCTGCTCGCCGTTGGCGTTCTGCTCGTCAAACGAGACCGTGTCGCCGTCGACATAGCCTGCGTCAATGAAGGCCTGCTTGAAGCCCTCGGTTGCCGCGTCAAGAGCGGGGTGCTGCACGAGCTGGCTGATGCCGATGCTGACCTTGTCGAGCGCCGCGGCATCGTCGCCGCCGGTGCTCTCGGAGGGAGCAGAGCAGGCGCTCAGCGTGAGTGCGGCCGCAGCGCCGAGGCTCGCAAGCGCGAGGACGCGGCGGCGAGAAGAAATCTGTCGCATGAGTATCTGGTCCTTACAAATCGGATCCGACGCGACAGTGCCACGGCGGACTGAATGGTTCGGCGTGAAAAGTGCCGACATCGCCATCGTAGACTGCCGGAGCGCACTCAGTGCACGTTCGCCGCAGATCGTGACCGGGACGTTGCGTTTGCCCTCGATTTTCTTCCAAGAAATCCTGATCCCCGCAAAAAAGCGCGCGCCGGTTCACCCGGATGAAACATCCGAGTGAACCGGCGCGCGCGGTGTGCGATTCGCGGCTGCGCGACTACGTGAGCAGCGCCCGATCGTCAAAGGTCGCGCCCTTGATCTTCGCGAACTCGGCGAGCAGCTGCGGCACCGTCAGATGCTGCTTCTCCTCCGCCGAAGCCTGGAACACAATCCGACCCTCGTGCATCATGATCAGGCGATTCCCAAGCTTCAGAGCTTGCTCCATGTTGTGCGTCACCATCAACGTGGTCAACCCACCCTGCGCAACAATCCGCTCCGTGAGATCCGTCACCAACGCCGCACGCTGCGGATCCAGCGCCGCCGTATGCTCGTCCAACAACAGGATCCGCGGCTGTGTAAACCCAGCCATCAACAGCGACAACGCCTGCCGCTGACCACCTGACAACAACCCCACCTTCGCGGGAAGGCGGTTCTCGAGGCCCAGCTCCAGCGACTTCAGCTCCTCGAGGAACAGGTCGCGGCGCGCCTTCGTGAGGCCCATGCTCAGGCCGCGACGCTTGCCGCGCTGCAGCGCGAGCGCGAGGTTCTGCTCGATCGTGAGATCCGGTGCCGTGCCGGCCATCGGGTCCTGGAACACGCGGCCCACGTAACGGGCGCGCTGGAATTCTTTCAGCTTCGAGACGGGGTTACCGTCGATCGTGAGCTCACCCGTGTCGACGGTGTAGCGGCCGGCGACGGCGTTGAGCAGCGTGGACTTCCCCGCGCCGTTCGAGCCGATCACCGTCACAAAGTCGCCCTCGTTCATCTGCAGGCTGAGGTCAACGAGCGCCTTGCGCTCGTTGATCGTGCCCGCGAAGAAGGTCTTGGAGATCCGGTCAATATTCAGCATCGTGCTCTCCTTACCGGTCCAGCGGGACGGTTACGCCGGTGGTGGCGGAGGCGACAGGATCCGGTGCCGGATCCGATCGCCGCTTGTTGTTCCGATCGCGCAGCGACGGCAGTTTCTTGAGGAAGCCCCAGCGCGGCAGCAACAACGCCGCCACAACCAACACCGCGGTCA
>NZ_FUID01000083.1 GCF_900163635.1 Leucobacter sp. 7(1) | reverse complement strand
TCGATTCGGGGATCCCGGTGTTTATTTGTGATCCCCACTCGCCCTGGCAGCGGGGCTCGAACGAGAACCTCAACGGACTCATCCGGGATTTCTATCCCAAGGGCACGAACTTCAATAACGTGTCCGAGGACGAGCTCCAGCAGATGCAGGACTTGCTGAATGCTCGCCCGCGGAAGACGTTGGGGTTTAAGACGCCGGCTGAGACACTAGACGAGTACCTCAGGGGTGTTGCACTCACCACCTGAAACCGCCCCGCGAATTATCCCGATTTGCGTCCCCTCGGCGTCAAGGATCGGCTCGGAGGGGCCCGGTCGGGCACGCACGCACGCTAGTGCGCCGCGGCTTCGGTGCCCGAGGTGAGGCGGGACCAGGCCCATCCCCCGAGCCCGGCGAGCAGCACGAGCGACCCGAGCAGGGCGAGCAGCAGCCCAGTCCCGGAGGCGGCAGCCCACATCGCGCCCAGCGCCGCTCCGGCAAGCACGGCGACGACCGGGCCGTCGATCGACCAGAGGAAGACGTTGACCGCGGAGAGATCACCCGCCGCGGTGGGCACCGGGGCCAAGAGCCGAAGCGGGATCGTTCCCTTCAACGCCCCGGCAACCCGGAGCACCACGGCTGCCACGGCGAACAGCGGCGCGGTTGCGAGGACGAGTGAAACATCGGGGGCACCAGACGCGGTTCCCACAACCACGAATGCCAGCCCGGCGAGCACTGTCACGAGCATGGCGAGACCGAGTGCGACCACCGCGTGACGCAGGATCAGCCCGGCCGGGGAAAACGGGAAGAGCGGCGGGGATCCGGAGCCGCCCGCCGCCGCCGCGATGCCGCGGCACCACGGGCCCAGCGCCCACAGCGCGCAGACAAGTGCGAGCGCGCCAAGCAGCGCCGCTCCCCCGACCCCGCGCGGCACGCCCACCGCGGCCGCCCACAACGCGCCCGCTGTGGCCACGCCGAGCAGCGCGACGAGGCTGCGCCCGGGCGCGCGCAGGATCCCGAGCAGGTCGCGCCGCAGCAGGAGCGCCACCGGCCGATGCGCGCCAGCCGGACGGCCTGGGTGGACGAGCCGCAGCCGGCGGCCCCAACGAACCGGCACTCCAAACCGGGCGACGGCGGCGCTCGGGTCGCCGCTCAATGCAAGCGTGCTCGCGCTGTCCCAGGTCGCCGCCTGCGCGCGCAGCAGTTCTCGCGGGAAACCACTCGCCAGGGGAAACGCCGCGACGAGGAGCGCGAGGGCCACGATCGCGAGCAGGAGCAGATCGCCGGGAGTCACTCCCCCGAGCGCCGCGCCCGCCTCAGCGCCCAGCGCTCCCGACTGCACCTCGCGAGCCGCGGCGACGAGCACGCGCGCGACCGCCGACCACGGGTCCGCGAGTGGGGCGGAACCGCCCAGCGCGTCGGGGCCGCCCCCGGTCAGCACCGCGCTGTTGGGTGTCCCCGCGTCGGCCTCGCCGCCTCCGCCCGCGACAAGCTGCGCCCCAGCGAGGAGCACCAGGCCGCCCGCGATGCACGCGCGGGTACCCGGCCCGCGCTGGCCGAGGAGCTGCGCGGCCACAAGGATCGCGCCGAGGCACGTCCCGGCTGCCACGAGGGCCAGCCCGGTCCCCCACCCGAGCGTCCCGGACAGGAGCAGCGCCACGGCGACGATGCCCCCGGCGAGTGCACCGAGCAGCATCCCGGTGCCGAACCAGCGCAGGATCACCCCGGTAAGCAGGCGAACGCGCGGGATAGGCGTCGTGAACAGGAGGTCGAGCTGCGGCAGCCCGGCACGAGCGGGCCCGAAGTGGCCTCCCAAGAGCACCGCCCCCGCGGTGAGCAGCGTCAGCGCTGCGGCGAGCGTCGACGCATGCGCCGTGGCCACCTCGGGCAGCGCCGGGGCCAGCCCCAGAACGAGGGTCCGCACGAACGGCGCGACCACCGTGATCCCGAGCATCACGGCGAGGTAAATCCGGTAGCTCACGTCGCCCGCGGAGAGCTGCTCGCCGCGGGCGCGCCGGATCGCGCGGACAGCCCGAAGCCCGGTGAGGGACCCTCCAGACAGCAGGGCTCGCGATCCGCGCCTCACACCGCCGCGCCCCCGACGTGCAGGGACGTGTCGGCAACCCGGGCCACGAGTTCCGCGTCGTGCGAGGCGAACGCAACCGCGACACCCGATTCACGCGCCGCGAGGATCGCGTCGCCAAGGAGGCCCCGCCGGTGAGGGTCCAGCCGCTGCTCTGGCTCGTCGAGGAGCAGCACACTCCCGGGCCGGGCGAACGTCACCGCGAGCGAGACGAGCTGGCGTTGTCCACTCGAGAGCTCGTGCGGGAAACGAGTCTCGAGGTGCCGGATCTCGAAGCGGTCGATCGCCTCCTCGCCAAGGCCGGGCCAGGCCGCGGGCCGCACATCGGGTCGAGCCGCCGCGCCCGCCCAGGCACCAACAATCAGTGCGATCTGGTCGCGCAGCGTGAGATCGGGGTACAGCACCGGCGGTTCGATCAGGGCCGCAACGTGCTGCCGCACGGTGCGGGCTCGTTCGTCGAGACGCCGCTCGAACAGCGTGGCCCGACCACTTGTGGGACGGAGCCGTCCAGCGAGCACGCGCAACAGGGTGGTCTTCCCCGCACCATTCGGGCCGCGTACCGCAGCACAGCGGCCGGGGAGCAGCGCAAACGAGGTCTCGGGCAAGAGCGTCGCGCCGCTGAGTTCCACCCCCACCGCGTCTGCGGCAAGAATCGGGGTCGGTGCCGGATCAGGGCGAGAGGTCAGTGCTTCGCTCCCATCAGCTTCGCGGCTGCCCGACGCTTGAGTCGCTTGTCAACGACAAAAGCCATGATGATCCAGCCACCGAGCGCCGTAATCACCCAGACGATGATGGGCGCAAGCACCCAAGAATCGAGCCCCTGAATCTGGATCCCGTTCGGGAACAGGGTCGCGACCCAGAGCGCGAGCACCGTCGCGACAAGCCCGACCCCGCCCGCCAGCGGTGCGGCGTAGCGCTGCGCGATGTTCAGCACAAACGGGCCGAGGAGAGCGTGTGCGAGCGTGAAGACACCGAGCGCGACAAAAAAGCCGGCGACGTGCAGCGTGACTCCCGGGAGCGTGAAGTGGATCACGATGAGCGCAATCGCGCCGAGCACAATCTGCGTAAGGATCTGGAACAGGAACCGCATGACACTCCTTCGTCAGTCACGGCGGCAACCGCCGCGCTCGCTGCCAGAGTAGCGCACCGCCCGGGCCGCACCACGAGTGACGCCCGGGCGGACCCGCTATTCGCGCGCCTCGCGCGGCCGGAACCACTTGGCGGGGAGATTAGGCCCGTCCCACACCTGGATGATGCCCCAGGCGACGGCCGCGATCGGCACCGCCAGCACCGCACCCAGCACGCCACTCAGCACCGTGCCGATTGTCAGTGCGAGCAGGATCACCAGCGAGTGCAACTTCAGCGCGCGCCCCATCAGGACGGGTTGCAGGAAGTTGCCCTCGAGCTGGTTCACAAGCACGACGACTCCGACGACGAGGATCGCGCTCACTGGCCCGTTCGCGACAAGCGCGACGAGGGCGGCGAGGATGCCGGCGAGGGTCGCACCCACGATCGGGATGAACGCGAGCATGAAAACGAGTACAGACAGGGGCAGTGCGAGCGGCACCTGCAGGATCATCAAGCCGATCCAGATGCCGATGGCGTCGACGGCGGCCACCGCGGCGGTGCCACGTACATAGGAGCCAAGTGTCGCCACGGTTTTGTCGCCAGCGCGTTCCGCACGTGCGAGTCCGTTCCCCGTGAACGGGCGGAGCAGGAAGCGCCAGATCTGCGGGCCGTCTTTCAAGAAGAAGAACAGCACAACGACCATGAGGACAAGCCCCGTCACGAAGCCGGTGACAGCCCCGACCCCGGCGAGTGCCCCCGATCCGAACTGTGAGCTTGTCACGAAGTCGACAACGGTGTCCTGCCACTCGGAGATCTGGTCGGCGCTCGGAGCAAACGGCAGGGTCTGGACCCAATCGAGGACCTGGGTGAAGCCGTCTTGGGCCTGCGTCGCAAGCTCGTCCCACTCATCTCGCACGGCCCAGACGATCAACCAGCCGACGCCGGTGAGAATAAGCACGACCGCAAGCAGCACCATCACGGTCGCGAGGACCGAGGGAACGTTGCGATCTCGCAGCCACCGCATGACCGGCGAGAACGTCGAGGCGAGGATGAGCGCAAGCAGGATCGGGATCACCACGGTACTCAGGCTCCGAAGCCCGAGAATGACCACGGCGGTGAGTGCGAGCACGATGATGATCTGTAGCGAACGGGTCGCCATCTTGCCGAATCCGTCAGCCCACAATCCGCGCCGTCCTAACGCGGCTGGTGGCGGCGTTCCTGCCGACCGCCCAGACTTGGCGGCCCCGGTGTGCCGCTCGAGAATGGCGATCCGGTACTCCATCTCGCGCGAATTACGTCGTCCGAACACGTGGCCTCCCCCGTGGGTCGAGTGTGTGGTTGTGCGTCGGAGTCTACGCCCGCACGGCGCGCGCAGCGATGAACTCGCGCAGCTGTGCCGCATCGTCGCCCATCTCAACCACGTGCTGCGGCAGCTCAAGCAGGTCAGCGAGGTGCTCCGGCATCCCGAGCTGCGTGCCGGTCGCTTCGAGCACGATCTCCGGGAACTTCTCGGGCTTCGCGGTTTCGAGCACAAGCATGGGAACACCGGGCTCAACGTGCTCGCGCGCCACCTTCACGCCGTCGGCGGTGTGGGGATCAATGATGATCCCGCTCGCAGCGTGGACGTCGCGGATTGTTGCGACCCTATCGGCGTGGGTGCTTGTCCCACTCTGGAAGCCGAACTCGCCGTGGAGGCGAGGCAACTCAGCGGTGAGGTCGATGCGGCCCGTCTCGGCGAGTTCCGCCCAGGCCGCGGAGAGCCGTTCGGGATCCCGGCCCAGCAGGTCGAAAATGAAGCGTTCGATGTTCGAGGCCTTCGAAATGTCCATCGACGGGCTCGACGTCAAGTAGGTTTCAGCGGAACTGCGGGGGGCGTACATGCCGGTGCGGAAGAACTCGTCAAGGACGTTGTTCTCGTTCGCAGCGAGTACGAGGTGCCGAATCGGCAGCCCCATGGCCTTCGCGAGGTGGCCCGAGAGAATATTGCCAAAGTTGCCCGACGGCACCGTGACCGAAATCTCGAAGCTTGCGCGATCCGCCTCGGCAACGGCGTCGCTGGCCCGCAGCCACGCCCAGAAGTAGTACACCATCTGCGCGCTGATCCGGCCCAGGTTGATTGAATTCACGGTGCCGAGCGCGTGCGCACGCTTGAAGTCAAGGTCGCCTGAGAGTTCCTTCACGAGGTTCTGGCAGTCATCGAACACCCCCTCGACGGCAATGTTGTGGATGTTCTCATCGGTCAGCGAGTACATCTGCGCGCGCTGGAAATCACTCATGCGACCCTGGGGCGACAGCATGAACACCGCGATGCCGTCCTTGCCACGAAGCGCGTACTCGGCGGCGGATCCGGTGTCGCCGGAGGTCGCACCCAGGATGTTGAGACTGCGGTCGGCTCGGGCGAGTACGTACTCGAGTGCCTGTCCCAGGAATTGCATCGCCATGTCTTTGAAGGCCAGCGTCGGCCCCTCAGACAAGCCAACGAGCGTGATCTCGTCGTCAATCGCGGTGAGCGGGACGATCTCCTCGGCGACAAATTTCTCGGCACTGTAGGCTGCGGCGCACATGGCCGCGAGGTCCTCGCGCGGGATATCGGTGGCGTAGCGGCTCAGGATTTCCGTGGCCAGCTCGGGGTAGCTCAGGCCGCGCAGTGCCTCAATGTCTGCGGCGCTCAGCTGTGGAACGGTCTCTGGAACAACCAGGCCGCCGTCGGTGGCGAGCCCTTCCAGCAGGATCGCGCTGTACGGTGCCGGGGCCATGCCGCCGCGGGTCGAGATGTACTTCAACTTTGCTCCTCGTCGTTGGTGCCGCACCCAGTCTATTCGGCTGCGTATGCGGGAGGCGTGCGGGACCGGCAAGCGGCTCGATCCCGCACGTGCTGCGGTGCCCCGCTGCTACCAGCTCACCGGCAGCGCTTTGCCTTCCTCATAGCCCGCCGCGGACTGCAGTCCGACCCGGGCGCGGGCATGGAACTCCGCAAGGGAGGTTGCGCCCGCGTAGGTGAAGGAGGAACGCACGCCGGAGGTGATCATGTCGAGCAGGTCCTCCACACCGGGGCGCGCGGGATCGAGCAGAATCTTCGAAGACGAGATGCCCTCGGCAAAGAGCTCCTTGCGCGCGAGCTCGTATGCGTCGAGTCCACCAAACCGCCCCTGCACCGCCTTCGTGGAGGCCATGCCCCACGATTCCTTGTATTGGTGCCCGTCCGCGTCAGTCAGCAGTTCACCCGGAGACTCGGCGGTGCCTGCAAACCAGGATCCGATCATCACCGAGGCGGCACCCGCCGCGAGTGCGAGCGCCACATCGCGCGGGTACCGGACCCCACCGTCAGCCCACACGTGCGCGCCAAGATCCCGCGCCGCGGACGCCGTCTCAAGCACCGCGGAGAACTGCGGCCGCCCCACGGCGGTCATCATGCGGGTGGTGCACATCGCCCCAGGGCCAACTCCCACCTTTAGGATCGTGGCCCCCGCGTCAACAAGATCGTGCACGCCGTCGGCGGTGACGATGTTGCCCGCAACGATCGGGAGCCCCAGTCCCAGCCCACCGATCGTGCGCAGCGCCCGCAGCATGCTCTCCTGATGGCCGTGGGCGGTGTCAACAACAAGCACATCGGCGCCCGCAGCGACAAGGGCGCGGGCCTTGGCGGCGACATCCCCATTGATGCCGACGGCGGCGGCGACGGCGAGGCGACCATCGCGATCGACCGCCGGGGCGTAGATCGTGCGACGCAGCGCCGAGCGGCGAGAAAGCGTTCCCACGAGCCACTCGCCCGCGATCACTCCCACCGCCTCCGCCGCAGCCGGGCTATCGTTTCCGTCTGCCCCGTCCCCCGCCGCGGTCGCCGCGACGACGCGGTCGAACGCCACGCGAGCATCGTCGAGATCGGCAAGCTCAAGCAGTGCCGGAGTGCCGTGGAGCAGGTCACCCAGCCGCGCATCAGCGGGGACCGCCGCCAGGCGCTCCGCCGCCAGGATTCCGCGCAGGCCGGCCACCGGGACCCGCCCCGCAGCTCCATCGTCACTCCCGCGATCCGCGACCACAACTGTCTGTCCCGGCGCGCGCGGGATCAAGCGCAGCGCATCCGCGGCTGTCGCTTCCGATGCGAGCACAATCGGTGAGTCCACCGCGACAGGCTGATCCTTCACCCAGCGGATTGCCGCCTCTGTGTCTGCGAGCGCGAGGTCCTGCGGCAGCACCGCAAGCCCGCCCCGGCGCGCGAGCACCGCCGCCAGCCTCGGCCCGGTGACCGAGTTCATGTTGGCCGCAACAAGTGGCAACGTTGCGGGTGTGCCGTCTTCTGGACGCAGCTGCACGTCGAGCCTGCTGGTGACCGCGGAACGGCGCGGAACGAGAAACACGTCTGCATAAGTGAGATCGACCGTGGGCTGGCTTCCAAGAAACTCCATAGCTTCCACGCTAGGCCATCCCGGGCTTCAGGTCACCTGGCTGCCGTCACTACAATGGGCGGGTGCCACCCGCGATCGGTGTGCGCCCGGATCCACCTGCAACGTCGTCACACGGCAGGATCCTGCCCGTCTCAATCCTTGCCAAGGAGCCTATTCTTCATGTCCGACCCGAACCTCCCCGGTCCCGAGTCGTCGCAGCCGACCCCGTCGTCGCCGCTTCAGCCCACCGCAGATCAGCCCGCCGCAGACGCAACGCCGGCAGTGCCCGCGGCACCCGCGGCCCCTCAATCTGCCCCCGAGACCCCCGTTGCGCCGCCTGCGTACACCGCAGCCCCACCCGCCTACGCGGCCGCTCCCCCGGCACCGCCGGCTGACCAACCGCCGATGGGTGCACCGTACGGCGGCACGCCGTACCCCGGGACCCAGCCGCAGCAGCCCCCCATGAACACGCTCGCGATCATCGCGCTCGTCGGCGGCATCCTGTTCAACATTGTCGGCATCATCTGCGGCCACATCGCACTCAGCCAGATCAAGCGCACCGGTGAACGCGGTCGCGGCCTGGCGCTCGCCGGCACGATCATTGGCTACGTGAGCCTCGCTGCCTCGATCATCGGCATGATCTTCATGTTCGTGATCATCGGCGTCGCTGCCCAGACCGCCAGCACCTCGGTCTCGAGCTCGCTGAGCCAGCTCGACGGTGCCACCGCCGAGCTCGAGTCGTCGCTGCCCGAGAGCGGCGACCTCTCCCTCGACTCTGCGACGGCCGATATTGAGCGCTCGCCCGAGTTCTGCGCCGCGCTGACCACAGCCCTCGAGACCGAGAGCAACCCGAACGAGATCGAGTTCTCGCCCGAGGAAATCGCGGCGTATACGGCGCTCGCGAAGGTCGACAGCCCCCACCAGGACGTCTACCAGAAGTTCGCCGAGTTCACGAAAGATCCCGCGATCCTCACGAGCGACGCAGACTTCACCGCCGTGCTCGGAGACTTTTCCTCGGTACTCTTCGAGGACAGCTACGCCTGCGCCTAACCCGCAGTCCCACGCCTGAGCGCCCGAGGCCCCGTACGGAATGACCGTGCGGGGCCTCGGACGTTCCTGCGCTAGGCGAGCAGGCGCCGTAGCCAGGAGGAAAGGCCCTCCACAAGGAACACGATCACGAGCACGCAGAGCAGCAGGAACAGCAGCTCGTGCTGGTTGATTCGGGCCGCGCTCGAGAGCATGTACCCAATCCCGCCACCGCCCACGATGCCGAGCACAGTGGCCGATCGGATATTCGTGTCTAACAGGTACAGCGTGTGCCCCACGAACGCGGGTACCGCCTGCGGGAACGTCGCCCCCGCGAACACCTGCGTGCGCGTCGCCCCCACGGCGGTGAGCGCGCGTTCTGGGCCCGGGTTCACTTCTTCGAGTGAGTCCGCGACGAGCTTGCCGAGCAGGCCGACGCCACCGATCCCCAGCGCCAGCACGGCCGCGCCGGATCCCAGCCCCGTGAGAATGATGAAAAACAGCGCGAGCAGCAGTTCAGGCAAGCCGCGGATCGCGATGAGCGTCAGCCGCGCCCCGGCGCGGACCCCTGAATTCGGGGCCACATTGCGTGCAGCGAAGGCCCCGATCACCACGGAAAACACAACCGCAAATAGGGTCGCCGCGAAGGCGATCTGCACGGTTTCGAGGAGCGCAAGGAGCACATCTCCCCACTTTTCTTGTGCGAGGGACGGCGGCCACAACCGCGCGGCCGCAATACCGAGGTTCTTCCAGAAGTACGCAAAGCTACTCCCCTGGGTTGCGGCGATCACCACGGACGCCGACAGCACCGCCGCGGTTCCCCACATCAGGCCCACTTGGCGCAGCCGATCCGGCGTCCAGGGAATGCGACCCGCGCGACCGTGGCGCACCCGGGCTTCGCGGGTCGCCACCGCACGCGCCGCGCCCACCGCCTCGGCCGGGTCTGCGGTGAAACGCCGCACCAGGCGGTGTGCAATGCTCCGGCCCGCCGGCTGCGCACCGAGCAGCGAGCGCCGGATCAGCGCGGACACGATTTCGAAGGCCACGCACAGCACAAAAATGATGATCGCGAAGGGCATGGCCTCGCGGTAGTTCAGCGTCTGCATTGCGTGGCTGAGCTGCTGACCGAGCCCGGCCACTCCAACGAAGCCGAGGATCACCGAGACGCGGAGATTGATGTCGGCGCGGTGCAGCACGATGGCGATGTACGCGGGCAGCACCTGCGGCCAGACCCCGCCCCAGAACTGTTGGGCGCGGCTTGCCCCAGTGGCGCGGAGCGCGCGGACGGGGCCGTTGTCGATCTGCTCGATCGCGTCGGCCGTGAGCTTACTGATCATGCCAATTGAGTGGATCCCGAGCGCGAGCACTCCGGCGAGCGCGCCCTGCCCGATCACGAGGGCGAAGATCATCGCCATGATCGCGTCGGGTGCGGCCCGGGTGGTGACACCCAAGAACCGGCCCAGCACGCCGCTGGCACGGCCCGGGGTTGTATTGCGGGCAGCGAGATACGCGACGGGGATCGAGAGCACCGCGGCGAGCGCGGTACCGCAGAAGACGATAGCGAGGGTCAGCGCGCTGAGCCACAGCGTCTCCCCCACGGTGGGCCACACAAACGGCACGGTGCGGGCGAGGAACTGTCCGGCGTACTCCGTGCCCCGCACAAACTGTTCCCACGAGAGTCCGACGCCACGGAACGACACGAGGCCTGCCGCGAGCAACGCGAGCAATAGCGTGGCTGCAACAACCCCGTTCCGACTCGGTGTGGGGAGCGTCGCCAGTGGCCTGCCGACACGCGGAGCCGCCGGCCGTACGGCGGTCGTACCGCTCACGCGTGCGCCCCGCTCAACTCGCGCGCGCTCTGGCCCACGCGGTCATGGGTGAACTCGGAGCGCGGATCCAACCTCCCGAGCGCAGGCTCGGGCTCATCCACGGCGACTTGCCGATACACCTGCATCACGGAGTCGGCGTCGAGGGTGCCCGCGTCTTGATCCAGCACGACACGGCCGTGACGGAGCCCGACGATGCGGTCGGCCCACGCGAGCGCGAGCTCAACCTGGTGCAGACTACACACGACGGTGAGGCCGCGCCGCTCGGCGATCTCTCGGATCAGCGCCATCACCTGCTGTGAAGACTCGGGGTCGAGGGAGGCGACAGGCTCGTCGGCGAGCAGGATCTCGGGATCCTGCATCACGGCCCGCGCGATCGCGACGCGCTGCTGCTGCCCGCCCGAAAGCGTATCGGCACGTTGAAACGCGACGTGTTCGAGGCCCACCTCTGCGAGGAGCTCGAGCGCGCGCACGCGCAGTCTGCGCGGGTAGCTGAGAAGCCCCAGGCGCGGGCCACGCAGTGTGGCGAGCGCGCCCGTGAGCACGTTTTCGAGCACCGAGCTCGGGCCCACAAGCTCGAACTGTTGAAAGATGAACCCGATCCGGCGGCGGATCCCGCGCAGTTGCCCACCGCGCGCGCCCGCCAGGGAGGCTCCGAATACCGAAACGTCACCGGCGCTCGCGGTTTCCAGTCCGTTGAGGTGCCGCAGCAGGGTCGACTTGCCGGATCCGGAGAGCCCCAGCAGCACCACGATCTCCCCCGCGCTCACGCTGAGCGAGACTGTGTCGAGGGCCGTGGTGGGCCCGAACTGTTTCGAGACGTCGGTGAGTTTGATTGCCGGGGTGTCAGACATGGGGTGTGCTCCTTGGGGTCGGGGCAGGGTGAGGAGAGTTCGGATGGGATGCAGATCGCTGCGGGATCGGTGCTGGATCGCTGCTAGATCGGTGCCAGGCCGATGTCAGAGACCGATCCGGGTGACCCGGGAAGCCCGCACCCCAGTGCGGCGTCGGACCTCCCGGGTGGGTCAACCGCAGGCTACGGCTTGCATTGCGCGGCGCCGGTCTCTTCGCAGACCTTGCGCACGCTGTCGTAGTACGAGTCTTCGACAGGGACGATCTCCGTGAAGAACGCCCTGAAAGAGTCGGTCACTTCGATCCCCTCCGCTGCGATTTGGTCGATCGTGATGTTCTGCAGCGAGTCCTTGAGCGACTCTTGCACGTCCTTCGGCAGGTTTGTCGACATCACGAGCGGAGCACCCGGCACCGTGACCCTGTTGATGACGGTGAGGTCGCCCTCGGCGAACAACCCGTCGGCAATACCAGTCGTTTCAACAACCGCATCCTCCGCGAAGCCCGCGTCACACTCGACACCCTGCGCGGTCTTCTGTGCGGACGCGTCGTGGCCACCCGCAAATACCGGGGTGACGTCGCTCTCGGGGTCGAGGCCCGCGCTCAGCAACTCCGCGCTCGGGTACAGGTACCCGGAGGTGGATCCGGGATCCACGAAGCAGACCTTTTTCCCCTTGAGATCCGCAATCTTCGTGATGTCGGATCCGGCGGGGACCACAGTCAGTGACTCGTAACCGGGTTCCGCACCCTCGCTCGTCACGGTGACCCCGATCGGGGTGAGAGGTGCCCCACCATTTGTGGCGGCAACGTAGGTAAAGCCGGAGAAATTGCCAATGTCGATCCGGCCCGCGATGGAAGCCTCGACAAGAGCGGCGTAGTCGGTCGACTGCACAAGCTCGACCTCCTTGCCAGTCTTCGCGGAGATGTAATCGACAAGTGGCTGGAAGTTACTCTCAACCGATTGCTGGTCCGGGACCATACCCATAACCAGGGTGTTCTCGTCCTTCGCGAAGCCCTCGGCAGAGCCGGCCGGCGCGGCACCGGCATCGGCCGATTCGGCGGCCGGGGAGCACGCGGCGAGCGTGCCAACGAGCGAAAGACCGGCGACGAGCGCGAGGCCGCGGCGGAGTGATGTATTCACGGGTGTGCCTTTCAATGGGTGGTGGTGCGTACGGGTGTGAACGAGTGGACAGATCAGATCAAGGGGTGAGCGGACGGGCATGGCGCTCCGCCACGGCTCGGACCCAGGCGGCATCGGTGCCACGCAGGCCTGGCACGAGCTCGTGGGCATGCGCACCCCAGCTCGCGCCGTCTGCGCGGACAAGCACGCTGGTGCAGCCCGCCGCAAGGGCCGCGCGCAGGCCCACTTCGGAGTCTTCAAGGACGACGCACTCCTCCGGAGCGCGACCCAAGAGTGCGGCGGCGCGGAGATAGGGTTCCGGATCCGGCTTGGTATGCGTCACGTCGTCGGCGCTGATTGTGTGCATGAACAGGGAGAAGTCAACGTGGCGGGCGGCGGCCTCGACCCAGCGCCGGGACGAGCTCGTCACCAGCACGAGCGGGACTCCTGCCGCATCGAGCGAGCGCAAGAGTTCTTCCGCGCCCGGGCACCAGCGGATGTTGCCCTCCATCGCCGCGAGGGACTGGGCCTCAAGCTGCGCGGCGACAGTCTCGTGATCGACGGGGGTGCCGGAAAGCTCAGCCACGATCCGGGCGCTGGCCTGTTCGGTCGTGGCCCCCTCCAGACTGGCGACGAGTTCCGCCGACGCCGTGATCCCGACCGCCGCGAACGTGGCCCTGACTGTGTCGAGCCAGGTGGCTTCGGTGTCGAGCAGCGTGCCGTCCATGTCGCAGAGCACCGCCAGGCGCGTGGGTGCCAAAACGTGGTCCACGGCCGTGGACAGGATGTCGATGAGTTCCGCGGAGAGCGCGGGGGATGCGATGTTCACCCGTTCATTACGGCCGCCCCGGGTGAGCAGCACCGAACGGGCATATGAACTGGCCGTGAACGCTTGGGTGAGATTCCCCACGAGGGCAGGACAACTGCGAACTCCTGTCCACTCGCCGCGCACGCAGATCGCCCAGCACCCGTACGCTGGCCCGGTGAGCACCGCACCCACCACCTCCCATCGCCAGATCCTGCGCGACCTCCTCGCCAGGATCGTCGACGGCGAGTTTGCCGCTGGCACGGCTCTCCCCTCCGAGACGAAACTGGCAGAGCGCTACGGCGTTGCCCGCGGCACGATCCGCAACGCACTCGCCGGCCTCGCGGATCGCGGCATGCTGACCCCGGTACAGGGAGCCGGATGGATCGTGCAGTCCACACTGCACACTCAGAGCTTTGTGGAGCTGCGCTCCTTTGCGCAGTGGGCGCGCAGCAAAGGTATGACGCCCGGTGGCCTCGTGCACGCCTCGGAACCGGGTGCGGCGACCGCGCTCGAGGCCCGCAAGCTGCGCGTCTTGGCCCGTAATGCGGTGCTGCGGGTCACGCGAACGCGCACCCTCGATGGGCGCATCGTCATGCTGGAACGCACCACATACCCCGCGTGGATGACGGACCACATCAGCGTCATCCCGGCCGACGAGTCCTCGGTAGTCGACGTGATGCAGCGCCAATTCGGGATTACAACCGCGCACGCAGACCACGCGATCGACGCGGTACCTGCCTCGAGCGCCGATGCGGCACTGCTCGGGGTCCGTCGGTCCAGCCCGCTGCTGCGGGTGCGACGCACAAGCTTCACGAGTGGCGGGCGCCCCATCGAATATGGCGAGGACCGCTACCTCCCCGACACAGTCACGTTCCAGGTTCAGGCCTCCAGCGTGGGAAACACCCTGACACGCAGCGAGTTCAGCCCCGACTAGGTGTCGTTCTTAGGGTCCCTGACACCCCGCAGCCCAGCCGCGGTGCCCGAGCCGTTCGGGCCCGGCACGCGCGCCGTGCTCGCGCTGGGACCGCGGCGGCCACTAACGTAGTGCACAGACACTTCAGGGAGGGAGTACGTATGTTCAAGGGATTCAAGGAGTTTTTGCTCCGCGGCAACGTCGTTGATCTGGCCGTCGCGGTCGTCATTGGTGCGGCGTTCAATGCCGTGGTCCAGAAGGTTGTTGACGCACTCATCAACCCGATCATCGGCATGGTGTTCAAGGCGGACTCGCTCGATGGGGCCCTCGTCGTCGCGCTGCCGGGCGGCGGATCGCTCGCCTTCGGTGCGCTCATCGGCGCGATTCTGAACTTCCTCATTGTCGCCGCGGTGGTCTACTTCGTATTTGTCATGCCGATGAACCGGCTGCGCGACGCAACCACGAAGTCAGCGGATCCGGACGAGCCCGCGGCCGAAACCGAGCAGGAACTCCTCGTCGAGATCCGCGATCTGCTCCGCGCACAGGCCGTTGCGGCACCCGCTGCCGTGGCAACCCCGCCCGCACCGGCATCTCCCGAGGCGCCGGGCGCGCACCGCGAGTAACCCTCTGCCTCACGCACACGGCCCCCGAACCTCAGCGGTTCGGGGGCCATACGCATTTCCGGTGATCCCGGCGCTCATGCTGCTGAGCTCCAGCTGTCGCCCTAGAGCTGTCGCGCGTTCAGCCGAGCCAAGAACAACGCCTCGGTCAGCACGGACTTCCGGAACGACTCGATGTGCAGCGATTCGTTCGGGCTGTGCGCGCGGCCGTCCGGATCCTCCACACCCGTGACCAGGATCTGCGCACCCGGGAATTCCTCAACAAGTTCCGCGATGAACGGGATCGACCCGCCCACCCCAATGTCCACGGGTTCCTTCTCCCAGGCATCCGCCATCGCGCCGCGCACGTCCGAGACGGCCCAACCGCTCGTGTCCACGAGGAACGCCTGGCCGAAGTCCGGATCTTCGAAGCTCAGGTGTGCCCCGAAGGGCGCGTTCGCGCGCAGGTGCGCCTCAATCGCGGCGTACGCTATTGCGGGATCCTGCCCCGGCGCGATCCGGGCGCTCACCCGCACGCGCACACCGGGGATCAGCGTATTCGAGGCGTTCGCCACGTCGGGTGCATCGATACCGGTGAGCGTGATCGCCGGCTGCGCCCACTGCCGTGAGAGGATCGCGCCGCGCCCAATCGAAGTCACACCCTCCAGGAGGCCCGCCTCCTCACGCAGCCGTTCCTCCCCGTACTCGGGAAGATCGAGATCCGCCGTGACGAGGCCCGGCACCGCCACCGCGCCCTCCGCGTCCCACAGGGAGTTCAGGGTGCGCACGGCGGCAAGCATGCCGTCCGGAACCGCCCCGCCAAACATCCCGGAGTGCGAGGCGTGATCCAGCGTGTCCACCCGCAGGTTGAAGGCGACCGCACCGCGCAGTGCGACAGTCAGTGCCGGAGTCTCGGTGTCCCAGTTGCTCGAGTCGGCGACGACAATCGCGTCCGCGGCGAGCAGGTCCCGGTTCTCGCGCAGGAAGTTCCCAAACGACTGCGACGCCCACTCCTCCTCGCCCTCGATGAAGAGGGCGATCCCGAGATCCATGTCGGTGCCGGCCGCCTCGGCCGCAGCCGCGAACGCGCGGATCGCGCCCAGGTGCGACATCACGCCAGCCTTATCGTCAGCCGCGCCGCGGCCATAGAGGCGGCCGTTCCGCTCGGCCGGTTCAAACGCCGGGGAATCCCAGTCCTCGTCCTTCCCCGGAGGCTGCACGTCGTGGTGCGCATACAGCAGCACCGTGGGGCGGCCGTTCTTCGGTTCACGGCGTGCCACCACGGCGGGCTGGCCCATCTCCTCGGTGTCACCGATGGGTGCGCGGCGCACATCCACAGTGTCGAACACCCCCGATTCGCGCAGCAGCGCAGCGATCGCGTCCGCGCTGTGCGCCACGTGCGCAGCGTCGAACGCGGGCCACGAGACTGACGGGATCCGCACGAGGTCGGCGAGATCCGACATCGTCCGCGGGAACTGCTCGGCAACGGTCGCGCGGATGCCCGCCTCGAAAGCTGTCTGATCCTGCTCCATGTGTGCTGTCCTTCCCCGGGCGCGGGAAACGCCCCCAAAAATGCTGTCGATTCAGACTATCGCCGGGTGCGGCTCGCGTGTCCTGGTCGACTGGGTCGGGGCGCAGCTCAGGCGGCGGGTTCGGCGATCACCAGCGCGGATTCTGCGAGCGGCTCTGACGCGGCCACAATCTCGCTCACCAGCGCGGGATCCCCTGGGCGCTGCGGGTCTAGCCACTCGGCGTGCGATTCGCGCGCCAGGATCAGCGGCATCCGTGGATGCACCGTGGCCGCTTCCGCTTCGGCGGCCCGAGTGACCATCGCGTAACTCAGGAGCGTGCTCCCATCGGCCTGCGTGAACGGAGTGACAATCGCGGCGATCCCAAACAATTCGTCTCCGGGCAAGGCGAAGGTGTGACCCTTCTCGATGTACCAATTCGCCGGAATAATTGCCCGGCGCTGCAACGGGTCCCGCCACTTCGTCGCGAGCGTATCCTCGCGGGCGTTGAACGCCGAAAACTTCGCGGGTACCCCGCCGACGTGCAGCCACCACCAGGCGAGATCCACGCGCGGTGCCCCAAATCCGGCATGGATCAGCGGGTTGAGGTTGCGGGCGTTGCGGCCCGTAATTCGCGCCGTGCTGCGGTGCTGCCGTGCCCACTCGGCAAGCAGGGCCCGGCTTTCCGGCTCGTGCATCGGCGGCAGGTCGAAGGTGAGCTCGAGGTCATGCGGGCCGCCGCCCAGCCCATAGCTTGCGCACATGCCCACACTGTACCCCTCGGCGCACCGCACGTACACGGATCCGGCACCCGCTCACGCGAGCCTCCCCAGCTCCGCGTTCACGGAGCCGCAGGAGATTCACGAGGAAACGGACGCAATCCCCGAAAAATCTCCGGCGAACTCGAGAATCTCCGAGGCGTACAGTAAACCTGGAGGGGGTGAGGAGTCCGGACGGGCTGCTACGCTCCCCGCATGACCCTCCGCATTCACGCAACGCTCGAGCCTGTCGGTCCCGCTACCGCGCTCGAACTCAGCGATTCCCAGGTGGCTGAGCTTGGCGGCGGTGCCCGAGCTGCCGTGCGCGTCACAATCGCCGGACGGACGGCACGGCTTCGATTGGCGCGGATGGGCGGGAGTAACCTCATTGGCCTCTCGAAGGCAGCACGTGGTGAGTTGGGCGTCGAAATCGGCGACACCATCGAGGCGGAGATTGCACTCGACGCCGCTGAACGCACCGTAGACGTCCCTCCCGAACTTGCCGCGGCGCTCGACGCTGCGCCAGGCGCGCGGGCCGCTTTTGATGCGCTCGCCTTCACCCGACGCAAGGAGCTCGTTCGCGGGATCTCAGACGCGAAGCGGGTAGAGACCCGGGAGCGCAGGATCGCTGCTGCCGTGGCCGAGCTCGCCGCCCCCACGGCGGAACGGTGACCCAATTCCCCCGGATCTCCTGATCACAGCCCCGCACTCCCGGCGAAATCACAGTTCTCGGGGCGGCGCATTTTTCTAGAATCGAAGCATGGACGATTCTTCTGGTCATAGACCCCGGCTCACCTCGACACGACCGACGGCTTCGGTTCGACTGCGGGGTGAGCATTGAGTTCCGAGCTGTGGGGCATCCTCGCGGGCGTCGTTTTGACCGTGGGAACCGGGTTCTTCGTGGCGTCCGAGTTTGCCCTTGTGAATCTCGACCGCTCCGAGCTGGAACGACGCCGCTCCCGGGGCGAAAAGGGCCTCGGCCCCACAATCTCTGCGCTGCGCGTCACATCGACTCACCTGTCGAGCGCGCAGCTGGGCATCACGCTGACCACACTGCTCGCGGGATTCACCTTTGAGCCCGCCATCAGTGCGCTGCTGCGCGCACCGCTGGAAAGCATTGGCCTCCCCGCGGGGCTCGTGCCCGGTGTGGGCACCGTCGTCGCGATTGTGCTCGCCACACTGTTCTCCATGATCATCGGCGAGCTCATGCCCAAGAACTTTGCGCTCGCCGTGCCGCTGGCGACCGCGAAGTTCGTGGTGCCGTTCCAGCTTGCCTTCACCTTTATCTTCAAGCCAGTAATCCTCTTTTTCAACGGCACCGCGAATCGGGTGATCCGCTCGTTCGGAATCGAACCGAAGGAGGAACTGTCCGCAGCACGGAGCGCGGAAGAGCTCGGCTACCTGATCCGGCGCTCCGCGACCGAGGGGTCGCTCGATCTCGACGACGCCAGCATGTTGGAGCGCACGCTGCGTTTCTCAACACACACCGCCGATGCCGTTATGACGCCCCGCGTCGACGTCGTCACGTTGCCGGGCACGGCCTCCGCCGAGGACGTGATCGCAGCTGCTCAGCGCAGCGGTCACTCGCGTTTCCCAATTTTGGGAACGGGGATCGACGACGTGATCGGGATCGCACACGTCAAGACCGCCTACGGCGTCGACTTTGACCGACGAGCCGACACCCCAGTGACATCCCTCACCACCGCACCGCTCCGTGTCCCCGAAACCGCGGGAGTGGGCAGCCTGCTCGGGACGCTCCGGGGCCGCGGCTACCAAATCGCGGTCGTCGTCGACGAACACGGCGGGACCGCCGGCATCGTCACCCTGGAAGACCTGGTCGAGGAACTGCTCGGAGAACTGCTCGACGAGCACGACGATCCAGCAGAGTTTGCCACCGACGTGATCTTCGAGCCGGAATCAGTGCTCTTCAGCGCCGGGCTCCGGCCGGACGAACTCCACGCACGCGCCGCGATAGACGTGCCCGAGAGCGCCGAGTACGAGACGGTCGCCGGCTTTGTGCTGCACTCACTGGGACGTGTTCCCGAACTCGGCGAGGAGGTTCCCCTCGACAACGGGAAGCTCCGGATTGAGCGCCTCGACGGGGCCCGGATTGAGCAGCTCCGCTACCTGCCAGCGACCCCGCACACCGACCCCGGCACCGCCGGGGAAGTCCGCACGCCCAGCACCACCGAACCCCAGGAGCGCACCCGATGAGCGAGTACATCCCCGGCCTCGTGTGGCTGTTTGTACTGCTCGCCGTCAACGCGTTTTTCGTGGGGGCCGAGTTTGCTGTGATCTCCGCGCGCCGCTCCCAAATAGAGCCACGCGCCGCAGCGGGCAGTCGCGCGGCACAGACAACGCTGTGGGCCATGGAGCACGCCACGCTGATGCTCGCGACAAGCCAGCTTGGCATCACCGTGTGCTCACTGTTGATTCTCAACGTTTCCGAACCCTCGATCAAGCATCTGCTGGAGGTTCCGCTGGCGTGGACCGGGCTGACCCCGGGAATGGTGACGGGCGTGGCCTTCGCGATCGCCCTGATCCTCGTGACGTTCCTGCACGTCGTGTTCGGGGAAATGATCCCGAAGAACATGGCCTTCTCAGTGCCGGATCGTGCCGCACTGATCCTCGCGCCACCGCTCGTGTTCGTCTCGCGCGTGGTCAGCCCGCTGATCCGATCGCTGAACTGGGCCGCCAATGGGATCCTGCGCCTCTTCCGCGTGGAACCGAAGAACGAGGCTACGAGCGCGTTCACGCTCGACGAGGTCGCGAATATCGTGGCGCAATCCACAAGCGAGGGCACGCTCGTTGACGATTCGGGCACGGTGTCTGCCGCGTTCGAGTTCACGGAAAAGACAGTCGCGGATGTCGAGCTGCCGCTCGCGTCCCTCGTGCTGCTCCCCCACGGCGCCACGCCGCGGGACGTGCAGCGCGCGGTCGCGGGGCACGGGTTCTCCCGCTTTGTCGTGGCGGACGCTGCGGGCACCCCCACCCGCTACGTGCACCTCAAGGACGTGCTGGGACTGAACACGCTGGCGGATCGCGAACGCCCCATCCCGGATGATCTGCTGCGACCACTCAGCGTCGTCGCGCAGCACGCGGAACTTGAGGACGCCCTCGCCCAGATCCGAGGAAGTGGCAGCCACCTCGCTCGCGTGACCGACGCGGACGGTGCCACGACCGGGGTGCTCTTCCTGGAAGACATCGTCGAAGAACTCATCGGCGAGGTCGAGGACGCGACGCGACGGTAGCCGCGGCCTCGAGATCCAGGCCCGGACCCGGTTCCCGGGTCCGAGCCCCTCCCCTCGTCGCGCGCGCTGCCGAGGGGACGCACTTCGGGGTCAATCACGACGTGTGACCCCGAAGTGCGTCCCCTCGACGAGAAGTTTGGGGGCGGGCTGCCAGGCCGTGCCAGAGCCCGGCCCACTGCTGCGGTGCGAGATCCCTCGGCCGCGCACGGTTGGGAATGCCGGCCTCCCGCATTGCGGCGCTGACCGCAGCCGACCCGATCCCGGTCGCGCGGCCCAAGACGCGCGCCAGCCCGTTCCCGGGACCGGTGAACACGCGGCGCACAAACTCGGCGTACGCGGCACGCTGCGCTGCTGGAACCAGCGGCTCCGTCCGGCGCTCAAGGGTGAGAATGCCGCCGTCGACGCTGGGCGACGGTCTGAAGCCTCGGGCCGGAACGCGTCCCGCGAGGGTGCACGCAATCCACGGGGCAACCTGGGCGGTCAGCAGAGTGCCCCCACCCACGCCAGCCCGCTTGCGTGCGACCTCCCACTGGGTGATCAGGATCGCCTGCCTCCAGTGCGGGGTACGGAGGATCCGGCGCAGAATCGGGGTAGTCAGATGAAAGGGGATATTCCCCACAAGCACTGAGGCGTCCAGGCTGGTGCGAAGAGCATCGGCACACCGAACATCGACCTCCGGGAGCGCGCGCTGCAGGCCCTCAGCACGCTGCGCATCGAGTTCGAGCGCGACAAGCGGGCGGCCGAGGGCTGCAAGCCTGCGAGTAATGGCACCGTCACCGGCACCGATCTCCAGGATCGGCCCCGAGGTGCGGCGTGCGAGCTGCTCAATGAGGTCGAGCGTGGGGGTGTGAATGAGGAAGTTTTGGCCGAGTTCGTGGCGGCCGCCGTGCGGAGACGGAGTCGTGCGAGGCATGGGTGCGCTCCAGAAAGATGATGCGGAGCACCCCGTGGGCGTGCGGACCCTGAGGGTACGCGAAGCGGCCCGGCCGAGGTGCAAGGTCAACTCGGGGGCGGCGCGGCGGTGTACGCGGGCGCGCCGCTAGGCGCAGCGACCGCGGAACGGAAGATGACGCCCCGCCCGGAGCGCACTATCTGACATACCCATGCGCATCAGGGTAGCAGCCACACCCACCCCGGGCGAAGTTGCCGGAGGAACCGCACGGGCACAGAGCCTGGGCCTACCCGGCCAGGACCGGCTGCGGGATGCGCTCGGCGCGCGCCGCCCAGCGGCCATCTTCCTTCGTGACTCGGATCGGGTGCTCGAAGGCGCGGGAGATCACGTCGGTGGTCACGACCTCGTCTACGACCCCGGCCGCAACGACCGCCCCGTGCGAGATCGCGATCGCGTGGGTAGTGGTCTCGGGGAGTTCTTCGAGGTGGTGTGTCACGAGGATCGTGGTGAGTTCAGGCTCGCGTACCGCAAGCGCGTCGACTGTCTCCAGGAATTGCTCGCGGGAGGCCACGTCAAGGCCCGTCGTCGGCTCGTCGAGGAGCAGCAACCGCGGTTCGGAGACAAGGGCGCGTGCAATCAGCGCGCGGCCGCGCTCACCCTGGGACATTGTCGGCCAGCGCGCGTCTCGGCGGTGTGCCAGACCGACGGTCTCGATCACGGCATCCGCCCGCGCGATGTCTTCGGGTGTCGGGGCCCAGCGCATCGGGAGCTCGATCGTTGCGGTCAGACCGGTCAGCACAACCTCATGCACAGTGAGGGGCGAGGAGAGCGGATGGCGCGGGTTTACGTGCCCAATCTCGTGCCTGAGCGCCTGCAGATCCACTCGGCCAAGTGTCTGACCGAGCACTCGCACGGTGCCCCCACTCGGGTGAGTCTGCGCCCCGCAGAAGCCCAGGATCGTGCTCTTGCCTGCACCGTTCGGGCCGAGCAAGGCCCAACGTTCGCCCGCACGCACGGTGAGGCTCACCCCACCCAGGATGTCATTCCCGTTGCGGCGGAATGCAACTTCTTCGAGCTCGATCACCGCTGGCGGGAGACCACAGGCGTCGGTCAGTGCAGGAGACAGCTGGGTCATGCGAGGTTCTCTTTCAGGGATCGCAGGTGGTCACGGCTCAGCGCGGACGCGCGCACGGTATCGCGCTCGGCGACGGCGTCGGCCAGGTCGATGTGGGCATCATGGTCGGCGTCACTCCCAAAAGCGACACGAATCCGGAGCATTTCGATCATCGCCTGCCGCACGCGCGGCGTGAAGCCGTCGAAGAGTTCGAGCAAGATCGGGTTGTGCGCGGCCGCCACGATGCTGCGGTGAAACGCGGTGTCGGCGTCGACGTGGTCGCCGAGGTCGGTGCGGTGCACGGCTCGGTGCGTCAGCGCGCGCCGGATCGTGCGCAGGTCGGCGGGCGTGCGCCGTTCCGCGGCAAGGGCTGCGGCCTCTGTTTCGATCGCGGCGCGTGCCTCGATCACCGAGACAATGTCCGCGCGCAGCAGCACGGCATCCCAGTCTTCGCGCGCGTCGAGCGCGGTCACAAACACCCCGGCGCCTTGCCGGGAGGCGAGCACCCCGCGCCCCGCAAGCTGCCGGATCGCCTCGCGCACCGTGGAGCGCCCGACGCCAAGCTGCGGGGCGAGCGTTGTCTCCCCCGGAAGCTTTTCGCCGAGCTGCCATTCCCCCGCGCGGACACGTGCGAGTAGGAGCTCGGCGGCTTGATCCGCGAGCGGGGCTCGGCGCAGCTGCGTCATCTGGGCTCCCGTGAGGTCGAGTGATTGGCCTTCCACCGTATCACTCCTCAACTTGTCTGAGGAGTTGTGCTACGGTTTCACCCATGCGATTGCGCGCTCTCCTCCTTCTCCGCCACGACGGGGCCTGACCGACCGGCCCCCCGTCGTGGAGTCTGACGTGCCGGTCAACTTGACCAGCCAGAGGAGCACCCCCATGACCATCACCGCGTCCACCACCACACCCTTCCCCGGGATCCGCACCCCCGACGGCCCGGTCCCAGCGCACGCGCCGCACTGGAACCAACAACGCCACTCGGCAATGCCGTCACACCGCTACCGCGACGCCTACTCGCGCGTCGACATTCCGCTCACCGAGCGCGCCTGGCCGAGCGCCAAGCTCACCGAGGCGCCGCTGTGGGTACCCGTGGACCTTCGCGACGGCAACCAGGCCCTCGCCGAACCCATGGACCCCGCGCGCAAACGGCGATTCTTCGAACTCATGGTCGCGATGGGGTACACCGAGATCGAGGTCGGCTACCCCTCTGCCTCACAAACTGACTACAACTTCGTGCGGCTCATTGCCGACAGCGACATCGCGCCGGAGCACGTCACCATCGTCGTCTTCACCCCCGCGCGCCGCGACCTCATCGAGCGCACCGTGCAGTCCATCCGCGGGATCCGGAACCCCGTAGTGATCCACATGTACACCGCCACGGCACCGACGTGGCGGGACACGGTACTCGGGAAGGATCGCAACGCGCTCACCGAGTTGATTCTCTCCGGCGGACGCGACGTACTCGACTTTGCCGGCGATCTGCCGAACGTCCGCTTCGAGTTTTCGCCGGAGGTGTTCAACCTCACCGAGCCCGATTACGCGCTCGACGTGTGCGACGCGATGACCACGCTGTGGGATGCAGCGCCGGATCGGCCCGTCATCCTGAACCTGCCCGCCACTGTCGAAATCGCGACCCCCAACGTGTACGCCGACCAGATCGAATACATGCACCGAAACCTCGCGCGGCGGGACAGCGTGATCCTCTCGGTGCACCCGCACAACGATCGCGGGACGGGGATCGCCTGCGCCGAACTCGCGGTACTCGCGGGCGCGCAGCGCGTGGAGGGGTGCATCTTCGGCAACGGTGAGCGCACCGGCAACGTCGACATCGCGACCCTCGCGTTGAATTTACACGCACAGGGCGTCGATCCGATGATCGATTTCTCCGACATCGACGAGATCCGCCGCACCGTCGAACACGCGAACCGGATCGAGATCCACCCCCGCCACCCCTATGTTGGGGACCTCGTCCACACCGCGTTTAGCGGCACCCACCAGGACGCCATCAAGAAGGGCTTCGCCGAACACCGCGAACGCGCCGCGGCCACCGGAGTTGCCGAGTCAGCGCTCGAGTGGCGGGTCCCGTACCTGCCCGTCGACCCTGCGGATTTGGGGCGCAGCTACGACGCCGTGATCCGCGTCAACTCGCAGTCCGGCAAGGGCGGAATCGCGTACCTGCTCGAAGCCACATACGGGATCGAGCTGCCGCGCCGATTCCAGATCGAGCTGGCGCGCCGCGTGCAGGCGCACACCGACGAGCACGGCACCGAGGTCGACGCCGCTGCGCTGTGGGGGATCTTCGGACGGGAGTTCCTTGCTTCGAGTCCCGACTCTTCCAGCCCGCGGGTCGCGCTCACCGGGCACGAGTCCGGAGACTCCGCCGCGGGATCCCACACGCGCGTCGACATCACCGTCGACGGGGTGGCGAGTAGGCACGAGGCGCACGCCGACGGCCCGGTTGCGGCACTCGTGGCGGCGCTTGGCGAGCGCGGGGTCGCACTGGAAGTGCTGGGCCTGCACCAGACCAGCGTGGGATCGGGCGCGGGAAGTGAGGCGCTCACGCTGATCGAATACCGCTCAGCGCGCAGCAGTGGCTGGGCCGCGGGGACGTCCCCCTCGGTGCTCGGGGCGAGCCTCGCCGCCGTGGTTCGCGCGGCCAACGTGGCGTAACGGGAGGCGGGGTGCGGCGCATGCCCACACCCCGCACCCCGCACCCCGCACCC
>NZ_FUID01000081.1 GCF_900163635.1 Leucobacter sp. 7(1) | reverse complement strand
AGGAGAAAGGAGAAAGGAGAAAGGAGAAAGGAGAAAGGAGAAAGGAGAAAGGAGAGAGGAGAGAGGAGAGAGGAGAGAGGAGACCAGGGTGCTGGGGCCTGGACAGGACCCAGACCCAGACCCAGACCCAGATCAAGCCCAAGCCCAAGCCCAAGCCCAAGCCCAAGACCAAGACCAAGACCAAGACCAAGACCAAGCCTCCTCCACAATGAGGAGTGCCTCGAGAAGCCACTTTTGCACGATGCCATCGCCCGAAAGGTGCAGGATTGCGTTCTCGGCGGGGTGCGCGGCAGAAGCGGGCGCGGGAGCGACGCGGAGGACGCACCAAGCTTGGCGTTGACCAGGAGAAGCAATGGAGCCGCCTACCAGAATCGAACTGGTGACCTATTCATTACGAGTGAATCGCTCTACCGACTGAGCTAAGGCGGCCTGGCGCGAAATTTCCCTCGCGCACAAGCAATTACTCTAGCACGTCGCAGACACCGCCAGCACACTCACGACACTCCCGGGCGCGTGCGCTTCGAGGCGCGCGCAGAGGCAGTCCCGGTCGCTACGCGGTGCAGCGCGGGTCGCTCGCGGGCACCGCGCCGGTGAGGAAGTACTCGTCGACAACCTCAGCCACGCACGTGCTCGTGGTGGAGGCTGTGTGCCCCTCTCCTTCGTAGGTGACGAGCACGCCGCTCTCAAGCTGGGTTGCCAGCGACTCCGCCCAGCGGTACGGGGTTGCCGGGTCCCCGGTGGTGCCCACCACGAGGATCGGGGCAGCCCCGGCACCGGTCACGGGACCGCGCTCGCCCGAGCCGGACACAGGCCAGGCCGCACAGCCCACATCCCCGTAGCCCTGGA
Source organism: Leucobacter sp. 7(1) (assembly GCF_900163635.1). Lineage (GTDB taxonomy): Bacteria > Actinomycetota > Actinomycetes > Actinomycetales > Microbacteriaceae > Leucobacter. Next base: position 27,070 of record NZ_FUID01000081.1, on the reverse strand, counting down.
AGCGCCCGATCGTGGGGGCAAGCTCCGCGAGCTCGGCGGCGTCCGCCCGCATCTGCTCGCGGTCAAGCGTTCTGCTCGGGTAGTCGAGGCAGTTGATCGCGGAAAACGCTTCGGTGGAGTTGCTGAGGTATTGCCCGTCTTGGCGGTCGTAGTAGAAGTCCGCGAGGCTCAGCGCCAGGTCGGCATCGTCAACAGCAAGTGAGCTAAACAGATCGTCGAGGTACCCCCACATATCCTGCGAATAGAGCGGGGTGATGATCGCGGTAAGCGCGACCCCGGAATCGAGCGTGCGCCCGTCGGAGCCGGTGAGCGGGGACTCGGCGACCCGGTCCAGGAGCGCGCCGATCTGCGCCATCGCCGCGTCAACGCTTCCCGTGAGGGGGCAGGATCGGCGCTGCAGGCAGTCGCTTGTGTACGCGCGCAGCGCCTGCTCAAAACCGAGCGTCTGCTCGCGAACCACGTCGCCCATGCTTGCGCCTGGATCCATCGCTCCGTCGAGCACGAGACGTCCCACGCGGTCAGGGTAGGCGTCCGCGTATCGCGCGCCGATGTAGGTGCCGTAGGAGAAACCGAGGTAGTTCAGCTTCGGGTCTCCCGCGATGGCGCGGAGCATGTCGAGGTCGCGCACAGTCGAGTCTGTGCCGACGTGGCCAATCAGCTCGCCCGTGTTCTCCACGCAGGCTGCCCCGAACTCCGCTTCGGAGGCGAGGGCCGCCTCGATCCACGCGTCGCTCCCGGGCTCGAGGTCCGCGGTGGCGGGGTCCGCTCCGAAAAGGTACTCGTCCATGCCCGCGGCATCGAAACAGGTGACCGGGGTGGAGTCGCCGACCCCGCGCGGGTCCCAGCCGATCACGTCGTAGGCGTCCTGGAGCGCGGGCTGAACGGCATGGTCCACGCTGTTCATGATGTATTCGGACCCCGAGGCACCAGGGCCGCCCGGGTTAACGAACAGCGTCCCGAGCTTCTCGGTGCCGGTTGCGGGGTGCTTGACAAGCCGCAGCGTAATGGTTTCGCCGGCGGGTTCGTCCCAGTTCAGCGGGGCAAATACGTCCGCGCACTGCATACCGTCACCGCAATTCTCCCAGACGGGTTCCTGCTCCCCGAATCCCTCGATGGTGCCCGCGGGGGCATCGGGAAGGGCCGGGGCAGCTGCGCCGGATCCGCCGCTCCCGAGCGGGAGACCCGGGATCAGCGAGCAGCTTGTGAGAGCGATCAGTGCGGCGAACCCGGCCACTGCGGCAGCCGACGTGCGGCCCCGACGGCTCAGGCGACGGGCAGCAGCGGGGCGGGCCATCAGGCCTCCGTTTCAGCGATGATTCCGGCGAACAGGGCTTCGAGCACCAGGCCGGGCGTGATCCCGCGCCCCAGCCGCTCACGTGCGGTCTCCACGGCGGACACGGCGGCAAGCGCGCGGACAGCACCCCAGCGCTCAGCGCGCTCGGTGATCTGGGCGGCCTCCTCGCGGTTGATGAGCTCGATCGTGCTCGGCGTCCCGGCATTGCCCGAGTGCTCCAGGATCAGTGCCTGCAACACGATGTCGCGGAACACGGAGAGCAAGTCCGTGAGGATCCGGTCGATTCCGTCTCTGAGGCTGCGGGTGGCGCGACGTTTCTGGTCTTCTTCGAGTGCGCGCATCTGGGCGCGCATCTGCGGCGGGATGGCGGCCCCGGAGGCGAGCCCGAGGCTTCGCATTGCGTCTTCGCGCTCGCGCGCATCGCGCTCCTCGGTCAACGCGGCGGCATCGGCCTCGGCAACTTTGATGAGCGCTGCCGCGGCGCGCATCGCGTCCCCGAGCGTGGCGATGCCGAGCGCCAATTGGACGCTGCGGTCCCGGCGCGCGAGCGCATCAGCGTCACTCGCGAGGCGGCGCGCCATCCCAATGTGGCTCTGCGCCAGACGCGCGGCGCGCTCAGCGGCGGCGGCGTCGATCCCGTCGCGTTCATGCAAGAGGCGCGCAATGTCCTGCGGGCTAGGCGTGACGAGGCGGAGGGAGCGCGCACGCGAGCGGATCGTGGGCAGCAGGTCCGCCTCGCTCGGGGCGCAGAGGATCCAGATCGTGCGCTCCGGCGGCTCTTCGAGCGCTTTCAGGAGCACGTTGGAGGTCCGCTCCGGCATCCGATCGGCGTCTTCGATCACGATGACCCGGTAGCGCCCCTCTGCGGGGGCGTAGTGCGCGGTCGTGACGATCTCGCGCGCCGACTGAATGTCGATGAGGAGTTTCTGGGTGGTGAGCACGCCAAGATCCGGGTGGGTGCGCGCGCGCACCTGATCGAAGACGCTCGCCCGCGCCTCAACCGTGCGGGCGATGAGCGCCGCCGCGAAGCGGAACGCGAGGTTGGAACGCCCGGAACCAGGCGGTCCGGTGATCAGCCACGCGTGTGCGGCGACAACCCCGGGCTCTGCAGCCCGGTGCAGCGTCTCCACGGCCTCGGTCTGACCGACGATCTCTGCCCAGTAATCCACTTGAGAAGCGTACCGCGACCCCCTGACAGCTCCGCTCCGCTATGCCCCGGGAAGGTCCACGTAGCCTTCGGGGCCGCGTTCGAACTCGGCCGCCCCGGCGCTCAGCTCGGCCACGAGACCCGCGAGCGGGACAATCTCGGTTTCGGCCACGCTGAAGCGCTGGGCAACGTGGTCGGTGTAGTCCACCGCGCCGATCCCGTAGCCGCGCCGGCGGGCCTCGGCCTCGATCTGCGCGGCCACGTCGTAGCTGCTGTGCACGGTGACGTCGTGCCGGATCGCGCGCTGCACCCTGTGCGCGCGGTGCACGGCGTCGGCGACGGAGGCGCGGTACGCCCGGGTGAGCCCGCCCGCACCCAGGAGCACGCCGCCGAAGTAGCGGGTGACCACGGCGACCACATCGTGCAGCCCGGCCGAGGTCAGCGCGTCGAGCATGGGCGCCCCGGCGGTACCGCTCGGTTCACCATCGTCGTTTGAACGCTGGATCCGGCCCTCGGCCCCGAGCACAAAGGCGGAGCAGTGATGACGAGCCCGCGGATGTTCGGCGCGCACGCGGGCGATCACCGCGCGGGCCTCCTCTTCCGAGGTCACTCGCTCCAGCCTTGTCAGGAACCGGGATCGAGAAATCTCGGTTTCCGCGTCGACACTTGACCGAATGGTCTCGTACACCGCACCCTCCCCGTTCCTGGTTTCTGGCCCCGTCCAAGGTGCGCTCCACCCGGACTCGGTACCATCGAGTCTATGGCTGGCGAGAGCGTACGGGTAGACACCTGGGTGTGGGGTGTTCGGTTGGCGAAGACCCGCAGTCAAGCGACCGCCGCGTGCCGAGCCGGCCACGTCCGAGTGAACGGTGCCTCCGCGAAGGCCGCGCAGGCCGTTCGGCTCGGTGACGAGGTGCGCGTCCGCCTGCACAGTACCGAGCGGATCTACCGTGTGACCGGGCTTCCCGTGCGCCGTGGCAGTGCAGTTGAGGCCGCCAAACACTTCGAAGATCTGACCCCGCCGCCACCACCCAGGGTGGAACGCCCGACCACGGTTGTGCGGGATCCCGGCGCGGGGCGCCCCACGAAGCGGGACCGTCGCGATCTCGACAGGCTCCGCGGCCGCCCCTCGGACCCGGCGTGAGCGCGACGACACGGGATCCGGCGCTCCACACACTGCCCGCTGCAGCGTGGACCTCGCTCGCAGACGCGCATCGCGAGCGCGCTGATGCACTGAGCGCGGGGCACCGGGAGCGCACCGTGCGCCGGGAGAAGCACCCCATCGAGGATTTTCTGTGGACCTACTACTCGGTGAGCCCGGGCGAGCTGGGCCGCTGGCACGCGGGCGCCGACGTGGTGCTCGCCGGTGCCGGGGCCGAGCGCGGGCAGTGGCGGCACTATTGCGCGACGGGGCCGGATCTCGCGGACGCAACCGTGGACCTTGCCGGGTTTTTCACGCGCCGGGGCCGCACCGTCGACTTCATCGAACGGCTGCTTTCGGCAACGCTGGACCGCACCCCGCGCTACGGGTGTTTCGGGCTGCACGAGTGGGCGATGGTGTACCGCCTTTCCCCCGAGCAGCTGCGGCACACCCGACTACCGCTGCGGATCGGCCACGTGGAGACCGACAGGGTGGTCGAGTCACACAGCATCGGTTGCAGTCACTTCGATGCGTTCCGGTTCTTCACGCCCGAGGCACTGCCGCTGAATGCGCTACAACCAACGCGAGAAAACCAGGTCGAACTGGAGCAGGCGGGCTGCCTGCACGCCGGCATGGACGTGTACAAGTGGGCGGCGAAGCTCAGCCCGATCGTCCCGGGCGAGGTGCTGCTCGACGCGTTTGTGCTGGCCCGCGACATTCGCGAGGTCGACATGCGCGCCTCCCCCTACGACGTCACGGGGTACGACGGTGCGGATGGTACTCCGCTGATCCCCATCATGGTTGAGACCGCTGACGGTAAGCGTGAGTACGCGCGCCTGCAGCGCGGTTTTGCGGAGCGAGGCAACGCGATCCGGACGCGCGTGCTCGCCGCGATCGCTATCGCGCGCACGGCAGCGGGCGTGCCTCTGTCGGATCCGGCAGAGGCACTCGCCGCGTAGCGAGACTGTGCCCCGACCACACTCAACTCACGGGCTCCCGTTCGCGATCCGACACGGCATCCGCCGATGCCGGATCTTTCCGGCCCCGGATCGCACGGAGCGCTCCAAGAATCGCAACAAGATCCACGAGCTCTTGCATCCAGGCGCCCACGATTGCGGGGAGGAGTCCGAACGCGGCGATCAGCATGAGGACCACGCTGAAGCCGATCCCGAGCCAGATGCTCTGCACCGCAATCCGCACAGTGTCGCGTCCGATCCGCATCGCGTCCGCAACCCCGGAGATCCTGTCGAATCGGTTCACGACATCGGCCGACTGACTGGCGGCCGTGGACCCGCGGGCTCCCATCGCGAAACCGACGTCGGCGGCGGCGAGCACCGGGGCGTCGTTCAGGCCGTCCCCCGTCATGAGGAGCGGCCGCGGCTGCACGTCCGCGATGATCCGCACCTTGTCCGCGGGTGTGCACTCGGCGTGTACCTCGGAGATCCGCAGCTTCGCAGCGAGCGGGTTCGCGGTCGCCGCGACGTCACCCGTGACAATCAACACCCGTTCGATCCCGTTGCGGCGCAGCTCCGCGACGGTGTCGATCGCGTCGTCACGCAGCCGATCCCGCATCACAATCGTGCCGGCGAAACGGTCGTTGCGCGAGACGTAGATCGCCAGTTCGCCCGGCTCGAGTTCGGCGTGTACGAGATCCGGCGCGGCCTCGCGCACCCAGGACGGCTTCCCGACCCGCACCTGGCCACCGGCCAACCGGGCGGCGACCCCGTTTGTCGCGAATTCCTCAGCCTCGGTGACGGGCAGCAGACCCAGACGCTGCGCCTTTGCTGCGCGCACCACAGCGCTCGCGAGCACATGGGAGGAGTACACCTCAGCCGAAGCGGCGAGCTGCAGCACGTCCTCTTCGCTGAACCCGGGCTGCGCGATCACACGGCGGGGCTCGGGCTTACCCGTGGTGAGCGTCCCGGTCTTGTCGAACGCCGCCGAGCGCACCTTCGCGAGCTGTTCGAGGGTGCTCCCGCCCTTCACGATCAGACCTGCCTTCGCGGCCCGGCTCATGCCGCCCAGGAACGCAACGGGTGCCGCGATCAGCAGCGGGCACGGGGTCGCGACCACGAGCACCTCGGCGAAGCGAACTGGGTCGCCGCTCACGAACCAGGCGATCCCGGCGATCGCAAGCGCGAGCGCCGTGAACGGCAGCGCGTAGCGGTCGGCGATCCGAACTGTCTTCGCTTTGCTCCCCTGGGCTTCTTCAACGAGTCGCACGATCTGCTGGTACTGACTGTCGCCCGCGAGTGCGGTTGCACGCATCCGCACCGCAAAACTCCCGTTGATCACCCCACTCGCGACCTTCTCACCCGCGGAACGGTCCACGGGCAGACTCTCGCCCGTGAGCGATGACTCGTCAAACGACGCCTCGTCGTCGAGCAGGATCGCGTCGACGGGCACCAGGGTGCCGGGGCGCACGAGGATCGTGTCACCCACCTCAATCTCACCAACGTCAACGGTCTCCGTGAGCTGAGCACCCTCTTCGTCGAGCTCTCCGATCACGATGCGGGTGGCCCGGCTGGGGGCGCGCTCCAGCAGGGCGGTGAGTTCGCGTTTGGAGCGGTTCTCGGCGTAGTCCTCGAGCGCCTGGCCGCCGGTGACCATCAGCACCACCACGAGGGCCGCCCAGGGTTCGCCGACGAGCACGGCGGCGGTGATCGCAATCACCGCGAGAATGTCGAGGCCCGCATGCCCGCGCAGGAGCTGTCGCACCATGCCAACGGCTTCCCACGCGGCCATGAGTAGGGCGTATCCCCCGACCAGCCACGGCGCCGCCTCGCGGAAGGGCGTGAGGAGCATCAGGAGGCCGAGCGCCCCCACCGCCAGCGTCATCGCGACCGCGGGGTACGCGCGAAGCGCGCGGCGAATCCAGTTCATACGTGCATTCTCTCCAAAAACCCCAGCCAGGGCCATAGCGAGCGCATCGGGACTACTGGGCTGAGCGCTCTCGGGCCGGTTCTTTTCGGAGCTCCGCCCACCGCGCGGGCGAGGTGCCCCGCTCCCGGGTAAACGCGCGGATGAACGCCGCAGAGTCTGAATAGCCGCTGGCCTGCGAGATCGCGCTCACCGTCATCCCGCTGTGCTCTCGCAGCAGGAGCAGCCGCTCGGCGTGCGCGAGGCGCGTGCGCCGCAGGTAGGCGGCCGGGGTGTCGGATTCCTCGGAGAACAGAGTGTGCACCTGACGCACTGACAGGAAGTGCTGGGCCGCCAGCTGATCCACGGTCAGTTCCGCGTCACCCAACTGCTCACGGAGCGAAAGCCGCAACTCCGAGAGCTGCGCGGAGCGACGCTGCCGGACCTGATCGTGCGGGGCGAGGATCCCGCGCACCACGGCGGCAAGGAGCTCACTGGCGGCACGTGCCAGACTCTCCCCGGTGTCCGGACCGAGCGTCAACTCGGGCGAATCGATCCCAGAGATGAGGCTTTGCAGCGCAACCTGGCCGGGGACAGTCATGTCGATCGGCACCGCGCTCACCCGGGCAGCCAACCGGCCGGATAGCCCGGAGTACGCCGGCGCAAGGTACAGGGTGATGATTGTCTGGACCGATTCACGCACCTCGTATCGCGAGGGCGTGCCCGCCTCGCAGATCATCACGGTGCCGGCCCGTGCCGTCGCCTCGCGTCCACGCTGCCGCAGCGTCGACTCCCCGCTGAGCTGGAGTGCCACAAGTACCCCGTCCGCCGCATCCTCGGCAATCAGCGAGGCCGGGCGCTCTGCGACGAAGGGCCCGGTCTCGATCCGACTCACCCGCATCCCCGGGGTGATTTCACGCTGCGTGATCCGGCCCGAAAATGCCGGGCCCCGCGCGCGACACCGCAGGGGAAATAACAGACGGCTCGTCGTTCGCTGCCAGTCCGACACGTCCGTCACGCTCACCGTGTCCACGATCGTCATGCGGCCCGCCCCTTCCGCGGCCCACACCGCGTCTTCGCGTTTGCACTCGCAGCCAGCCGGCACCCGGTGTCTGGAGCCCGAGCGCACGCCCGTGCAGACCGTGACACCACCCGAGCAGACCCGGCACACTCTGGGCTGCTCGACCCGACCTACCGTGAGGGTACCGGTGAGTGTACACGGTGAACATCGGACGCGATGGGGCGTCCCCCAGTGATCGGAGATGGGCATGGCTGGCAACAAGACAGTGGTTTACACAGGACCCGGGAGCGTAGCGGTTGAATCGCTTGAGTATCCCACGCTCGAGATTCCCGCTGAGGTGGCCAAATGGCTCGGGATCTCACGTGCCGCACCGCACGCGGTGATCCTGAAGCTCGTGACCACAAACATCTGCGGCAGTGACCAGCACATGGTCCGCGGCCGCACCACCGCACCCGTGGGCCAAACCCTCGGGCACGAGATCACGGGCGAGGTGATCGAGGTCGGCGAGGATGTCCTGTTCCACCGCGTCGGCGACATCTGCTCGGTGCCGTTCAACATCGCCTGCGGCCGCTGTCGCATGTGCGACGAGGGCAAGACCGGCATCTGCTTGAACGTGAACCCGGCACGCGCCGGCGCGGCGTACGGTTACGTGGACATGGGCGGCTGGCTGGGCGGCCAGGCCGAATACGTGATGATTCCCTACGCCGACTTCAACCTGTTGAAGTTCCCAGACCGCGACGAGGCGCTCGAGAAGATCCTCGATCTCACGATGCTCTCCGATATTTTCCCCACGGGGTACCACGGGGCCGTGTCGGCGGGCGTGACCACCGGTTCGACGGTGTACGTCGCCGGTGCCGGCCCGGTAGGCCTGGCGGCCGCGTATTCGGCGCAGATTCTTGGTGCGGCAACCGTCATCGTGGGCGATATGAACGAGGACCGGCTCGCCCAGGCGCGCAGTTTCGGCTGCGCCACAGTTGACCTCTCCAGTGGCAACAGCCTCGCCGACATGATCGCTGACGTCGTGGGTGAGCCTGAGGTGGACGCCGCGGTCGACGCGGTCGGCTTCGAAGCGCGCGGCCACGGCGAAGGCGCAGCTGAGGCACCCGCAACGGTGCTGAACGACGTGATGAGCATTTCACGCGCCGGAGCTTCGCTTGGCATCCCTGGCCTGTACGTCACGGGCGACCCCGGGGCTGTCGACGAGGCCGCAAAGCACGGCCAGATCGGAGTGCGGCTCGGGCTCGGCTGGGCGAAGTCGCACAAGCTTGTCACGGGGCAGTGCCCGGTGAAGCAGTACAACCGGAAGCTGATGAACCTGATCCTCGCGGATCGCGCACACATCGCCGACGCGGTGGGTGCCACCACAATCGGACTCGACGATGCGCCCCGCGGCTACGCGGAGTTCGACGCTGGTGCCGCGCAGAAGTTCGTCATCGACCCGCACGGCATGGTGTCCTAAGCGGGAGTACGCTGCAGGGCGGGCGGGCCGAAGCCCACCCGCCCTGCAGTGCGTCCGGTTACCGCTCGTTGGCGATCTGCGTGTGGTGCTGGATCACCTCGGCGACAACAAAGTTGAACCACTTCTCGGCGAATTCGGGATCCAGGTGCGAATCCTCTGCGAGGCCGCGCAACCGGTCGATCTGACGCGCCTCCCGTGAGGGATCCGACGCCGGCATCTCGTTCTCCGCCTTCAGCACCCCGACCTCCTGCGTGCAACGGAAACGTTCCGCGAGCATGTGCACGAGTGCAGCGTCGATGTTGTCGATGCTCGAGCGCAGTCGATCGAGGCGCTGCTCCGGGGTCAGGGACGACACGGCCTAGGCCTCACTCAGCAGGTCATGGAGCTCAACCACCTGTTCGCGCTCCGGGCCAACGCCAACTGCGGAGAACCGTGCACCGCTCATTGCCTCAAGTGCCGTGATGTAGTCCTGGGCGTTCTTCGGCAGTTCGTCGAACGTGCGGCAGCCAGTGATGTCCTCGGACCAGCCCGGGAATTCCTGGTAGATCGGCGTCGCGTGGTGGAAGTCCGACTGGTTGACGGGCATCTCGTCGTGGCGCACGCCGTTCACGTCGTAGGCGACGCACACGGGGATCGTTTCCAGGCCCGAGAGCACGTCGAGCTTCGTGAGCACGAAGTCGGTGACCCCGTTGATACGGGCGGCGTACCGTGCCATCGGTGCGTCGTACCAACCGCAGCGACGGGCGCGGCCGGTGGTGACACCAAACTCACCGCCCTTGGTCTGCAGGAACTCGCCCATCTCGTCGAACAGCTCGGTCGGGAACGGACCCGAACCGACACGGGTCGTGTACGCCTTGATGACCGTGATGATGCGCTGGATCGCGTGCGGCGGCACGCCAGATCCCGTCGCGGCACCGCCGGAGGTCGCGTTCGAGCTCGTCACAAACGGGTACGTGCCGTGGTCGATGTCGAGCATCGTTGCCTGGCCTGCTTCGTAGAGCACCGTCTTGTTATCGGCGAGCGCGTTGTGCAACAGCAGACCGGTGTCGCACACCATCGGCTCGAGCAGCTCGCGGTAGCTCAGCAGATCCGCTACGACGTCATCGGCAGAGATGGCGCGGCGGTTGTAGATCTTGACGAGCACCTGGTTCTTGAATTCGAGCGCTGCCTCCACCTTCTGGCGCAGGATCCCCTCGTCAAAGATGTCCTGGATGCGGATACCAACACGATTGATCTTGTCGGCGTAGGCCGGCCCGATCCCGCGGCCGGTGGTGCCGATCTGGCGCTTGCCAAGGAAACGCTCCGTGACCTTGTCCAGGGTGCGGTGGTATTCGGTGATCACGTGCGCGTTGGCGCTGACCTTCAGCTTCGAGACGTCCACGCCGCGTTCTTTGAGCGCGTCGAGCTCGAGCTTCAGCACTGCCAGGTCCACGACAACGCCGTTCGCGATGACCGGCACGACACCGGGCGTCAGAATGCCGGACGGGAGCAGATGGAGCGCGTACTTCTGGTCTCCGATCACGACAGTGTGACCGGCGTTGTTGCCACCGTTGAACTTGACGACGTAGTCGACGCGGCTTCCGAGCAGGTCGGTCGCGCGTCCCTTTCCTTCATCGCCCCACTGGGCACCGGTGATGAGTACTGCGGGCATTTCAGCCCCTTTCTGAGCACTGGCAAATACCGAGCCAGTCTACCCGGTCCCCTCTGACACCGCTCCGGGCGGAGATTCACCGCCTGCGGGCGACACCGACACGCGCCCCGCATAGGCTGGGACGCAACCGTTCACGATCTGCTGCAGGGAGACCCATGACGAAGCGCCGTATCGTGATCGGAGGCGCTTCCGGGTTCCTCGGCACCCGTCTGGCTGCAGACCTCGCCGCCGACGGCTGGGAGGTTGCCACCGTCGGTCGCACGGGGGCCGACGTCGGGTGGCACGACCCTGCCGCTCTACTTCGCCTCGTGGACGGCGCGGATGCAGTGATCGGGCTCTCCGGGAAGAGCGTCGATTGTCGCTATACCGACGCGAACCGCGACGAGATCCTGCGCTCACGCATCGATACGACCCGCGCGCTCTCGGACGCCATCGCTGCGAGTGCACACCCACCCAGGGTGTGGCTGAACGCAAGCACCACCACGATCTACAGGCACGCGACGGATCGGCCGCAGACCGAGCGCGATGGCGAGATCGGAAGCGGTTTCTCGGTCGATATCGCCCGCGCGTGGGAGCGCGAGTTCATGGCAGCGGATCTCCCCGAAACGCGCCGGGTGGCGCTCCGCACGTCCGTGGTGCTCGGCGACGGTCCGGCGCTGCACACGCTACTGCGGCTCGCGCGACTCGGCGTGGGTGGGCCGCAATTCGACGGCCGCTGGTTTCCGCATCGGCGGTACCGAGGCATTGGGAGTCACCCCACACCGCCGGCGCCGCCTGCGGTGCCACGCACCGGCGGCCGACAGCGCTTCACGTGGGTGCACATCGATGATTTTGTGGGGATTGTGCGCTTCGCGATCGCGACCGACACGCTTGCCGGTCCGGTGAACGTCGCCGCCCCCGGTGTGAGCGACAACCGAACCCTGATGCGGATCCTGCGTCGCACCGTGGGCGCGTGGATCGGGCTGCCGGCGTTCCGGTGGATGCTTGAACCCGCGACGTGGGCGCTCCGCACCGAATCCGAGATGGTGCTCAAGAGCCGGTGGGCACCCTCCGCCGTGCTCGCCGAGGCCGGCTACACGTTCGCGTGGCCGGAGCTCGAACCCGCGGTGCGCGACGTCGACGCGGGCATGCGGCGGGCGTAGTCTTCGCCCCTGCTCATCCATGGGTGAGTTTCCGGGCCTTCGCCACCGCGGGAAGCCCCGGAAAGTCACCCTTCGATGAGCGCCGGTGCTCCCGCGCAGGCCCGGGCCCGGGCCCGCTACGCCTCGATCGCGGCGATCGCCTCGGGGTCCGCGCCGACGAGGAAGTCGGTCAGGCGCTCGATCTCGCCCGCTTCACCGATCGCGATCGCGCCACGACGCAGCGCGTACAGGGCGCGCAGTACGCCGCGGTTCGGTTCGTGGGCCCAGGGCACCGGCCCGGCGCCGCGCCAGCCCGACTTCCGCAGGCGGTCGAGCCCACGGTGGTAGCCGACGCGCGCAAACGCGTAGGCCTCGATCTCGCGTCCCTCGGCGGCCGCGGCATCCGCCAGCTCCACCCAGGCCAGCGGCGACTCAGGGTACGCGCGCACGACCGTCTCCGGATCGGTCCCCGCGGCGAGCGCAGCTGACACCTCCGGCTCGGGTGCGAGGAGGGTGGGTTCAGGGCCGAGGAGGTTCTCACCGATCATGGCGTCAGTGTATCGATTCGGGCTCTGAGCGGGAGCCGAACCTCGACGATGAACTCCTCATCGGGCTCCTTGGACTCCTGCGCTGGGCACAGACGGCCCTCCGGATCCGCGACTTGCAGTGTGCCACCGTGTGCCTGCGCGACCGCGGCGGCGATCGCGAGCCCGAGGCCGCTTCCGGATTCGGCGCGCACGCGTCCGCCGCCCCTCACGAACGGCTCGTGGAGGCGCTCGCGGGTCTCACGGTCGAGCGGCGTCGCGCTGTTGCGCACCACAAGCACCGATTCGTCTCCGTCGGGCAGCCAGGTCAGCCGCACCGTCGTGCCGCTGATTCCGTGCCGGATCGCGTTGCCGAGCAGGTTGTCAAGAAGGCGCCCCAGGACCTCGGGTTTGGCGGGCAGCTCGTGCGGGGTGACGTCGGTAACAACCCGCATATCGTGCTCAACGGCTCGCGCGCGCGCCCGCTCGAGTGGCTCGGCCAAAATTTCGGTGGCCCGGTGCGGGGCCAGTTCGAGCGCTTCCCCGCCGCCCATCCCCACCTGAGCGCGCGTGAGTTCGAGGAGGGCCTCCCCCATCGCGATGCTGCGGCGGTTGACCTCGCGCAGCCGCTCGGCCACCGCGCGGTACTCGGCCGGGGTCGGCTCGGGCCCGTCGAGCAGCATGTCGAGCATCGCCTTTTCGGTGGCCAGGGGGGTGCGCAGCTCGTGCGAGGCGTTTGCCGCGAAGAGTTGCTGGGCTCGGAACGCGTGTTCGAGCCGCTCAAGCATCTCGTCGAGGGTGTCGGAGAGGTCGGTGAGTTCGTCGCGGGGGCCCCGCAGGCCCACGCGCCGATCCAGCCTGGTGGGCGTCGCGGATCGGGCCGCCGCGTTGATCTCGTGCAGCGGCGAGAGCACTCTCCCCGCGAGCACCCAGGCGGCGAGGGATCCCAACACGACAATCACGCACAGCACGATGACCGAGGAACCGAGCAGTGTGCCAAGCACGTCTGATGCGTCACGAATCTCGAGGGAGGGGATTGTTGCGGCGAACCCCTCCAAGCCGTCCAGCTCTGCGTAGGCGGTCGCCTCTCCCGATATCTGCACCTGCGACGCCAGGAGGTCGTCGGGCACCCGAGTTGTCGCTGCCGGCACCGACGGGAGCGCCCACACGGGCCCGTAGCGCATAAAGACATTGAGGCCCACGACGATGATGCCGCCGCCGAGCGCAATGAGGAGCGCGACACTGAGCGTGATTCGGGCCCGAATAGTGAGCCGGAACCGGCCAGCCTTACGGGGCGCCATCAGCGGCCCCCACCCGGTAGCCCACACCAGCAACGGTGTGGATCATGCGCGGCTCGCCGAGGCGCTTGCGCAGCGTCGAGACCGTGACCCGGATCGCGTTGGTAAACGGGTCGGCGTTTTCGTCCCACGCCCGTTCGAGCAGCTGCTCCGCGCTCAGCACGCCGCCGCTTGCCTCCATGAGCACGCACAGCAGCGCGAATTCCTTGCGGCTGAGGCGCACGTACTTGCCGTCGCGAAACACTTCTTGGCGAAACGGGTCGAGAGTGACCCCGTGCGCCTCGAGCACGGGCGGCAGCGACGCCGCGTTGCGGCGGTGCAGGGCCTGCAACCGGGCGATCAGCTCAGGAAAGTCGAAGGGTTTGGCGAGGTAGTCGTCCGCCCCGAGCGCGAAGCCGTCGACTTTGTCCTCGAGCTGGCCGGCCGCGGTGAGCATCAGCACACGCGTGCCGGGAACGTTGGCGACCGCCCAGCGGCACACGTTGTCTCCGTGCATGCCTGGGAGATCCCGATCGAGCAGCATCACGTCGTACTCGGTGTGCCCCAGGATCTCGACCGCGGCCTCGCCGTCGAGCGCGATATCGGCGGCGATCGAGGCGCGCCGCAGCACAGTCTGCACGGCCTCGGCCAAATACGCCTCGTCCTCGACTATCAACACCCGCATAACACTCTTCCGTCTCCCCGCGGGCACAAGCAGCCCCCAGTACTCCGCACAGTCAAACACGACGGACATAAGGAAATGATCTGCGTTTTTGCAGACACCCTCGCAACCGGCCGCGCGGTGAACTTGTGTCCGGTTGCCCTCGCAACCGATCCTCCGAAGAAAGGAAACCCCATGACGCGTACTCAAACCTGGAGCCGCAGCATGCTCCTCGCGCTCCCTGTGGCGGCGCTGCTGCTCTCGGGCTGCTCCGCCACAGCCCCCGAGGGTGACGCGACGGGCTCCGGCGGCGGCACCGATTCCACGGCCGATATCCAGTCGTGGTCGGTGAAGTACGCCGGCTGCATGCAAGGCGAGGGCATCGACTACCCTGATCCAGTTCCGGATTCCAACGGGATGATGGAAGCGCTCAACATCGATGAGCTCGGTGGCATGGATGTGTTCACTGCAGCTGACGAAACCTGCCGCGGCAAGATCGGTGATCCCCCGCCGCCCACCGGCCCGGATGGAAAGCCCCTCACCGAGGAAGACATGCGCAAGAGCACGCTCGAACTCACCGAGTGCCTGCGCGAACAGGGCGTCGATGTCGAGGATCCCACCGAGGGCAGCGGCCTGACCCTCGACGAGACAATCCCCGAAGAGGCGATGGAGGCCTGCGGGCTTGCCGGCGGCGCAAGTGTCTCCATGAGCGCGGGGTAACCGGTGCGCAAGATTTGGATTGGCGTGGCCGCGGCCGTCGCCGTCGCGGGGCTCGCCACCACTGGCTTCATAATCGCCCGCCCCACGCCCGCCCCCGACGTTGCGAAGACGCCTCCCCGCAGCACCGCCGAGGTCGTGCGCGGCAACCTCTCCGAGCAGACGCTCGTGCAGGGGAACCTCGGGTATGTGGGCGAACGGTCGATCTCGGGAGGGGCGGGCACGCTGACCGCGCTCGCCCCCGCGGGGTCCACGGTCGGGGTGGGCGGCGAGCTATTTGCGGTCGACAACGTGCCCGTGATCCTCATGACGGGGGCGCTGCCGCAGTGGCGGGCATTTGCCCTGGGCATGGCGAACGGCCCCGACGTGCAGCAGCTCGAAGCGTCCCTCGCCGAGCTCGGCTACTTCTGGTCGGAGGCCGACGAGATCTTCGACGAAAACACGCGCGTCGGGATCCGGCTCTGGCAGGAAGCAAACGGTCGCGAGAAAACCGGCGAGATCGGCCTCGGAGAGGTTTTTTCTCCCCCGGGCCGCTCCGGATCGCCTCCGCAAAGCTCGCGGTCGGCGCGCAGTCGGCTCCCGGCACCGACATTCTGAGCGTCACCGAGCTGGGGAAAAGCGTCACGGTCAACCTGAAGCTCGCGCAACAAAAGCTCGCGGTTGTCGGCGCGACGGTTGAGGTTGAGCTGCCCGGCGGTGCGAAGACCACGGGAACCGTCACCGCGGTGGATCCGCCGCGCGAGCCCGACGACAAGGGGCCACAGGGTGGCGGCGGCGAGTCCGCCCCGGTCATCCCGGTCACCGTCACCCTCGACACCCCCGACGATGCCGCGTCCATCGACCGCGCCACCGTGCGTGTCTCGTTCACAAGCGAGACCCGGGAAGACGTGCTCTCGGTACCGGTCGGGGCGCTGCTCGCGCTGCCCGGTGGCGGGTACGGGGTCGAGGTTGTGCAGTCTGGCAAGTCGGGCAGCTCCAAGAAATCTGGGCGATCCGGCACCACACAGGTCGCGGTCGAAACCGGGCTCTTTGCCGGCGGCCTCGTGGAGGTCTCGGGCAAGGGACTCAAGGCCGGCATGAAAGTCGTGGTGCCCGAATCATGATCACCCTTGAAGGCATTACCCGCAGCTTCGGCAGCCCACCCACCGAGGTGCTGCGCGGGATCGATCTGCACGTCGAGGCCGGCGAGTTTCTCGGAATCGTCGGCCCCTCGGGATCCGGAAAATCGACGCTACTCAACGTGCTCGGCACCCTCGACCGCCCCACCACCGGGCGGGTCAGGATCGCGGGGCGCGACGTATCCGAGCTCAGCGACAATGCACTCTCAGACGTGCGCGGGCACCGCATCGGCTTTGTCTTCCAGCAGTTCCATCTCACTGACGGCCGCTCAGCGCTCGACAATGTGGGCGACGGGCTGCTCTACCGCGGAAAGTCCCGCAGCGCCCGCCGGAAGGAAGCCGCTGCCGCGCTCGAGCGCGTCGGGCTCGGCCACCGGATGCTGCACCGGCCCCACCAACTCTCGGGCGGCGAGCGGCAGCGTGTCGCGATCGCGCGGGCGACTGTCGGTCGCCCCGAGATCCTGCTGGCCGACGAGCCGACGGGCAACCTCGACCAGGCCTCGGGCGGCAGCGTGCTGCGCTTGCTGCACCAGCTCAACGAGTCGGGCACCACGATCGTCATGATTACGCACGACCGCGAGCTCGCGGCCTCACTGCCGCGCCGCGTGCGCGTGATCGACGGGCAACTACACTCGGATGGAGACCCCGCATGACCCGCGCTTTCCAGGAACGCTCGCGGCTGCGCGGCGTCGATCTGCTCGCCCTCAGCACCTCCGGGATCCGTGCGCGACCGCTGCGGGCGATCCTCTCGGCCCTCGGCATCGCGATCGGCATCGCCGCGATGGTGGCGGTACTCGGCATTTCGGCGTCCAGCCAGGCGAAGCTGCAACAGCAGCTTGACGCGCTCGGCACCAATTTACTGACGGTGGAGGCTGGCACCGATCTCTTCGGGAGCGAGACGCCCCTGGCCCAGGACGCGACGGGCCGCGCCGCGCGCGTTCCGGGTGCCCTCGATTCCGCTGGTGTCGGTGAGCTCAAGAACGCGCGGGTGTACCGCAGCAATCTCATCCCCGCGGCGCAAAGCGGCGGGCTCGCGGTGCGGGCCGCGGACACCGCGCTGCTCGGAGTGCTGGGGGCCACGTTGCGCGCCGGATCCTGGTTCAACGACGCCACGGCGAACTATCCCACCGTGGTGCTGGGTTCTGCCGCCGCGAAGCAACTCGGCATCGAGCACCCCGGCACACTGATTTGGTTGGGTGACCAACAGTTCTCGGTGCTCGGGATCCTCGCGCCCGTTGAGCTCGCCCCCGAACTCGACACCAGCGCAATTGTGGGCGTGGGCGTCGCCCAGGAACGTCTCGGGTACGACGGATCGCCCACGCGACTCTACCTGCGCGCCGAGGAGGAGACACTGACGAAGACGCGCGAGCTGCTGCCGAAGACGATCGGGCCCGAGCGCCCCGAGGCTGTCAAGGTATCTAGGCCGTCCGACGCGCTCGCCGCGAAGGGCGCCGCCGACGAGACCTTCACCGGCCTGCTGCTGGGGCTCGGCTCGCTGGGCCTCCTGGTAGGCGGAATCGGGGTCGCCAACACAATGATCATCTCGGTCATGGAGCGGCGACGCGAGATCGGCTTGCGGCGCGCGATTGGTGCCCGCCGCTCGCATATCCGGCGCCAGTTCCTCGGCGAGGCGCTCGTGCTCTCGGCCCTGGGCGGCGTGGCCGGTGCCGGGCTGGGGGCCCTGATCACGGCCGGGTTCGCGGCCTCCGGTGGTTGGCCGTTTGCGCTCCCCGCGTTTGTGCCCGTGGCGGCAATCGGCGCCACACTCGTGGTGGGGGCGCTCGCAGGGATCCTGCCGGCCTGGCGTGCGGCTCAGGTATCTCCGACTGTCGCGCTCAGCGGGTAGCGAGTATGCCGACTACCCAGCGATACGGAGCGAGCCCAGGATTCTCACGAGCTGCGCGTAGTCCTCGCTCTGCTGGTAGGCGCGGGCCTCCTCCATCGAGCCGAACAGCCACTGCGAGCTCGGGTCGTAGTTGTCGACCTGCAACCGCGTCGCGAACAGGAGCGGACCCGCGTCGGTGTGGAGCAGGTTGTAGTACATGCAGTACTCGGGCAGCACATCGTCGGCGAGCGCGAGGCTCGCGATCACGCCCTCCGCGACCGGAGCGGCTCGGAATACAACCTTCGGACCGACAAGCTGGAGCCCCGTGGTGTCTGCGGTCGGGACATACCCCGGGATGTCGACGGACTGCGCCGCAAGCTCTTCGACAGCCAGCGGGGGGAGCGCGCCGCAGGCCCCGCCAAGCCCCTGCACCTGGTTCATGAACACGAGCCGCTGGGTGCCGGCCGGATCGAACACGCCGAGCTGCACGATCCCCATATCGTTCGGGGACCCCAGATCTTGCACGCTCCACCCGGGCGGGATCTCAAAGGAGTGGGTGATCCGGGGGTCAGTGAACCGCTCCCACGGCGCGGGCGGCGGCGTAGTCGGTGCCTCCGTCGTGGGCGCGGGCGTCTCCGAGGGGCTCGGGGGTGCGGTCGTCGGTGGGGCCGAAGTTGTGGGTTTCGGAGGCGTGACCGGCTCTGGCGCACACGCGCTCAGCCCGGCGGCAAGGACGACGGCCGCAAGGGCCGCCATGATCCGACGCTGCTGCATGATTCCCCCGATTCTGCCCGCCCCGCGGGTGCCGGCTAGCGGTAGTTAACGAACTGCAGGGCGACATCGATGTCCGCGCCCTTCAGCAGCGCCATCGTGGCCTGCAAATCGTCGCGGCTCTTCGAGGAAACGCGGAGCTCGTCGCCCTGGATCTGCGACTTCACACTCTTGGGGCCCTCGTCCCGGATCAGCTTGTTGAGCTTCTTCGCGGTCGCCTGGTCGATGCCCTCTTTCAGCTTCGACTCGATCCGGTACTCCTTGCCGCTGGGGAAGGGTTCGCCCGTGTCGAGCGACTTCAACGACAGCGAGCGCTTGATGAACTTGGACTGGAGCACGTCGAGGACCGCGGTGGCGCGCTCCTCAGTGTTCGCCTTAATGAGGATCGTCTCGCCACTCAGCGAGATATCCGCGCCCACACCCTTGAAGTCGTAGCGCTGCTCGACCTCCTTGCGGGCCTGGTTCACCGCATTCTCGACCTCCATCGAGTCGATCTTGCTCACCACGTCAAACGAAGAATCAGCCATACCCCCCAGCATACCGACACCGCACGGCGACACATTTAGCAATACCTGGAATAACCAAAGCGAATATGTTGCTACACTCTCGGTGGCCCCCGCGCCGACGCATCCCCGAGCCGCAAAGGACTCCCGCTCTATGACCGCCTCCCCCGCTTCCCCCGCGACGCCCACGCGCCGCCTCCCCCGCTGGGTCACCTCCTTCGGGTGGCAGATCCTCGCCGCGCTTGTGCTCGGCCTGATCCTTGGCGGGGTCGCGATGTCCCTCGGCGCCGACGCCGAGGGCAACCCGAACGGCCTGCACGCCACACTCGCGACAATCGGCGGCAGCTACGTCTCGCTGTTGCGCGCGGCGGTCGTGCCCCTCATCTTCACGGCGATCGTGTCGAGCATCGTCGGCCTGCGCAAGGTCACCAACGCCGCGCGCCTTGCCGGCCAGACGCTCATATGGTTCGCGATTACCGCGCTCATCGCCGTCACGATCGGCATCGTGCTCGGTGTTGTGCTCCGCCCGGGTGCCTCTGCCTCGCAGAGCGAGCTCACCACGGGCGACCCGTACACCGTGGGCACCTGGTGGAACTTCCTCACGGGGCTGGTCCCCAGCAACTTCCTCGGCCTCACTGTCGGCGGCTCCATTGACGTCGAGGCGGGCACCCTCAGCGCGAGCCCCAGCTTCAACGTGCTCCAGGTCATCGTGATCTCGGTCGCCGTCGGCATCGCCGCGCTGAAGATCGGCGAAAAGGCAGAACCGTTTATCCGCCTCACCGAGTCGGCCCTCGCCATCATCCAGAAGGTGCTGTGGTGGATCATCCGGATCGCTCCGCTCGGCACGATCGGCCTGATCGGCAACGCGGTCGCCGAATACGGCTGGAGCAAGATGGGCTCGCTCACCTGGTTTGTCGTGGTGCTCTACCTCGGCTTGGCGCTTGTCTTGTTCGTGGTCTACCCGATCCTCGTCCGCGCGCACGGCCTGTCCGTGAAGCAGTACTTCTCCGGCGTGTGGCCCGCGGTGCAGCTTGGATTCGTCAGCCGCTCCTCGATCGGCACGCTTCCGCTCACGCAGCGCGTGACGGAGCGCAACCTCGGCGTGCCCCGCGGCTATGCCTCGTTCGCGGTGCCGCTCGGCGCCACCACCAAGATGGACGGCTGCGCTGCGATCTACCCGGCTGTCGCCGCGATCTTCATTGCCCAGTTCTTCGGGATCGAGCTCACGCTTGTGCAGTACCTGCTGATCGTGCTTGTCTCCGTGGTCGGCTCGGCCGCAACCGCCGGGACCACGGGCGCGACGGTGATGCTGACGCTCACCCTGTCGACGCTCGGCCTGCCGCTCGAGGGGGTCGGCCTGCTGCTCGCTGTCGACCCGATCATCGACATGGGTCGCACCGCGGTCAACGTCGCGGGCCAGGCGCTCGTCCCCGCCATCGTCGCAAAGCGCGAGGGAATCCTCGATCAGGACCTCTACGACGCCCCGCGCCGCGGCCAGGCCTTTGATAACGAAGACGTGGACGCGGAGCTGTCCCCGACCGCAGAGCCAGCCTCAAGCATCGAGCCGGTTCCCGCGGACGCCACGCGCTAGGCGACACCGCACACGAAACTCCCCGGGGCATCATGCTCCGGGGAGTTTCGTGCGTTCCAGTCCCGGCCGCGCCCTACTCGGGCAGGATCTCGAGCAGCGCGGCGGAGCCCATGCCCCAGCCCACGCACATGCTCACGACGGCAAAGCGTGCACCGCGGCGGCGGCCCTCCAGCAGGGCATGACCCACCATCCGTGCCCCGCTCATGCCGTACGGATGCCCGATCGAGATCGCGCCACCGTTGACATTGAGCTTCTCGTCCGGGATACCCAGCCGGTCGCGGCACTCCACGAGCTGCGATGCGAACGCCTCGTTGATCTCCCACAGATCGATGTCGTCGACCCCCAGGCCGTGGTCCGCGAGCAGCGCGGGGATCGCGAGCGCGGGACCGAGCCCCATCTCCTCCGGAGCGAGCCCGACAGAGCGCATGCCTCGGAAAATCCCGAGCGGTGCGAGGCCACGGCGACTCGCTTCCGCCTCCGACATCAGCACGGATGCAGCCGCGCCGTCGGAAAGCTGTGACGAGTTCCCCGCGGTCACCGTGGACTCCGCCCCGAGCACCGGGGCGAGGCCGGCGAGGCCGGCCGCCGTGGTCCCAGGGCGATTGCACTCGTCGCGGTTCAGGGTGACCGCGACCGCGCGCTCGGCGCGGGTCTCCCGATCCGCCACCCGTTGTACGGCGTCAACGGGCACGATTTCCTCGGCAAAGATGCCCGAGGCCTGCGCGGCCGCGGTGCGCTGCTGACTCAGCAGCGCGTACGCGTCCTGCGCCTCGCGGCTCACCCCATACTTTCTGGCGACAAGATCCGCGGTCTCCAGCATGCTCAGGTAGTAGCCGTCGCGCACGCTCGCAATCCGGAACTCGTGGTCGTTCCAGTGGGAATTCTGTACAAGTGAGACGCTGTCCACGCCGCCGGCGAGGGCGATCCGCGCCTCACCGGTGCGGATCTGATTCGCGGCTGTCGCCATCGCGCTCAGTCCGGAGGCGCACTGCCGATCGATCGTGGCGGCCGGCACGGAGTCGGGCAGCCCTGCGGCGAAGACCGCGTGCCGGGCCACGTTCACCGCGGCTGAGCCCTGGGTGAGCGCGCAGCCGAGTGTGAGGTCCTCAACCTCGCCGCCCTCAAGCCCGGCCCGGTCGACCGCGGCGCGCAGCGCGTGCGCGGCGAGGACCGGGACCTGCACGGAGTTGTAGGACCCGCGATACGCCTTGGCGATCGGCGTGCGTGCGGTGGCAACAATCACTGCGGTTTCGGACATCACTAGATTCCTTCCAGGCCGCACCAGTCGGCGATAAACAGGGCCGTCGTCTGGGTGACACGGCGTACAGACTCCAGATCAACGCGCTCGTCAAAACCGTGAATCGATTCCGCCTTCGGCCCGTAGACGAGCGCCGGAGTGTCCGCATAGAGACCGAAGAACCGCGCGTCGGTAGTCGCGGTGATCGCTTCGAGTTCCAGCTCCGCTCCGGCCGCGGTCTGGTGGGCGGTGCGCAGCGCAACCTCGGCGGCTCGGGTCGTGGGCCGAGCATCATCGGCGAGCGCGTACCCCTCGGCGGCGAAGCCGAAGTACGTGATCTCTGGCAGGCTGTTGGCGAGGAACGGGTGGGCGGCCGCGGCCACACGAATCGTCTCCTCGATGGCGGCCTTCAGCTCGGCGAGATCCTCACCCGGGAAGAGTCCCATGCGCGCATCGAAACTACACCACGCTGGTACGGAGCTGGCCCAGTCGCCACCGACGATCTTGCCGATGTTCAGGTTCAGTGCGTGCTCCGCGTCCGCGAACTCGGAGTGGCGGCGCTCCGGAGCGTTGCGATCCGCCTCGAGCTCGTGCAGGGCCGCGACGAGCGGGAACGCCGCCTCGATCGCGTTCGCCCCGCTCCCCGCGTACGCGACGTGAGTGGGCCGCCCGCGCAGGTGCACCTGGAACCACAGCACTCCCACCTGCGCCGAGACGAGGTGCTCGCTGAACGGCTCCGAGATCAGCGCCGCGTCGGCCCGGTACCCGCGCTGCAGGCAGGCGAGCGCGCCATTGCCGGTGCACTCTTCTTCAACCACCGACTGGTAGAACACATCGGCGGCGGGACGCTGCCCCAGCATCCGCAGCGCCTCGAGGGCGAACAGGTTCGAGGCGAGTCCGGCTTTCATGTCGCCGCCGCCGCGACCCGAGAGCCAGTCTCCCGAGACCTCGGGCGCGAAGGGATCGTGCGCCCACATGTCGAGCGGGCCTGTCGGCACGACGTCGACGTGCCCGTTCAGGATCAGACTGCGCCCGGTGCGGGTGCGGCTGCGCAGTGCTCCCACCACGTTTGGCGCATCCGTGTACGGCGCTTCGACCGCGGAGTATCCGGGCAACCCCGCGATGTCTTCGGTACGCACTTCCCAGCGATCCACCTCGAAGCCGCAATCGCCGAGCTCTTCGGCGATGAAGTCCTGCGCAGAGCGCTCGGCGCCGCGCAGTGAGGGGTGTCGCACGAGTTCGGTGAGAAAAGCGACTTCCCGATCGAAAAGCGTGTCGACCGTGGTGCGGATCGTGTCCGGCGTGATGTCCATGAGCATCCTTTGCTGGGTGGGTTCAGAAACGGGGCAGTTCGCCGCTGGGCACGGCGAGCGGGGCGGCGGTGCGGGCCACAACATCGTCGGGTGTCACGCCCTCTGCGACCTCGACAAGCGCGAGCCCGGCGGGGGTGACGTCGATCACGGCGAGGTCCGTATAGATCCGGCTCACGTGTCCGCGCGCCGTGAGCGGCAGCGTGCAGGCCTCGACGATCTTCGAAGCCCCCGTCCGGTCGACGTGCGTCATGATCACCGCCACGCGCCGCGCTTTCTGGGCGAGCTCGATCGCACCGCCCACGCCCGGGGCCTGCTTACCGGGGATTCGCCAGTTCGCCAGGTCACCGTTGGCGGCGACCTGGAACGCGCCCAGCAGCGTCAGATCGAGCCGCCCGGAGCGCACGATCGCGAAGCTCACGGAGCTATCGCAGAAGCTCGTTCCAGGAACCCTGCTGAGATAGGCCCCGCCAGAGTCAATGAGCGTGCGCTCCTCGGATCCGGCCGGGGCGACCGGACCGGCCCCCACGATCCCGTTCTCGGAGTGGACGCAGACGGGGAGCGCCGGATCCAAATGCGCCAGCACCTGGGTGGGGAGCCCGATCCCGAGGTTGACCGTCATTCCGGGGGCCACGTCAGCGGCAGCGCGGCGCAGCATCCGTTCCTTAGCGTTGAACGACATCGTAGACCTCCGGGAGGGTGGTGATGGGGGTGACGTGATCGACAAACGCGCCGGGCAGGTGCGCGTCCTCGGCCGGGATCGCGCCGAGGCCGACGATGCGCTCGGCCTCGACGATGGTGCGGTCCGCGGCCATCGCCATGAGGGGATTGAAGTTGCGCGCCGATCCGGCAAAACGGAGGTTTCCGAACGGGTCGGCCTCCGCCGCGTGCACGAGCGCGAAGTCGGCGCGAAGCGCCGGCTCGAACAGTGCGGTCTGGCCGGCCACAGCCACGCGCTCCGTGCCCGATTCAAGCTCCGTCCCCATACCAATGTCGGTGACGATCCCGAGCAATCCGGAGCCGGCGGCACGGATCCGCTCGGCGAGGATGCCTTGGGGTACGAAGTCGACGCGCAGCTCGCCCTCATTCATGAGCCGCATCGCGTTCGGGTTGAGCCCGATATGCGTCGCGATGAGGCGATCCACCTGGCCGTTGGCGAGCAGCAGATCAACACCCATGCCCGCCTCGTTCGCGTCGTTCTTGATGATCGTGAGGCCGCGCGGGCCGCGGCGCACAAGCTCCGCGATGAGCCGAAACGGGGTGCCGGGCACCCCAAAGCCCCCGAGCATCACCGTGGCACCGTCGCCGATCTCCGCGATCGCGTCGACCGCGGCCGCGTATTTTGTGGGAAGTGGCATGATCGCGTCCTGTGTCCTATCGGGATTCCTGAGATGCGGGTGCCTGGCTCGGGCTGCTGCCCGGCTCGGCTCCCTCGGGTTCCAGCACATCGTCCCGAATCTCCGGGGCGAGTTTGAGGCTCACGAGGGCCACCGCGGTCAGCAGAATGTAGAAGGCGATGACACTCCAGATCGACCCGGTCGCAAGGAAAAGGCCGGTAGCGATCAACGGGGAGAGACCACCCCAGATCGCCGATCCTGCACTGTATGCAATCGACAGGCTCGTCTGTCGCGAGTCGGCCTCATACATCTGGGACATGATTGCCGCGAGCGGGGCCCAGGTCGCATTCATCGTGACGCGCACAATCGACAGCAGCGCAAACAGCAGCCAGGTCGCGTGGCCGAGCACGAGGAACGTGGGGATCACGAACGCCACGGAAACCACCAACCCGATGGCCATCACCCGCTTGCGTCCCCACCGGTCCGCCGCGATGCCGAGCGGCAGGGTCGAGACGAGATGCCAGAACGAGGCAAACGTCATCGCGTTGAGCACAAGCGTGGGGCTCAGCCCCACCGAGTCACCGGTGGCGTACGCCGTCATGAACGTTGTCATGATGTAGTACCCGCCCGAGGACACCGCGATGAGGCCAGTGCCGATGAGGATCGCCCGCCAGTTCCGCTTGAACGCAAGCTTTGCGGGGAGTTCAAGCGGCGTATCGAGTACGCTGCGGCGCGCCTGAGCCTCCTGGAACACAGGGGTTTCCTCGACGGTCATGCGCACCCAGAACCCGATCGCGATGAGTACCGCGGAGAGCAGGAACGGGATCCGCCAGCCCCAGTCGAGCATGAACTCCTGGCCGCCGAGCGTCAGTAGGGCAAACACACCGGAGGCGAGGAGGGCACCCATCGGGTTGCCGAGCTGGGGGAAGCTGCCATAGAACGACTTGTACTTCTCGGGAGCGTTCTCCACAGCCATGAGCACAGCACCGCCCCACTCGCCGCCGACCGCGAGGCCCTGCAGCATCCGCAGCGCGACGAGGAGGATCGGAGCGGCAAAGCCGATGGCCTCGAAGGTGGGGAGGAACCCGACAAGCATCGTCGCGACCCCCATCAACACCAGGGTGAGCACAAGCGACTGGCGGCGGCCGATCCGGTCGCCAATATGGCCGAAGATGATTCCGCCGAGCGGGCGCACGAGGAAGCCGGTCGCGTAGGTCGCGAAGGACGCGAGCACGCCAAGTCCGGGCTCGACCTCGGGGAAAAACAGCGGACCGAACACAAGCGCTGCCGCGGTGGCGAACACGTAGAAGTCGTAGAACTCGATCGAGGTCCCGACGAAGGAGGCGAAGCCCGCCTTGAGTGCGCGCCGGTGACTGAACGGTTGGGGGGAGGACATGGAGTGCGGATCTCCTTTGATGCGACAGGGAACACGCCACCGAAATTCCGGTGGGGACTTGACCGAGATTATCAGTTTCATGCATAGTTGATCATTGTGATTATTAATGGAGATTATTGTGCGGCCGTATGAGCAACGGTTCGTGTGGAACCTTGACTGGAACCTGCTGCGCACCTTCACCGTTGTGGTGGAGCAGGAAGGGATCACCCGCGCCGCCGAGTTCATGAGCGTGAGCCAGCCCACAGTCTCCAGCGCACTCAAGCGCCTCGAATCCACACTCGGCCAGACCCTGCTTGATCGCCGCCCCGGCCACTTTGCGCTCACTCCCGCAGGCGCCGCGCTCTACGCGCAGGGCCGCGAGGTCTTCGGAACCGTCTCACGAATCCCCAATCTGCTGGCCGCCTCCGAGCGAGAAGTCTCCGGCCACGTGACAATCGCCACGACAAGCCACATCGTCTCGCCGCACTATGACGTGGTGCTCGCCGAGTTCGCCGAGCAGTACCCCGAGGTCACCTTTACGGTCACGGTCACCGACAGCGCCGAGGTGGTGAGCCGAGTGCGCCAGGGCACCGCGACCCTCGGCCTGTGCTTGCTCCGCGGTGACGACGCCGCCGGCCTCGATACCGAAGTGCTCTACCGTGAACGATTCGGCCTCTTCTGCGGCCCCACCCACCCGCTCTTCGGCGAGGCCGAGGTGCCACTCGAGCGCCTGGCCGGACAGCCGGCCGTGTCATTCCAGACGGAAGCGGAGAACGGGCCGCTCTTTCACGTGCGCCAGCTCCGCGAGCGCGCCAATCTGAGCCCCGAACCCCGCGCGGTATCCGCGAACCTGCTCGAGGTGCGCCGCATGATTACGGCCGGGCTCGGGATCGGCGCACTCCCCGTGCACGTCGCGCGCGCGGACGTCGCGGCCGGGCACCTGTGGCCTGTTGTCGCGGAGCCCGAGCTCAGAGACACCGACATTTGCCTGGTCACGAGCCCGAAGCGCAGCCTCGATCGCGCCGAGGCAACTTTCCTTGCCGCACTCCGAAACATGATCGCGGCCACCCCCCTGAGCGAGCGTAGCTACCACTAGCGCGCGCCCCGCCGCGCGCTAGTGGTAGCTACGCT
>NZ_FUID01000080.1 GCF_900163635.1 Leucobacter sp. 7(1) | reverse complement strand
GGAAAGAGGAAAGAGGAAAGAGGAAAGAGGAAAGAGGAAAGAGGAAAGAGGAAAGGGGAAAGAGGAAAGGGGAAAGGGGAAAGAGGAAAGGGGGTACTCGTGGCTCAGGAGCCGGGGTCGGCCTAGCGCGGGCGGCGCTTTGCGCTCTCGCGGGCGCGGCGGACGGTCTCCCCCACCTCAGCGCGCGGCTCGAAGGCACCGTATCGGCGGCGGGCGGCCTCACCGATCAGGAAGTCGCTGAGCGCCGGGTTCTTCGGGAGGAGCGAACCGTGGAGGTAGCTGCCAATCACGTTGCCCGTACGGGCTCCTTCGACGCCGTCCGTCGGGTTGTTGCCAGCCCCCTGCGTGACGCGGCCGAGCGGCTGTGAGCCGGGGCCCAACGTGGTAACGCCGCTGTGGTTTTCATAGCCGATGATCTCGCCGAACTCCGGGGAGTCCAGCACGATGTTGCCGATCATGCGTTCGCTGCCGCCGCGCGTCTCGACGTCAAGCACACCAATGCCGCTCAGCTCGTCACCCGTATGGGTGACGAAACGGTGACCAAAGAGCTGGTACAACCCACAAATCATGAGCATGGGCACGCCGTCGTCAGCGAGCGCGCGGAACTCTTCGGCACGCAGCGCGAGATCGGCCGCCACGCGCCCCTGCCCGGAGTCCTGGCCACCACCACCGATTACGAGGTCAATCGTGTCGGGAAGGGCGTCGCCCGGGTTCAGCTCCACCACGCGTGGAACAAATCCGTGGGCTCGGACACGGCGCTCGAGCGCCAGCACGTTGCCCCGATCGCCGTAAATGTTCATGTCGCGCGGGTAGAGCGACAGGATCACGAGTTCCTGTGGCTCCTCGGGTACGTCGTTCACCAGATGTCCTCCACGTCGGTCAGTTCGGCGAGGGCCCGTCGAAGCTCGAGCATGGCCGTGTAGGTGCAGTAGATACGGCGCGGCTGATCCGGCGTCCGTTCACGGAACGCTGCCAGCGCGCGCCCCAGGTCCTCTTCGACGGCGGCGACAGGCACGTCGTCGTGTTCGAGTCGGAGCGCCATGTCCCAGGCCCGGGCGCCGCTCACCATCGCGACTCCGGAATCGGCGAGCGAGGAGAAGTCCACGTCCCACAGCCACGACATGTCGCGACCGTCCGCGTACTGGTCGTTGATCGCGATCATCGCGCCCACACCCGCAGCTTCAAAGGAGGCGAGACCGAGGCGGAACCCGGCCGGGTTCTTCACGAGGACAAGCTCAAGCGGTTGGCCGTCGAGTTCAAGCTGTTCACCGCGACCGAAGGCGGGGCGAACCTCGGCGAGGGCCGCGACGTGACGTGACGTGTCAGAGGCGATCGTCGTGCGCGCGACGTGATCCGGCAGCGGGCCCGCGGCCGCGATCTGCCGCACGGTCACGAGCGCCGCGGCGGCGTTGAACGTGTTGTACAGCCCTTCAAGCTTGAGTGGGGTGCGGTAGCGCTCCCCCTCGATCACGAACTCGGCCTCGTGATCGCCGAGCGCCACGAGCGTCACGTCAGCGGGCGCGCCCCCCGGCGTCGCAGCGGGGGCAACCGGCCCGGTGTGAAAGTCGTCATCGCTCGGGAATGTCGCGAGCAGGTCGTCGGAAAGCCCGAACTCACGCACCTCAACCGAATCACCGGCGCGCTGGCGTGTGCGTTCACCGATGGCGTGGATCAGCCGGTCCTCGCGGTTCACCACAAGACCCTCGGTTGTCGCGTCCGCGATCCGCTGCAGCAGGCGCGCCGTCGTATCGATCTCCCCGAAGCGGTCGAGCTGATCCCGCAACACGTTGAGCAGCAGCGTGAACCGTGGCGGCACACGATCGATGAAGTACATTGCGTGCGCCTCGTCGAGCTCGAGCACCGCGATATCCGCGTCGAGCCTGCCCCGCCAGGACCCCTCGGCCACCGCGGCGGCAACCACGCCGCGAGAGAAGTTCGATCCGGTGCGGTTCGTGAATACACGCAGACCCTCGGCCTCGAGCATCTCCACGATCATCTTCGTGGTGGTTGTCTTTCCGTTCGTGCCGCTCACAGCCACCACACCGTAGGGGAGGCGGCCGAGCACACGTCCGAGGAAACCAGGGTCGATCTTCTCGACAACCAGTCCGGGAAGTGCAGAACCGCCGCCGCGCAGGCGGGCGACTTGCCGAACGCTCTTGCCGAGCAGAGCGGAGATCACATCACGCATGGATCAAGCTTAGTGGCGCAGCGCTGACGTTTCTGCAGCGGGCCTACTCGGCCGCGTGCCGTGCCCGAGACTCACCGCGTTGTTCGCGGCTCAGCAGTTCCGGACGCACGCGTCGCGTCCGCTCGATGCTCTGCTCCTCGCGCCACGCGGCAATCGCCGCATGGTTGCCACTCAAGAGCACCGGCGGCACATCGTGCGAGCGCCAGGATGCGGGCTTGGTGTAGCTCGGGTATTCAAGGAGCCCGTCTTCGTGGGATTCCTCGACAAGGCTTTCCGGGTTCCCGACGACGCCGGGGACAAGCCGCGCAATGGCCTCGACCATCGCAATCGTGGCGACTTCTCCCCCGTTCAGGATGTAGTCACCGATGCTGACGAGCCGCACGCGTCCCCGCGCGGCGTACTCGTCGAACACCCGCTGATCAATCCCCTCGTACCGACCGCAGCCGAACACAAGGTGGGGTTCCTCCGCGAGCTCACGAGCCATGCGCTGCGTGAACACCTCGCCGGCGGGCGACGGGAAGATGATGAGTGGTTCTGCCTCTGATTCCGCGAGGACTCCATCCAGGGCTTCGCCCCACGGCTCGGGCTTCATCACCATCCCGGCACCGCCGCCCGCGGGCGTATCGTCCACGGTCCGGTGCTTGTCGTGCGCGTGGTCGCGCAGATCATGCACGTGGACGTCGATCAGCCCCCGCTGCTTCGCTTTCCCGAGCAGCGAGAGCTCGAGGGCGTCAAAGTAGCCGGGGAAGATCGTGACGACGTCAAGCCTCATGCGGGGGTGTCTCCTGCGGTGTTCGATTCGGCTGCGGTGTTCGTGCCTGTCGGCGCATCCTGCTCGATCGGAGTCGAACCGGGGCCACCGGCGATCTCCGCATCCTGCTCCTCGAACAGACCGGGCGGCGGGGTCACGGTGACGATCCCGGCCTCGATATCAACGCTCGGCACGATCGCCTGTACAAACGGGACGAGCACAGTCCCCGCAGGAGTAGTCACGACAAGCAGATCCTGCGCCGGGAAGTGGCGCACCTCGGCGACAGTGCCCAGCTTCTCTGAATCGCGGACAACGTCCAGGCCGACAAGCTCGTGGTCGTACCAGGCGTTTTCTTCGCTGCCCTCGGCAACGGCCTGCTCGTCGATCCACAGGATCGCGCGCACGATGCTCTCAGCACCCGTGCGCCCGTCTACCTCGTCGAAAAACCCGACGGGCGAGTCGTTGAACCAGCGCAGCTCACGCATGGTGATTGTGCGACCGAACCAGGGCGAGTCCTCGGGGACTTGCAGGAAGAACTCGGCACCCGGGGTGAAGCGGAGTTCTGGATTGTCCGTGAACAGTTCAAGCTTGATGCCGCCTTTGAGGCCGTGCGGCTTCGTGAGGCGGCCGACGCGCAAACTCCCCGCCCCGCTTGCGGGACGGGGAGCCTGTGCGCGCCCGGAAGCGTCCGCCATCAGGCGTCACTTCCGGATGCGGCGGCAGGAGCTGTCTCTGCGTGGGCTGCGTCATCGGTATCAACGACGTCAACCCGGACCCGCTCACCAGCGGCGAGGGAAGATACGACTGTGCGCAGTGACGAAGCGGTGCGACCGCCTCGTCCAATAACACGGCCGAGGTCTTCCGGGTGCACACGCACCTCGAGGATTTCGCCGCGGGCACCCCCGCCGCGAGTATCGACGCGCACCCTGTCAGGGTGGTCGACGATTCCGCGGACGAGGTGCTCGAGCGCGTCAGCCAGCGCCTGCTGTGCCAAGAGAATTAGGCCTCGGTGGTCTCGGCTGCGTCCTCGGCGGGTGCCTCGGCAGCTTCCTCAGCGGGAGCCTCGACTGCAGCGGGCTTCTCAGCCTTGGGACGCAGGACCGGCTTCTTCGCGGCGTTGACCTCGAAAGCTTCCTTTGCCTCGGGTGCGAGCACGCGCGACTCGGTCGGGCCGACGCCGGAGAACTTGCCCCAGTCGCCCGTGAGCTTGAGGATCGCTGCAACCTGCTCGGTCGGCTGTGCGCCGACGCTCAGCCAGTACTGCGCGCGATCCGAGTCAACCTCGATGAAGGAGGGGTTGGTGTTCGGGTTGTACTTGCCGATCTCCTCGATGACGCGGCCGTCACGCTTGGTGCGCGAGTCAGCAACGACGATGCGGTAGTACGGTGCGCGGATCTTGCCGAGGCGCTTGAGGCGAATCTTGACAGCCATGTGTGTCTCCTTGAATAGCGATGTGACTGGGCGCTGCAGAACGAACGTCGCGGCGCGAAAGCCTGGGCACGCGAATGCGTGAACCTGTCTATTTTCGCACAGCGAGAGCAGAATCGCAATTTTCGCTCTGACCAGGACTTTACTAGGAACGGGCGGCGGGGAGGCCGCCGACACGGTGCTCCAGGGCGGTGAACAGGCGCTCCGCGACCCCCTCATGGTGCACACCATCGTGCTCATACTCGTTGGTCACCCACGCATTCAGACCGGCGACCCGAGACGCTGTGTCACGCGAGAGCTCCGCGTCGACATACATGTCGTCGGCGTACACGACGGCCTCAACGGGCACCTCGTTTGCCGCGAGCCGCCCGGCATCGTAGAGCGGGATTGGCCATTCCGCTTCAGCGAGCGCCTGGACCCCGTCCCGGAAGCCGCGCAGCGCCCGGATCTCGTCAAACATCCACGGGAACGCCATCTCGCCGGTAAAGCTGAGCGGACGCTCCCCCGTCCCGAACTCGGGCCACAGTTCGCGCTCCTGCTGAGCAGCCCAGGCGGTTGGCCCAGGCCCATAGATGCTCTCTTGCAGTGCCATGTAGAGCGGGTTCCCCGCATACCCAGTTGCGGATCCGACCTCCGCCAGAAAGGTTTCGCTCAGCCGCGTCTCGGCCTCATCCGCAAACGCCTCGTCGAACAGCCAGTGCACCCTGTCGAAGCCAGGCCCTACGCCGAAGTTGCTGCCGAGCGTCTGCAGCCGGTGCGCGGTGAGTCGGTCCCCGTCGGGGAGCCGCACATCCTCCGCAGCCAAGAGGTCAGCAACCCGAGCGATTCGATCAACAAGGTGCGGTGCACGGTCCCGGAACACCGCATTCTTCGCGACGACACGCGGGAAGGTCCGTCGATACACCTCCGCCGGATCCGGGTCGAGAGCGGGCAAGCCGCCGGTGACAACCGAGGCCACCAGCGCTTCGGGTGCCACCGAGAGGTAGTGCAGCGTCAGGAACCCGCCATAGCTCTGACCAATGCTCCACCACTGTCGACTGTCATAGTGAGTAGTGCGCAGGGCTTCAAGATCCTGCACGATCGAGTCGGCCCGATACAGTGCAAGCCGTCGGGCAGCCTCCGCCGCGGGGAACTGCGCGAGACTCGAGCTGGAGAGCGGAGTTGAGCGGCCGGTCCCCCGCTGATCCGGGATCACGACACGGAACCGCCGCAGCACGGAGCCGAGCCAAGCGCTCCGAGAGAGCGGGCGCGTGCCTTTGCCACCCGGGCCGCCCTGCAGATGGACAAGCAACGGCAGATCGTCGTACCGGCGCTCCGCGGCGACGAGTTCGCGCGCGAACACGCGGATCGTCTCCCCTCCAGGGTCGGCCCAGTCGAGCGGCACCGTCGTCCACACATCGCGAGCGACGATGTCCGTACCGATCAGGTATTCCGCTCCGCGGCTCGACCGCGCACCCGTATTCTGCATCTCTCCAGCGTATCCCTGCTGCTCGACCTAGGTGTGGTCCAGGATCCACCCCAGTACAAACGGGAAGCCGAGCAGGAAGATGATGGCGGCCGGTGCGATCACCCAGCTCCACGACACGGAGCGCCTGAGCCGCAGGCCTTCGTCCGCAACCCGGACTCGCGGGCGGGCCGCGCGCGGATCCGAGTAGGTCACCACCTGGTGTGTCAGCTCCGCCCCGACGAGCTCCGCGAAGCGCAGCAGCGCGGTAATCTCGGTGCGGTCACTGCGGGCCCGCACCTTCTTCGACACCACGATCATCCGGTCCTCAACGACCTCGATGTCCCAGTGGCGACCCCAGTCGATCAGGCTTGCCATCACGTCCGGGGTGAGCAGCTCGCGCGCGTCGCGCTGATAGCCATCTGGAGCGTAGACGGCGAAGTACCGGTCAAAGTCACCCTCGAGCGAGACCCGCAGCGTGCCAGGCAGGGTGTTTCGCAGCCGACCGTTGCTCAGCGCATCGATCATGAGGTGCGGCACCGGACGTGGCAAGCGCAACTGTAGGAAGCGAAACGCGAGCGCCGGGCCTTTCGGGTCATTCTTCCCGCCCGCATACCCCGCCACGGCCACCTGGAGATCGGGCTCCCAGGCGGGCCCAGCGAGTTCAAGGGAAAAGTTCGCGCGGAATCGCGCCTCGTTCCCGGGCGGGAGCGATCCCGGACGGGGTGTCCCCCGACGCACGCGCTCCCGAGCCTGCAACCGCGCAGAGGAGTCCTGGCCCTCGGCGAAGAAGATCCCGCGCGCCGGCGGTGCGCTGCCGATGCGGGCATACCGCAGCCCACGGGCCTCCGCGAACGCGCGGAGAGCGAGCTCGCGCCGCAACTCTGCGGGTGCCGCAAGCAGGATCACCGCGAACACCCCCAGCAGGATCATCGCCCAGACCGCAGCAACGGTGAGGAGGCCGGCCGCCCAATCGAGCCACGCAGGGAACGCCAACGGCGCGATGAATTCCCACTCAAGACCCGCGAGCACCACCCCGAGCGCCACGGCAGGGATGAGCAGCATCCCGCCGAGCGCGGCCTTGCGAAACACCCGCGGGTCGGCGGCACGCACGTCGGCCCAGGTGATCCGTGCCGGCCAGCCGTCGCCCGACACCCCATCGGGTGCCGGGACGCGCGAACGGGCTATCGCAGGCCCTTCCCGAGCATCTGCTGGAGCTTCGCCAGTTCTTCTTCAGAAGGCTGCGCGGCCGCACCGCCGCCCAAGCCAAAGCCCGAACCCGTGGGCGTCGCGGCCTGCTTTTCGGTGATTCCCGCGGCCTCCTGCGCACGCTTTGCCGGGTTGCCCGAGCGCTGCTTGCCCTTGCCCTTTGCCTGCGCCTTTTTCTTGCCGCCGTGACCGCCCATGCCCGGCATGGGACCCATCCCGGGGATCTGCGGCATACCGCCACGAGCTACCGTCTTCATCATCTTCGCGGCCTGCTCGAAGCGCTGCACAAGCGAGTTCACGTCGGTCACGGTCATGCCCGAGCCCTTCGCGATGCGGAGTCTGCGCGAGCCGTTCAGAAGCTTCGGATTTTCGCGCTCCTCCATCGTCATCGACTGGATGATCGCCTCGGTGCGCACGATTTCGCGCTCGTCGAAGTTCTCGAGCTGATCTTTCATCTTGCCCATGCCCGGGAGCATGCCCATCATCTTCTTGATGGATCCAGCACCGCGAAGCTGCTGCATCTGACCGAGGAAGTCGTTGAGCGTGAACGCGTCCTTCGCGATCTTCTCCGCGACCTTGCGCGCCTCGTCCTCATCGAAAGCCCCCTGGGCCTGCTCGATCAGCGTGAGGATATCGCCGAGGTCAAGGATCCGGCTTGCCATGCGGTCCGGGTGGAACGGCTCGAAGTCTCCGAGCCCCTCGCCTGTCGACGCAAAGAGGATCGGCCGGCCGGTCACCCCTCGGATCGAGAGCGCGGCACCGCCGCGAGCGTCACCGTCGAGCTTTGTCAGGACGACGCCGGTGAAGTCGACGCCTTCCTGGAAAGCTTGGGCGGTCGCCACGGCGTCCTGACCGATCATCGCGTCGATCACAAACAGGACTTCGTCCGGGTCAATCGCCTTGCGAATGTCCGAGGCCTGACGCATGAGCTCCTGGTCAACACCGAGCCGACCGGCAGTATCAACAATGACGAAGTCGTGCTGCTTGGCACGCGCCTCGGCAACACCCCCCTGTGCGACCTTGACCGGGTCGCCCACACCATTGCCGGGTTCCGGCGCGTAGATCGCGGCACCAGCTTGTTCGGCGACAACGCCGAGCTGGGTCACCGCGTTCGGACGCTGGAGGTCACAGGCGACGAGCAGCGGGGTGTGTCCCTGATCCTTCAGCCACTTTGCGAGCTTGCCAGCCAGGGTCGTCTTACCGGCACCCTGCAGGCCGGCGAGCATGATGATCGTCGGCGGCTTCTTCGCGAACTGCAGTCGACGCTGTTCACCGCCCAGGATCGCGACGAGCTCCTCGTTCACGATCTGGACGACCTGCTGCGCCGGGTTCAGCGCCTGATTGACCTCGTCACCAAGCGCGCGCTCGCGCACCTTCCCGGTGAAGTCCTTGACGACGTCCAGGGCCACGTCGGCCTCGAGCAGGGCGCGCCGGATCTCGCGAACGGTGCTGTCCACGTCAGACGCGGAGAGCTTGCCCTTCGACCGGAGGTTCTTGAAGGTGTCGGTGAGCCGCGCAGAGAGGTTTCCGAAAGTAGCCATGATGGGTTGATTCTACCCGGTCGGGGCATGCCGGGATCGCACCGGCACGCCCCCGCGAGGTTACTCGCCGCTGTAGTCGTAGAACCCGCGTCCGGATCCCTTGCCCAGCCACCCCTTGTCGATGTACTCGCGCTTGATGTACTCGGCGAACTCTCGCGCTTCGGGATCTGCCGAGTCCTTGTTGAGCTGGTAGGGCGTCATCATGCCCACGATGTCATAGATCTCGAAGGGGCCGACGGGCGACCCCGTGGCGATCTTCCAAGTGTTATCGACGTCTTTCGGCTCCGCAACACCACGCACGAGCAGTTTGCCCGCAGCATCGAGGAAGGGAACGAGCAGGGAGTTCAGGACGTACCCGGGCTGTTCTTTGTGGATCCGGATCGGCACCATCCCGATTTCCTCGGCGAACTCCGCGACCTGCTCAAACACCGCGGGATCAGTCCCGGGGTGCCCCATGACCTCACCCGTGTTCTTGGCCCACACCTCGTTCGCGAAGTGCAGCGCGAGGAACTTCTCGGGTCGCCCGGTGAATGGCGCGATGTCGCTGGGGAGCAGCGTCGACGAGTTCGTGCAGAAGATGGTCTTCTCGGGGGCCAGCTTGCCCACCTGTTCCCAGGTGCTCTGCTTGATGTCGAGACGCTCCGGGACCGCCTCGATCACAATATCCGCGTCGGAGAGCGCGGCCTCAAGATCCGACGATGTACTGATCCGGGCCACTGCCTCATCGAGCTTCTCGGGCGTCGCGTCAGGCAGGTCGCGCAGATACATCGGCTTGAGATACTCCCAGCGAGCGGGAAGCTTCGCGAGGATCTCGTCGTTCAGGTCGTACGCGACGACCTGCTTGCCGGAGTATGCCGCTTGAAAGATGATCTGGGAGCCGAGTACGCCCGTTCCCAACACGGTGAGGTTCTGCATTGTTGCCCTTTCTCGAACGCACTGCCTGGTGACAGCGCTTTCGGTCCGGCGGCCGCAGCGTGTGGCTCGGCCGTCAGGCCTCACCCTCCAACCTAGTCGAGTTAGCCGCGGCCCGAGCGGGATTCGCGGCGGGCGAATTCCCCGTTCCCGACCGGTTCCGGGCGCGCCCCGCGGCTACCCGACGAGCTGCTGGGCGAACACGTGCGGAGTGAAGCCCGTGAGGTCGCCAATCCCCTCGCCCTGCCCCACCAATTTGATGGGGAGGCCGGTCCGTTCCTGCACCGCGAGCACAAAGCCGCCCTTCGCGGAGCCGTCAAGCTTGGTGAGGACAAGACCGGTCACCCCAGCGTGCTCAATGAACGCCTCGGCTTGCGCCAGGCCATTCTGGCCGGTGGTCGCGTCGAGCACAAGCAGGACCTCCGCGACCGGGGCCTGCTTTTCGATCACACGCCGCACCTTGCCGAGCTCGTCCATCAGGCCGCCCTTGGTCTGCAACCGACCTGCGGTGTCGATGATCGCAATGTCGTAGGATCCCTCGATCGCGCGCTGTACGGTCTGGAACGCAACCGCCGCCGGATCCTGCCCCTGCTGCTGCGGCTTCACGATGTCCACGCCTGCGCGGTCAGCCCAGGTCGCAAGCTGCTCGACCGCGGCCGCGCGGAAGGTATCCGCCGCGCCGACGAGGATCTTCTTATCGAAGGCCTTCAGGTAGTTCGCGAACTTGCCGATCGTCGTCGTCTTCCCGACGCCGTTCACGCCGACGACAAGGATCACCGCGGGCCGCTCGGACAAATGGAGCGTCGGGTCATAGGCGGCGAGCCGCTCCTCGACCGCATCGCGCAGCATGCTGCGCATCTCTTTCACCTCGGTGACCCTGTGGCGTTCAACCTCGGAACGGAGGTTCGCCAGGATCGCCTCCGATACGTCAGGCCCGAAGTCTGCAGTGATCAGCGCCGCCTCGAGATCATCCCAGGTGTCCTCGGTAATCAATGCCGGGCCACTAAAGATGTTGCGGAATGCCTTCGAGAAGGACCACGATCGCTCTGCCATGCCGTCAGTCTACCGAGGAGCGGACCGGTCGCGGGCCCGCCGACGTTCCGTCCACCCGCGGCGGTTCCGGGGCATCCAGCAGGTCTCGGAGCTCGGAGGCTGTCAGCGTCTGCGAGAACAGCTCCTCGTCGTCGATCACCGCGTCGAACAGGGCCCGCTTGCGCTGCTGCAGTGCAAGGACTTTCTCTTCGATCGTGCCGAGCGCGATCATCCGGATCACGTGCACGGGCCGCTCCTGTCCGATCCGGTGCGTGCGGTCGATTGCCTGCGCCTCACTTGCGGGATTCCACCAGGGATCCAGCAACACCACGGTGTCTGCCTCGGTGAGGTTCAGCCCCACCCCGCCCGCCTTGAGACTGATGAGAAACACGTCGGCTTCTCCGCTGCGGAACCTGTCAATCACCGCGTCCCGCTGGCGGGTGCTGCCGTCGAGGGTGACCGTGCGGATTCCCTCCGCCTCGAGGCGCTCTTTGGCCAACGACAGGAACGACGTGAACTGGCTGAACACAAGCGTGCGCCGCCCCTCCTGCGCAAGCTCGGCAGCGTGTTCGACGAGCGCGCCGAGCTTCGCAGACGGCAGCGCAGCGTACTGCCCATCGATGAGGGAGGCATCGAGCGCGAGCATCCGCAGCAACGTCAATGAGCGGAACACCGTGAAGCGGTTCCGATCAAGCTCTGGAATGAGGCCGTAGAGCTTTTGGCGCTCGCGCTGCATGAAGCGGTCGTACAGCTCGCGGTGCTCCGGATCAAGCTCGACCTCGAGCACCTGCTCGTGTTTCTCGGGCAGCTCGGAAGCGACGAGCGCCTTTGTGCGGCGCAGCAGGAATGGGCGTACCCGCTGCCGGAGCCGCTCCGTGCGCTCCGTGCGGAGGCCCGCCTGGGATTCGGGCCCGCTCCCGGCACCCTGCCCGACCGAGATCCCGAGCGCTGGGCGCTCGATGGCGCGCACGTATTCCTCTTCGAAGCGTCGCGCCGAGGGGAACAGTCCGGGTGCCACGATGCGGCACAGGGCGTGGAGTTCACGGAGCGAGTTCTCAATCGGCGTGCCCGTGACCGCCAACTTCCAGGAGACCGGAAGGTCTTCGGCGAGTTCGTTGCCGCGCGCCCGCGCGTTTTTCACGAACTGCGCCTCGTCCAGGATCAGACCCGCGATCCCGCGCGCGGGATCCGCCGCGACGGCGCGATAGGAGGCGAAATCGAGCCGGAATAGGGCGTAGCTTGTGACCACGAGATCCGCCGCCGCGAGATCGTCTGCGATGCTTCCGGCGGGCGGACTGTCTTTCCGTCCACTCGCCTCCGTCGCGGTGCGCACCCGCACCCGCAGGCCCGGGGCGAATCGTGCGGCCTCGGCCGCCCAATTGCTCATCACGGAGGTCGGAGCCACCACAAGGAAGGGCCGGCGCTCGCCCAATTCTCGCGCGTGCTCGATAAGCGTCAGGCACTGCAGGGTCTTTCCGAGCCCCATGTCGTCGGCCAGGATCCCGCCCAGACGGGTGCGCCACAGAAACGCGAGCCAGTGGAAGCCATCCCGCTGATAGGGGCGCA
This sequence comes from Leucobacter sp. 7(1), assembly GCF_900163635.1. Classification (GTDB taxonomy): domain Bacteria; phylum Actinomycetota; class Actinomycetes; order Actinomycetales; family Microbacteriaceae; genus Leucobacter. The sequence continues at coordinate 4,048 of NZ_FUID01000080.1, read as the reverse complement.
ATTCCGCAGTCATCCCCCGCGGTACGGGCACCGCAGTTGGCGTTTCCGCCTGCACCGCACGCACTTCACGCACGAGCATGCGCCACTCCGCGGCGGCCTCGCTCTGCTCGGCGAGGTCTTCGAACTCGGCCCAGTGCGCAGCCTGGTGACGGCTGATGCGCGGGCCCGTCTCCCACTCGTCGAGATCCTGCGCCTCCGCGATCATCTCCGCGAGCGGTGCGAGCGCTGGATGTGTGAGCGACAGGTAGCTGTTGTCGACCAACAGCAGCTTCTTGCGCCCCTGCGCGAGGGCACGAAACAGCGGGGCGAACGGCACACTCCGGCCGTCCACGGTGACAAGCACGCCCAGATCGAACCAGTCTTCCTGCTCACTCGGCACCACCGTAATCTCGAGCTGGGGTGGACTTGTGAGCTCCCGATACTCCGGGGCGCGGCCCGTGCGACGCACCTCGATACCGGGGGTGCGTTCCAGCACAGGCAACACGCCGCCGAGGAACGCGGCGGCGTCAACACCGCGCAGCTCCGTAGCCGGAGGGAGCGCCGCATCGGCCCAGGCCTCAGGAAGAAGATCTGCGCCGCGCAGCGCACGCGGGATCAGCTCCGAAAACACGGGAGCGGTGCTGTCCGGGTCGCCCTCGACCACCCAGTTGAGCGAGAGTCGGTGGCCGTTGCGCCACGCGGCCGTCAACACGATCCGCGCGGGCGGCGGATCCGGGATCACGACCGAGCCGTCCGCGCTTGTCAAACGGAACCGCGTCCGCAGCTCAGGGACCCCCTCAGCCAAGAACGCATCTCGGTCGATTGCTGGAATCGTGAGCGGGGCAGGGTGTGCTGCGGCTGCGCCGGATCCGGCACCGGAGCCGGAACCTCGAGCCAAGATCCCGCGCTCGGCCGCTGTCAGCGCAGCGGCCACGGGCGCGAGCCAGACGACAGCGTGCCCGCCCGGCATCGCGTCGGGATCAGCACCGTAGATTCCGTGATCTGCGATCGCACGGACGCTGCGGAACGGTGCCAGATCATCGCCCACGGTGACACGAGGCACGAGCCGAATCCCGCCGTCCAGGGTTGCGGCGGCATCCAGACTGAGTTCCGCGGCCTCCCGCAGCTGCACCGTGGGGCGCGGCCCGGTTCCCACCAGAGCAATGCCCAGCGTGTCGGCCTGCAACAGCAGGGCCCACAGCGCGGGGCTCGCAAAGTCGTCCAGGAACACCCAGTTCGGATCCTGTCCCACCGTGATCGTCTCGGCTGCCCGATGCAGCGCAACGAACTGCCGAAACCAACGCTGCTGGGCCGGGTCCAGGTTGAGTCGGCTTCCCTGGTGACCGATGTTTGACCAGCTCAGCCCACCCCGCGACCACCCGCGCGCCGTGCGCTGCACCGGTCTGGTACCGAGCTGGAAGACTCCGCTCCCGATCTCCTGCCCCACCTTGACCGCCCGAGACGTGGGACCGTTCCACCGGTCCGCGGTGCGCGGAATCATCTCCCGGAGCTCGAACTGCAACGCGAGCTCCAGCCAGGGAGAGGGCTCGAACTCCGCACCGGCGTCGCGAACTGTCCGGGTTCTGGAGTCTCCCGGCACCCCCGATCCGGCACCGATCACGTCCGCACCCTGTCGACCCACAAGCCGGTCCAGATCTGCCCGCCAACTCCGCTCTGTCACAGCAGTCGCTCCCCACTCACCGAAATTCCGGGGCGCGCGGCACCGCGGCGCGGGGCGGATACCGCGCACAAAGGAATTCTGGCCAGTTCAAACATGCTTGGTCCATCGTACGAGGCACCACCGACACTCGGCCGCGCCAGGTTCCGGGGCCGCGGCATTGCAATCAGCCGCGAGCGGGTATATTTGAAGGAGTAATCCGCGGCCCTCGGGCTACGGCGCTCGGCACGGCCAGCGCTGCGGATACGCCGCATCGCACGCGGCGATCCCGCGCCAGACCGCGCTGGGGCTGAAGAAAGGCCAGATTCGTATGCCCGCGAGTGGGTCCCCCACACACCACGAGCCCGCTTCGAGCGTCCCCGACGGCGCACGGAACGACCGTGAGGCCGCCGCTGCCCAGCGCGACATCGCCCCGGAGCTTTCGGAGCGTGCCGACGCGGCAGTGTTCTCCGAGCGCAGCCGCGGCACCGACGCGAAGATCGCGTCCCGCGCAGACGGCGACTCGGTCCGGGCCACGATGGCACGCTACTACTCACTCACGAAGCCCGGAGTGCTGTACGGCAATGTGTTGACCGCGGCGGCGGGCTTCCTGCTCGCAACCGGCGTCGCACGTCACTTCGACGTGTGGCTGTTCCTCGCCACCATCATCGGCACCACGTTCGTGATCGCTTCAGCCTGCGTGCTCAACAACGTGCTGGATCGCGATATCGATGACCGCATGGAGCGCACCAAGAAACGGGCCACGGTCTCGGGCAGCATCAGCGTCCGCGGTGCAGTCATCTTCTCGATCGTGCTGTTCGTGCTCGGCAACATCGCGCTCGTTGCCTGGACCAACTGGCTTGTGGTTGCCACCGGGCTCGCCGGGTTCTTCACCTATGTGGTGCTGTACGGCATGCTCTCGAAGCGGATGAGCGTGCACGGCACCCTTGTCGGGAGCGTCTCGGGCGCCGCACCAATCTTCGCGGGCTACGTCGCCGTTTCCGGAGTTGTCGACGCGGGTGCCATCTTCGCGTTCCTCGCGATCTTCTTCTGGCAGATGCCCGAGTTCTACTCCATCGCGGTATACCGCCGCGACGAGTACGCACGCGCTGGGGTCCCAGTGATCACCGTGGTCAAGGGCATCCCCCGCGCGAAGGTCGAGATCCTGATCTACACGATTGCCTACGCTGTCGTGTCAGTACTGCTCACCCCGTTCGGCTACACCGGCTGGGTGTACGCGGTGGTCATGGGCGCGCTCGGGCTCTGGTGGGTCGTCATCGGCGTCCAGGGGTTCCGCGCGAAGGACGATAGCGCCTGGGCCCGCCGCATGTTCCGTTTCTCCCTCATCATCATCATGGCGTACAGCCTCATGATCGCCGTCGGGCCACTTCTTCCGTAACTGCGGGACATCGCACCGGCGCGGGTGCGTGGGTGTGCGCTTGCGCGTTGGCTTGCGCGTGCGCGTGCGCGTGCGCTTTGACTTTGGTCTGTGCGTTTGCCTGGGCGTTGGCGTGAGCTTTGGTATTGGTATTGGTATTGGTTTTGGTTTTGGTTTTGGCTTTGGCTTTGGCTTTGGCTTTGGCTTTGGTGCGAGCTTTAGCTGACGGTCTCCTCACGGCTTCACACGTGCCGGGCGCGAGTGGGAGCTGCGTGTAGCCAGTAGAGCCCCAACGGCGTCAGGCCGGTGGCGAGACAACCGCGCTCCCCGCACATGCATCCTGGAGCGTGTGAGGCGTGTCTCCGACTCGGCCCCACTCTCCGGTGGCGGATCCTTTGCGGCAGCTCCCCTCCGGCAGCACCTTTGCCGAAGTCGTTCAGCCGCAAGATTTCTTCTCCAGGACCGCGCTAACGATGCACTTTGGTGAGCCAGGTTGGCATCCAGTCGCAATTCGAACATACTTTCGAACCGTTATCGAATTGTGGCCTCCTCAAAACGTAGTATGTCCATCAGGGGTTCTTTCCGCGGCCCTACTTTCTGGCCCAACTTCCGCGTGTTGTCAACGGTTTTCGAGGCCTGATTGTCAGTGGCATGTGCTGGAATAGACGCATGACGCTCACCGGAGACGCACCCTTCCCCGAGACCCCCGACACGGGTGGTCCCGGGAAAGGTGTGCGCGGTTCCGGTGGGGGTGCGAGCCGTTTTGGTGCGGGCGGTTCTGGTGCTGCGAACGGTGCCGGATCTCGTTCTGGCGGAAGTGGTAGGTCTGGGTCCGGTTCTGGGGCCGGTTCTGGTTCTGGTTCTGGTTCTGGTTGTGAGTCTGGTGCCGGGTCGAGTTTCGGATCCACGCTCCCGCCCCGCCTGGTGCGCGTGGATGCGCTCCTCACGGCCCTTGAGGAGTGGGAAGCACAGCAGCGTCGCCGAGACGCGGAGCGGCTGAGTCTCCTCGCTGATCTTCACGAGACAGCGCTCGG
>NZ_FUID01000075.1 GCF_900163635.1 Leucobacter sp. 7(1) | reverse complement strand
GGGGGGGGGGGGGGGGCGCCCGGCGCACTCATGTGTCGGAGTTCCTGATACTCAGACCCCCCGGGCGGCGCGCGCACAGCTCAGACTGGAGGGATGACTTCTCCGCGGCCGGATACCCCTCGGGATTCCCCCGAGGGGCTGGGCGACTCCGCCCGCGCCATCGCGTTTTTCCCGCTCCTGATGAGCATCTACACGGTGTTCTACGCAGCGTGGTGGCCGTTCGCCTGGGGATGCTGGGGCGCGGGCGCGTTCCTGGTGGCCGCGCTCATCGCCCTCGCGTTTGCGTTCCGAGGCATGGCTCAAATGCAGCATGTCGCCCGCTTCGCCCCGCCCGCGAGCGGGGCCCCCGATCCGGAGACGCTGCGACGGTCCACCGCCATGACTCGACTGAACTTGATCGCCCATCCGGTATGGGTTCTGGGCAGCATCGCCCTGCTCGCGGTGGGCCAGGGCCGCTGGGTACTCCCCCTGATGGTGTTCGTGATCGGCCTGCACTTCATCCCGATGGCCCGCATCATGGGGCGCCGGATCGACTACATCCTCGGACCTCTCACGAGCCTGTTTGGGATCGCGGCGGCGCTCTTCGCCCTGGATCCGGCGGTGTCCTGGCTGACCGTGTTCGGGGTCGCCGGTAGCGGCGGGGCACTTGCCACGCTCACGTACGCGGGGTCCCTCGCCCGCAACTACCGGGAACTGTGCGTCCGAGCCGGAATTCCCTTCCCCGCCGCACACAGGCTGCGAGGGGACACCGTGGGCGGAGCACCGCCTACGGCGTGAGGGCGAGCTCGGCGGTCACGGCGAGGTGATCGCTAGCCCCCAGTGGCACGGTGGTGACGTCGCGCGGATCGAAACCGCGCACGAGCACGTGATCAAGCCGCACCACGGGGAACTTCGCGGGCCAGCTGAAGCCGAAGCCACCCGTGGTCTGCCGCGGCTCCTGCAGCACCTCCAGCAGCGGCGTGAAGGCCCGATCGTCCGGGCCCGCGTTGAAGTCCCCCAGCGCGATGATGCGCGGGCTCGCGTCGGCGCGCACAAGCTCCGTGAGTTCGGCGAGCATCTGATCTCGTGCGTCGTGGCCCTGGAGGCGCGCCGAGGCCGCGTGCACCACGTACACGGTCGTATCACCTCCGGGAGTCGCAACCACGGCGCGCAGCGCGCGGGGCCAGCCGAGGCCGAGGTCGAGTGGCTGCGTGTCCCGAATCGGGTATCGACTCCACAGGCCCACAGTGCTCGCGTTCGCGGTGTGCGGGTAGGCATCCTGCAACGCCCGGCCCAGCTCCTCCCGCGACTCCGTGTCGATCTCCTGGAACGCGAGGAGATCGGGCTGCTCGGAAAGGGCGGCTCGCGCACTTGCGAGCGGATCACCGGCACCGCCCTGCAGGTTTTGGCTCAGCACCGATACGGTACCCGTGGACGCGCTGGCCGTGGCCGGATCAAGCGGGAGCACCCGCGGCACAAACACCCACGACCAGACCGCAACCGCCGCAAGTGCGACAAGGATTCCGAGCCAGGCGCGGCGCGCGAGTGCGGCGATCAGCAGCAGCCCAACGACCGCTCCCAGCCAGGGCAGCATCGCCTCGAACGGGAGCGCCAAGCCGAAGAGATCAGGAAACCGCTCCGGCACGAGCATCGCCGCGATTGTCACGGCGGCAAGCGCCGCGATCAGCACGCCAACGCGACGCCGTCTCCCTGTGTTGCGACCCATGCACTTCCCTCCACCAGCGAAGCCACCGATCGTAGCAATTGTCGAGTGCGGCTTCCTGACTCTGGGCTGTGCCGAAGCTGGCAGTGCGCCTGACCGGGCACCTGGCTACAGGCGCGGTGCAGGATTAACCCGAAGCCAGGCGAGCACCTGCTCCGCGTGCGTGTTCGGCGGGAAGATCGGATAAAACACGTGCTCGATGCGCCCACCCGTGACCACCAGCGTAAGCCGGGAGTACAGCCGCGCGTGGCCGGGCGCGGCGAACGTGGGCAGGGTGAGCGCGTCCCCGAGGGCGAAATCCGGATCGGCGAGCATCGTGAACGGGAGCCGCAACCGTGCCGTGACCTCGGCTTGGTATCCGGAGTCCTGGCTCGACAGGCCATACACGCGGGCGACCCCGGCCGCAGCAAGCTCGGTGAAGTGGTCCCGGAAACTGCAGGCCTGAGTCGAGCAGCCGCGCGCCCCGGGGATCGCGTCCCAGCCATCAGGGAGGTCCACGCCGGGGCGCCCCGTGAGTGGGTACAGGTAGATCACGGTCCGGCCCGGGCCGAGCGCGGCAAGCGAGACCTGTGACCCCGCACTGTCGACGAGCGTCAGATCCGGCATCGAGGCCCCCGGGAGATGCGCCGCGGCACCGTCGTCGGCAGGCACGGGGAGCCCCTCAGGCAGCTTGGAGAAGTCGTGCGGCGCGGCAGCGAGGTTCGGGCTTGCCGCCGGGATCTGTCGATCCGCTGCGCCGTCGAGGGACCGCTGCAGCGCACTGCGCCGCGCGCTCAGCTCCGTGATCAAGCCGTCGAGCTCCGCGATGGCGTCGCGATACACCGCGAGGGAACTCACGCACTCGTCGCCGTGCTCGTGCCCCGTCTGCAGGCATTCGAGGAACGGGGCTGAGCGCCCGGGCGGAATCCCCAGGCGCTGCAGCGCGCGGATCTCCCGAACGGCCCGCAGGTCCGCTGGGGTGTAGCTGCGGTACCCGTTCGGGTCCCGCTCCGGGCTGATCAGCCCGATCTGCTCGTAGTAGCGGATGGCCTTAATCGAAGTCTCGGCCTGAGCGGCGAGCGTTCCAATGCGCATGGTGTTCCTCCTGCACCCACGCTAAACCCTTCCCCTTGGGGCAGGGTCAAGTCCGCGATGACGCAGCCCCACCGTCCCGTGGGTCGTTCCGGGCCACAACGGGGAGCAGCACGAGCAGCACCGCGGCCGCGATGAGCGACACCCGGAAGCCACCGTTTGCGCCAAGCTCGTCGATGAGTGGGCCAGCAACCGCGGGGCCGATGGCGACGCCGAAGGCGAGACCCGCCGTCGACCACGTGAGCGCCTCGGTGAGCGATGGTGCGGGAACTGACTCCTCGATGAGCTTCGTGGCGAGGATCATTGTCGGCGCGAAGAATGCCCCCGCGATAAACACGGTGATCGACAACTCCGCGACTGTCGAGATCCAGATCAAGGGAAGCGTGGTGAGCGCGGTTCCCACAATCCCGATTCGAAGCAACACCCGGGTGGGACGCCACAGTGTCAGCGTGCCGAACACAACCCCGGACAGCGCGGAACCGAGTGCGTACACCGCCAACACGATGCTCGCGGCAGCGGGGATCCCCTGCCGCTCCGCGAAGGCAACACTGGCGACGTCGACTGTCCCGAGGATCGCCCCCATCGTGAGCAGGGTCACCACCATGCCCCACACCGCGGGGATGCGCAGCACGCTCAGCGGGCCGCCGGCGACGCCCTGCCGGCCCGGACGGGGCTCAGTGCTGCGCTGGCTGAGCAGCCAGCCCGCACCGAGCAGAAGTAGCACACCACCCACGAGTGGCCCGGCCTCCGGGAAGAGTCCGACACTCAACCCGATCGAGATCGGGGGGCCGAGCACAAAGCTCAAGTCGTCAAGCACAGTCTCCCACGCGAAGGCCGTGTGCAGTTCTGGGGCATCTTTCCCGGTCCGTTCGCGCTCGCCGCGGATAATCCCCACCCACCGCACCCGCACGAGCGCGGGCATGCTCGGGAGCAGACCCGCACATGCCGCAGCGATAAAAATCACCGGCACTGGACCGTCCAGCCTGAACGTGATGAGCAGCACCGCGAGCGCGGCGAGGCTCACCACGACAGCTATCGGCACGATCCGACGCTGCCCAAACCGGTCCACGAGCCGTGCAACCTGCGGGGTCGCGAGTGCCGAGGAGACGGCAAACACCGCAGCGAGCGCCCCGGCGTAGCCGTAGCTCCCGCGAGCGGTCGCCACCATCGTGATCAGACCGATCCCGATCATGGAGAGGGGCATGCGGGCAAGCAACCCCGCAGTGGTGAGCGGGATCGTGCCGGGCAGACGAAATAGTGCGCGGTAGCTCGAAGCCATAGTGACGCTCTCAGTTCTCAGACGGGGTACGAAGCGGAACCTCCCGCGCGCACATGCGCGCACCCCGTGACAGCCTAGTTTGCGCGCGTCGAACCCCCAATTAGCGCCGCGCCGGCTTGGCTGACCGTGTGGTCCGCTGATAAGGTTCGTGCGGGCCTGTGCGGCCCACGCCCGTGTTCCCAACCTTTGCGAGGTGATTCCGTGCCCAGTGACAGTTGCAGTCAGCAGCCGGATCCCGCGGAACCCCGCGCATCCTCCCGCACGAGACTTCACGCCTAACCAGGCGATTCTCGCGGTTTCCGGCTCCCTTTTTGGGCGCGCATTCCGTCGTGCGTCCGGATACCTTTCCGTGCGCCGCGCACCCACGGCGCGCCCTTGCAAGGAGCGAGAGCGATGACACTCCCCCAGATTCAGACAACCGATGAGCTTGTCACCACGATCACCCAGATGATTGCGGCGCAGGATCTCACCTCCCTCACCCACGTGCTCTCGCCCGTGACCCCCACGGACCTCGTACCCGTGTTTGAGCGGCTCAGCCGGAAGCAGCGTGCCGTGATCTACCGGCTGCTCGCCAAGGATCGGGCTGCCGATGTCTTCGAGCTGCTCGACCCTCCGCTGCAGAGCGACCTGCTGCACGGCCTGCAGGATACGGAGGTGTCCCAGCTCTTCGCTGATCTCGATCACGATGACAGGCTGTGGCTGCTTGACGAGGTGCCCGCGGCGCTCGCCACGCGGCTCTTGCGCGGCCTCCCCGAACAGGAACGGGTGCTGACCTCGGCGCTCCTCGGTTACCCCCAGGACAGTGCGGGGCGGCGCATGTCCCTTGAGTATGTCTCCACACGGGAAAGCTTCACAGTCGCTGAGACGATGAATCGGGTACGCACGCGACTCGACGACGCCGAAACGATCTACACGATCCCCGTGCTCGATGATTCACGCCATGTTGTCGGGGTTGTCAGCCTCCGGGGCCTCCTCGGCGCCCCGGACGACACAGTGATTTCCGCACTCATGAGCCCGGCTCACACCGCCGCAGCGGAGGACGACGCGGAGCTCGCAGCCCGGCGCTGCGCGGACCTGCAACTGCTCGCCATGCCGATTGTTGACCGTGAGCAGCGCCTACTCGGCATGCTCACCATCGATGACGCAATCCGGATCCTGGAACACGAGGAATCCGAGGACGCGGCGCGTCAGGGCGGCACTGAGCCGCTCCGACGCCCCTACCTCTCCACTCCGGTCGGCTCGCTCGTCCGTTCCCGCGTGGTCTGGCTACTCGTGCTCGCCGTCGGCGCCACACTGACCGTGCAGGTCCTCTCCGTGTTCGAGGCCACGATCGATCAGGTGACTGTTCTCGCGCTCTTCGTGCCGCTTCTTATTGGCACGGGCGGAAACACCGGAAACCAGGCGGCCACCACGGTGACACGCGCCCTGGCGCTCGGAGATGTGCAGTCGCGTGACTTCATTCGGGTACTCACACGGGAACTACGCACCGGCGGAATGCTCGGGCTGCTGCTTGGCACGCTCGGCTTTACGATCGCCGCGATCGCCTACACGCCACAGATCGGCTTGGTAATTGGGCTCACACTCCTGTGCGTGTGCACGCTTGCCGCAGCCGTGGGTGGGTGCATGCCGCTGCTGGCACGGGCCGTAAAGGTCGATCCCGCGGTCTTCTCCAACCCGTTCATTTCCACCTTCGTGGATGCTTCAGGCCTGATCATCTACTTCCTGATCGCACGGAGTGTCCTCGGGTTGTAAGCCGAGCGCGGCAGTTAGCGGAACCGCCCCACATCGGGGCGGTTCAACTCACGGAAGAACACAAATCGCGGGCCGTACTTCGTCCGCACCCGTTTCTGAAGTCGCCGATACCCAAGTTTCCCGAAGAGCCGTTGACTGGGCAAGTTCTTCGGGTGGATCGTGCACATGATTTCGTCCCGCCCGAGAGCGGTAGCGTCGCGCTCTAAGAGTTCAACTACGGTGCGCGCGAGCCCGAAACGGCGGTGCTCCCGGTCAGCGAGCACCAATTTGAGGTTGATCGACTTCGTGAGCTCCTCGGGTCGCTCGCTGAAGTACCCACGGATACTCTCCGCCCCGGTACCCCCGTCGAAAAGAATGCCCGCCGCCACGAGTTGACCGGAATCACTCCGGAATCCAAGCACCCGATGTTCCGGGCCGCCGACATCCCGTGCAGCCAGGCACTCCGCGAACATGTCCGCGGAGTTTTCGCGTAGCCACGGGGAATTCCCGAGGCTTTCGATCACCCGGGTCTGCAGCTCGACAAGGTCATCGAGATCTGCGGGGCCGAGTTGCGCCACGACGTACCCCTTCACGCGGGCGAGCTCCTCGATGTAGACGTAGTAGCCCGGGTGAATGGGTTTCTGCTTCTCGATCAGGTGCGCGTGCCACTCCGCAATGAGCGCGTGAATGTTCCCGAAAGAACCATGTTCGGACAAGATTGTGGCGTGCAGCACATCTCGGTTGCCGATCGCCGTGAAGAACCTGTTGCGGAAAAGCTCGTCGGCGAGGCCCAGCTCCAGCGCACCCCGCTTCTGCAGAAGATGGAGGGTCTCAAAGAAGGTGAGGTAGTTGCTCATCCGCGCGCGGTCAGCGCCCGTGATGGGCTCCTGCAGCAGCAGTTTGCTCCACAACTCACCGATCAGTGGATCGGTCGAGTAGCTACTCTGCAACTCTCGAATAAACTCGGCCTGCGCGATTTGTTTGGTCAGTCGCACCTCATACAACACCATCAGTGCGCCGGCGGTACCACCGATCGCGATGAATACGCCGAAGGCCCGTGGCCATGCGGCGTGCACCCCGACCAACCCGACCACAAAGAAGATCGCGAGCATCCCGATGAAAAGTTGCTCCTTCCGGATCGGCCGCCGCCGCCGCACTATGCGCTCGCCTCAGCGGCGGCGCGGAACGCGGCGGCCCGCGCCTCATAGTCCGCGAATTCGTCGAAGCTCGGTGCCCCGGGCGAAAGCAGGATCACGTCGCCCGCCCCGGTGAGCTCGCGCGCCCGCGCGAGCGCGTCAGCGAAGTCAGCGCCGGCGGTGCCGGCCGTGTAGCTCGGGCCGAGCTCCGCGCGCAACCGCTCCCCCGCGGGACCAACGGTCACGATGCGGGTGTCGCGCTGCGCACCACTGGTGCGGAGGTGTGCGAGCAGCGGGGCAAAATCGAGCCCGCGATCCGCGCCGCCTGCGACAAGCACCACGCGGGAGGTGGCGTAGGTGTCAAGCGCGGCGACTACTGCTTCCGGGGCCGTCGCGAGGCTATCGTCAACCCACACACGGCCGTCCGTTGTCGGAATTACTTCAAGCCGGTGCGCAAGCGGAGCGAAGGCGCGGAGTGCGGCGAGCAGCCGCGGGCGGTCCGCCGGATCAACGTCACGGTGCACGCACACGGCGGTGATTGCGAGCGCAGCGTTCATCAGGTTGTGCGCGCCCCGCAGCGTGGTGTCCTCGCTCGTCACCGTGCCCGCCTCGCCCCAGTGTAGGGCGTCGTCGGTGACGGTGATGCCGAGCTCTGCCGGGGTGACGAGCCGGGTCGTGGTGGCCACCTTGGCGCGAGCGCGCTCGGCAAGCTCTCCGGTGAGCGCGGGGAGCACAACAGTCTCGGCCCCGTGGGCGATGAGGTTGAGCTTGTCGCCTACATACGCCTCGTAGCCGCCGTGCCACGGGAGATGCTCTGGGTAGAGGGACGTGAGCACCGCGGTGCGCGGCGACGCCGTGAGGTCTGCAGCCTGGTAGCTCGACACCTCGGCCACGGCCACGTCGAGGCCTGGAGACAGTTCACGTGACACGGGGATCCCGACATTCCCGGCGAGCGTTGCGGTCACATCGAGCGCGCCAAGAAAGTGGGTCACCAGGGTGGAAGTGGTGCTCTTGCCCTTGGTGCCGGTCACGGCGATGACGCGGTCGCCGTGCTCGTTCAGCCAGAGGTCCATGAGCGAGGTGACCGGCACTCCCGCGTCACGCAACGCAGCAAACTCGGGCGAGGTGTGCGGGATCCCGGGCGATTTCACCACGACGTCGGCTGCGCGGAGTGCGGCAAAGGCGTCCTCCCCGGCAACCACGGGGCCGGGAGCGTCTGCGGGCACCGTGCCGCCGCCGGTCACCACGATCTCGATCGAGGCGGCGTCAGCCGCAAGAGCTTCATAGGCGCGGGTACCCTCGCGCCCCGCACCCCAGATAGCGAGCCGCTTGCCCGCCAGATCACTAAATCGCACGAGCCACGTCCTCAAGCTTCGGGGTGAGGAAGTGTGCCTCGTCGCGCCACGCAAAGACTGCCTCGCGCTCCGCCGCGGTCGCGTCGAGTGCCGCGATCTCAGGCTTCGCGAGGAACGGATGCCCCTGCCAGTCGTCGCGCTCGCGGAGCAGGCTCAGCGCGACCCTGCATTCGTCGGGCTCCCCCACACACTCAAATGGTTTGACAAGACCGTTCGCGCCGAACAGCTCGAGGAAGCCCTGGTACTGGGCCTCGTCTGCGAACAGGTCGCGTCCGGTGAAGATGTTGAGGAGCGCGTCGCGCGACAGGAACGGTGCGAGCATCAGGAAGATGAAGTGGCACTTGGGGCATTCCCCGCACCAACCGGCCGAGCCGTCGGCGGTCATCCGGTAGGCCCGATTGCAGCTCGTGAACACCCCGTGGTACTGCTCATATGTGGCGAAGCGGCGGGCGATCCGGATCTCGTTGATGGGGCGCAGCAGCGAGAGATACTGGGGCGCTCCGAACGGAAGCGAGGCGCGGAGCAGCCCTTCGAACTCAGAGCCTTTCGACCACTGGTGGTTGATCACACGGCCTGACCACGCGAAATTCCCATAGGAGGATCCGGCCTCATTGCTAAACACGACGGCGTCGTAACCAAGCGCGAGCGCACTCAGCGTCGCGATCAGCGAGTTGATCGCGGTGACGGGAATGTGGCCGTTCGGGGCACCGGCGGCGTTCAGCGCAAGCAGCGCCGGATCAATCGCGCGGCGCACGCTCACGAGTGGCTGATCCGCGACCTCCGCGGTCCGCACCATTGGAGTCTTCGGATTCACCGCGAACAGGCCGACCTCATAGCCCGCGCCGGCGAGCGCCTCAATGGACACGATGGAGTCTTTGCCGCCGCCGACGGCGACGAGCGCCCGGCGTGGCTCCTCGGAGGCGCTCCCCTGCGCCCCGTTCGGCGCCTCGGCACCACACGGCTCGGGCCGCTCGGCAGCCACGATCTCAGTCTCGAATACTTCCGGAAGCTCATTCACGAACGCGAATTCGCCAAGTCCGTTGCGCAGCAACTCGGTGATGAACGCGCGCTCAGTCGAGGTGAGACCGGAAGGCACGACGTACCGGGTTGGCGCGAACGCCTTGAAATAGCTGAGCGAAGCCGCGAGCGCGAGCAGGCGCAGCGTCGGCTCGGCAAGCTCGGGTGCAACATCGTCGAGCGCGGCGGGCAGCTCGATCACCTCGGTGAACTCTGCGACGACAGTGTCACCGGCAAGTGCAGCACTCGGCAATTCGATCACCGAACCGCGCACCCGCGGTTCCCTGCATTCAAAGTGTGTCACGGCGTGAGTGGACTGAAACGGCGCGTCTCCCATAGCGGTCAAGCCTACACCGGGGACCCGAGCCGAAACCGGCCGGGCCCCCGGTCCGCGGCTACCAGCCCTCGCGCAGCACACGGTCGAGAGCGGCGACGACAAAGTCGGCGCTCTCGGCAGTGAGGCAGAGCGGCGGTTTCACCTTGAGCACGTTCGACCGTTCCGAGGTTGTGAGCACCACGACCCCGAGTTCGCGCAGCCGTTCGCAGATCGCCGCGGCCTCTGCTGCAGCGGGCTCCATCGTCTCGCGATCCCGCACAAGTTCCACACCCAGGTACAGGCCCTCGCCGTGAACTGGACCGATGATGTCGTGCGTGTGAGCCAGCTCGCGGAATCCGTCCGCGAGCCGCCCACCAACGACGCGTGCGTTCGCCTGCAGCCCCTCAGCGGTCATCGCATCAAGAACGGCGAGGCCCACGCGGCAGCTCAGCGGGTTCCCGCCCGCCGAGGAGAAGAACTGGCCCTGCGAGGCAAGCGCGTCGGCGATGCGCTTCGACGTGATGACGCCGCCGAGCGGGAAGCCGTTGCCCATCGGCTTCGCGATCGCGATGATGTCGGGGCGCACCCCCGACTGTTCGAAGCCCCAGAAGCTGGACCCCATGCGCCCGAAGCCGACCTGGACCTCGTCGGCGATACACAGGCCGCCAGCGTCCCGCACGCGCTGGTATGCCGCGGCAAGGTAACCGTCTGGGAGCATCACACCGCCCGCATTGCCCAGCACCGACTCGCACACGAAGCCGGCAACCTCGCGCCCTTCAGTGGACAGCTTGTCGAGGTCCGACCCCAGATCGGCGGCGTACTGCGCGCCGGTATCCGCCCCGCGGTAGGTCCCACGGAATCGGTTGGGGACGTCCGCGACGTGCACCCAGTCCGGCCGGGTCTCCGCAGCGTACGGGTTGTCGTAGGCGCTCGTCGTGACCGCGTCGGAGGCCATCGTCCAGCCGTGGTACGCCTCCCGCAGCGACACGATCGTGCGCCGGCCGGTCGCCGCCTGGGCGAGGCGCAGCGCGAGATCCACCGCCTCCGAGCCACTGTTCACGAGCAGCACGGTGTCGAGCTCTGAGTCCTCCGGCAGGAGGGCAAGCAGGCGCTCGCTGTACTCGGCGAGTTCGCGGAACAGGAAGCGTGAGTTCGTGTTCAGGATTCGAGCCTGGCGCTGCATCGCGTCAGCGACCCCCGGGTGCCCGTGGCCCAGCCCCGTGACGTTGTTCACGACGTCGATGTAGGCCCGGCCTGTCGTGTCGATCAGGTGATGCCGCCAGCCGCGCTCGATCTGCATGGGGCGCTCGTAGTAGCGTTCCTGCGCGCTTGCAAAGATCTGCTCACGGCGCGCAAGCTCGTCCCCTGCCTCGTCGCGCTGAGCCAGATCCGGCAGGCCGAGCAGCCCCGCTGGATCGTGGCTGAGCCGGGCCCAGGCGGGTACCCGCTCCGGTGTGACGAGTGCTGCAGTCGTTGCGGGCGCAGTGTCGCCGGGCTCTCCCGCTCCCGCCCGGCGGAGACCGACCGCGAGCGCTCGCGGCGACTCGCCCGCCGGGAAATCCCCAATCCCGTCACCGAACTCAAGCTCGGTGCCAAGCTCGATGGCCGGAGTGATTCCCCGGATCTCCAGCGTCCACCCACCGGCGGACTCGATCCGCAGACTGTCAGCGCCGACCGAGGCAACACGACCAGCAAGCGGTGTCACGACACCGAGCTCGGAACCGGCTGCGAGCCAGACCTCGGTGTCCACGGGCCAGGTTGCGGCCGCGTCGGTCACGTCGATCTCCGCGCGCGTCAGCCGGTACACCCCGTAGGGGAAGATCGCGGCGCTCGCGCCCGCGGTCAGTGCCTCGGTGACGAGTTCTGCCTCCGCGGTGCAGGAGAGCCACTTCCCCGCGTCCAAGGCGTCCGACTCAACGCCGGGATCCAGGACTGTGACGTCCCCTTCGAGTGCGGGCAGCAGCGCGCGGAGCGGAGGGGCCGCGGACCGCGCGGTGCCGGTCCCCGGGACGGCGAGCAGGGCCAAACCAGTGCCCTGTGCCATGCCCTGGAAGCCGAGCCTGGCAAGCACCTGTTCGGTGGCCTCAGCAAGCGGAACCGCGGTTGCCGCATCGAAAATTGCTTGCTCACCCGCGACGCGATCCCGCGCATAGGCGTTGTCGCCATCGATCTCAAGCTGCCGCCATCCGCTCGCCACGAGGACCGCCGCGCGGAGCACGATCAGCGGCCACACGGCCCGCGCCTCGGCCGCACTCAGCGGGGCTGCACGGTGGAACGCTGCAATCAGGTCGAGGAGCCGGAGCGGCCGCTCGGGCTCGTGGTGCAGCATCGAGGAGGCGGTCACCGCGAGCTCCGCAACTCGCCAGCCGACGGCCAGGTCTCCCAGGTCGAGCACCGTGTGCGGGTGGATCCGCCGATCATCACTCATGAGACCGGTCACGTTGTCGTCGGTGAGATCGCCGTGGATCACCTGGCGCGGCAGCGCCTCGGACACCGCATTGAGCGCCTCTTGGGCTTCAGCTGCAGCACGGAGTACCCGCTCGCGCAGCGTCGTGTCGGCAATCGCGGGAGCGAGAATCGAGGTCTGCTCCGCGGCGACGTCCATCACCCACATGTGGGTCCGGTCAAGGCCCGGATGGCTGAGCTCGGCAAGCGCGCGCACCGACGCCGCAGCCAAGGCACCGAACTCTTCGAGGACCACTGGGGCGAAGTAGCCCAGGTCAACCATGGGCGCACCGGGAGCAAAGGCGCTTCGACGCACCGCAAACCCGTTCCAGCGTTGCGTTTTTGCACCATCCGGGCCGGCGAGCACCTCGGCGACCGGCACCCCTGCCGCGTGATACGCCGCAAGCGCGGCGTGCTGGCCATCCCGCTCCCCGTCGGTAAACACAGGGTTATCGATCCGGAGCACGCTGCGCTCCCCGTCCGCCTCGGTCAGGAGGAAATTGCGGTCCTGGTTACTGCCGAGCTCGATGGCCTCCACCGTCAGCCCGTAGCACTCGCGCGCGATGGTCACCGCGTCCTCCAGGGACACGTTGGGACGCACCAGTCCGCTCGTCTGCTCTTCCGTCATCGTGAGATCTCCATCTCTGGTGTCGAAGTGAGGTCGTGCGTGTGTTGGGTGCGCGCATCGCGTTCGCGGGGCACTCGGGCTCGGGCACTGGGGCCACACAAGCCGGCGTATGTGGGGCTACTCCGCTGCGGGGTAGCGGGCGTTGATCTCCGCAGCGAGCGCGGTGAATGCGCGCGTGCGGTGGGACTCGCGATCCTTCTCCGCGGGTGCCAGCTCCGCCGCAGAGCGGCAGGAGCCCTCCGGCTGGAAGATCGGGTCGTAGCCGAAGCCGCCCTCGCCTGCCTGGGCACGCAGCACGCTCCCCTGCCAGACACCCAGCTCACAGATTTCTGCCGCGTCACTCCCCGCAGCTTCGGGCACCACGAGTGCCGCCGCGCAGACG
This sequence comes from Leucobacter sp. 7(1), assembly GCF_900163635.1. Classification (GTDB taxonomy): domain Bacteria; phylum Actinomycetota; class Actinomycetes; order Actinomycetales; family Microbacteriaceae; genus Leucobacter. The sequence goes on along the minus strand of NZ_FUID01000075.1, from coordinate 25,872 downwards.
AAGCCCGCGGCACGATGCTCGTCCGCGATATCGCTGAGCTGCCAGAGGAGCAGCTCAACGTTGGCAGTGTCGCTCCGCGCCGGGCCGCCCCAGCGGGCCGAGAAGATCCCGGGGCAGCCGCCGAGGATGTCCACCGCGATGCCGGAATCGTCCGCGATCGCGGGCAGCCCCGTGTGGACCGCAGCCGCGCGTGCCTTCAAGAGCGCGTTCTCTTCGAAGCTTGTACCCGTCTCGACGGGCTCGGGTCCCTCGTAGCCAATCAGTTCCACCCCGGGGATCAGTGGGCCGACGATCCGGCGCAGCTCCTCAAGCTTGTGCGTGTTGTGCGAGGCGAGAACGATCGTCTGACGGGTCATGCGGCGGGCTCCTCAGCGAGCACTGCGCGCTGCAGCTCCGTGAGTTCCGCCGCGCTGCCGAGCGCCAGATCCAGCAGCTCATTCAGCTCGTCGCGGGAGAACGGCACGCCCTCAGCGGTGCCCTGCACCTCAACAAATGCCCCCGAACCGGTAACGACAACGTTCATGTCGGTCTCGGCACGCGAATCTTCGACATAGGCGAGATCGCTCATCGCCGTGTCTCCGACGATGCCGACCGAGACCGCCGCGACGCTGTCCGTCAGCGGCTTCGCGTTCCGGGGCAGGTGCCCCTGCGCGCGCGCCCACTCGATCGCGTCGACGAGCGCGACGTAGGCACCCGTGATCGACGCCGTGCGCGTGCCACCGTCTGCCTGGAGCACGTCGCAGTCAATGACGATCGTGTTCTCACCGAGCGCCTTGGTGTCGATGACGGCACGCAAGCTCCGCCCGATCAGGCGCGAGATCTCGTGGGTGCGGCCACCGATCTTGCCCTTCACCGATTCGCGCTGCATCCGCTCGTTCGTGGAGCGCGGCAGCATCGAGTACTCGGCGGTGACCCAGCCGGTGCCTTTGCCCGAGAGCCAGCGGGGCACGCCGGGCGTGAAGGACGCGGTGCAGAGCACCTTTGTGTTGCCGAAGGAGATGAGGGCGCTCCCCTCGGCCTGGGCACTCCAGCCGCGCTCGATTGTCACGGGGCGCATCTGGGCCGGGGTACGTCCGTCGGTCCGCAGAGTGTCGGTCATGTGTAGGCCTTCCTGATGGCGTGCGGTGCATGCGTCACCGAACAGGATGGCTCAGCCGGATGCCCTGAACGTACGCCTCACCAGCCTACCGGAGGCCTCAGACGGCGGTCTTGATCCAGCTTGCGCGGTGCAGCTCTGTGAGACCCACCGCGGCAATTCCTTCGTAGTGCGCTTGTGCCCCGTATCCTTTGTTCGACGCCCAAGAATATTCCGGGTGCGCCTCGTGAGCATCGCGCATCAGAACGTCACGCTCCACCTTCGCGCGTACCGAGGCCGCTGCGACACTCGCGCACGCTCGATCGGCGCCCACCCGAGTTCGCACATCGAGGGGGTTGCGCAACACCGGGGACAGCCAATCGTGGGACCCGTCGAGGATGATCACGGCGCGATCCACCGGGACGCCCGCCTCGTGCAGCGCGAGGAGGGCACGCCGCGCGGCAGCCCCGAGCATCGCGGTGATGCCCTGGGCATCGATCTCCTCGGCGCTCGCAAATCCGACAGCCCCGACGCCCCACTCGCACACGAGTGGGTACAGCGCCTCACGCTTCTTCTCACTCAGCAGTTTCGAGTCCCGCAGTCCAGCGGGGAACTCCGTTGTTCCCGGCCACACGGTGTGCGCTCCGACCGCGACGGGGCCCGCGATCGCGCCCCGGCCGACTTCGTCAAGGCCGATCACAAGCTCAGCACCGGCGAGAATCATCGCCGTCTCGACGTCGAGGGTCGGATCCTTCGACTCGGCTACGGCCTTAGGCACCGCTCGGCTGCTTCTCGCGAGCCTGTTCCACCCCGGTGAAGGTCCCCTCGGGGGTCCCCAACCACGTAAAGCGGTTCAACGGCCAGTTCAGCACGAATGCGCGGCCCACGATCTCGTCCTCCGGGACAAAGCCCTTGCCTGGCTGATCCTGGTTGTACCGGGAGTCCTTGCTCTGGTAGCGGTTGTCGCCCATGACCCACACCGAGTTCTCCGGAACGGTGACGTCGAAGTCGATCTTCGAGGCACGGGTCTCCCCCGGTGGAATCACAATGTACGGTTCGTCAAGTGGAACGCCGTTCACCACAACTCGCCCCTCGGCGTCGCAGCACTGCACGCGGTCCCCGCCCACGCCGATCACGCGCTTGACCACGTATTCATCGCTCGTGTCAGCCGCGAGCCCGACCGCCTGCAACACCTTCTCGAAACCTTGCGGGTCGCTCTGCGACCGCGGGTACAGCCAGCCCCCCGGATCTTTGAACACCACGACGTCACCGCGCTGCACGTCGACAAGATCCGGCACCAACTGGTTCACCAGAATGCGGTCGTTGACCTGCAGTGTCTGTTCCATCGACACCGACGGGATGTAGAAGCTGCGCACAAGGAACGTCTTGAGCAGGAAGGAAACAAGGAACGCAACAATCAGGATCACGAGGAGATCGCGCACGAACCCCAGGAACCCACCCCGCCGGTTCCGCTCTCCCGCGGTGGACACAGCCTCGCTCATGCGCGCTCCTTCAGGTGTGGGGCCGCTCCGCGTACTCGGCGGCGGCCCCGAAAAGTCGGGGGTAGACACTTCAGGCTCCCATACCCTGTCGGGTGGGAGCCTGAAAGTGTCACGGGCGTGTCACCGGGTGTCCCGGTTCGTGCCCACAGGGGAGCGAGACTTAGGCGTCGCGCTTCTCCTTGATCTTGGCCTTCTTGCCGGTGAGGCCACGGAGGTAGTACAGCTTCGCGCGACGCACGTCACCGCGGGTGACGACCTCGATCTTGTCGATCGCGGGCGAGTGCACGGGGAACTTACGCTCCACACCCACCTGGAAGCTGATCTTGCGGACGGTGAAGGTCTCGCGGACGCCCTCTCCGTGGCGGGAGATCACAACGCCCTGGAACACCTGAACACGCGAGCGGTTGCCCTCGACGATGTTGACGTGCACCTTGACGGTGTCGCCGGCGCGGAACTCGGGAATGTCGCTCTTGAGCGACGCGGCATCGACGTGGTCGAGCTTCTGCATGATGTTCTCTCTCTGCGCCCGCCGCAAGTCGGGACGCGGATGTCAAAAAGTAAGGAGGTTCAGGCTCACGGTGTGTGCGGACCCTCGCGGCAGTGCCGCACCGTGGCACAAGGATCAATTATGACACAACTTGCACGGGGTGCGCACGCGCCCAGGTTTCGGTGTGGCGTGGTGCTGGACCGGCAGGCGGCACCACTCTACACTCGGGACTATGAACGGCATCCTGGGCACCCCCGGCACAGAGCCAACACCGCGAGGCCGCGTCGCGGAGTCGGACTCCGCCGCGGGCTTCGATCTCTACGATCTGCACCCCGTCGACGCCCCCGAGATGAGCACGCGCGACAAGCGTGCCGCCTGGGCCATCGGCACCTCCGGGGTCGTCGCGGGACTCACACTCGGGGTCGGCGTCGCCGCTCTCGCGCTCTACGTATTCGCCACGGGCCCGATGGTGGCTTGGTGGGCGCTGCTCTCCGCGTTCGGGTAGCGCGGCGGGCAGCTCCGGGCACCCAAACCGACGCAAATTATCCAGCACGAGCCAAATGCAGGTGGATTTCGCTCGGTCTGGATAATTTGCATCAGTTTGGGTGACAGTGTGGGCGGGGTGAGGGCGTCACGGGGGGCCGGGGAGGCAGAGCTCGCGGCCGAGCTGGCGGCCGAGCTGGAGGCGGAGCCAAGTCCTCAGGCGGGGGTGCGATCCTCCGTCAACGGGCCGAGCACGCGATAGCGAGCGGTGACAAACGCGCCATTGCGCGCGGTCTCGAGAAGCTCGAGGTCCAGGCGGCGCGGCAGTAGCGGGCGGCCCGCCCCCAGGACCACCGGGGCAACGGTGAGCAGGATCTCATCGAGCAGCCCCGCGTCCGCGAACTGACCGGCGAGGTCTCCCCCGCCCATCACCCACAGTTCACGCTGGCCGGCGGCGGCACGCATCTCGGCGACGAGCTCAGGAAGCGCTGCCCGAGAGAATCTGACATCAGCGGACCCGCCAGCTGTCGTCGAAGCGGGCAGCGGAAGAGCACGCGTGGTCATCACCCACACGGGAACTTGGTAGTCCCAGGCACCGTGAGCGAGCAGCCACTCGTACGTCGTGGAGCCCATCACGATCGCACCGACCCCCGCCAGGAAGGTGTCGATGTCATTCGCCCCGCCGGGATCCATCTCATGCCGCATCAGCCAGTCGAGCGAGTCCTGCGGATCCGCGATGAAGCCGTCGACCGTTGCGGCGACGTAGTAGCTCAGTCTGGGCATGGATTCTCCGATGGGTGCGGGTCATGTGTGGCCCCTGTCCGGGAGTTGCCAAGATACCGGGAGACCCAGAGATCCTCGTCAACCCCACACCGCCTTGGGATTTTCACACAAGGATTCGCTCGAACACTGGCGTTTTTTCCAAGCAGGACACCACACCCGTTGTCCACAATGGGACTACGCAAAGCTATGGTGCCACGGGCGCACCGCTTTCCGAACCGAAACACACGTCCATCGCAGCGTGCCGCGTCACAGGTGATGCGCCAGCGATGGCTTCTTCAGAGCCAGAAAGAACTCCTATGTCTGAAACGGCTGAACAGCTCAGCACTCGCACGCAACCCAAACAACGTACATTCTTGGGCCATCCGATCGGGCTCGCCAATCTCCTCGGCGTCGAGCTTTGGGAACGATTCTCCTTCTACGGGATGGTCACGATCCTGGCCTACTACCTGTATTACTCGGCAGACCAAGGAGGCTTAGGCCTCCCGCAGGGCGTCGCCACGGGACTCGTTGGTGCCTATGGCGGCCTGGTCTATCTCTCCACAGTGCTCGGGAGCTGGCTCGCAGATCGCGTATTCGGCATGGAACGCATGGTCTTCTTTGGTGGCTTTGTGGTGATGGCTGGGCACATCGCGCTGGCACTCATCCCGGGCCTCCCCGGCGTTGGGTTTGGTCTTGTCCTCGTGGCACTCGGCGCGGGGGCGCTCAAGGCGAACGCTTCTTCGCTCTTGGGCACGCTGTACACGAAGGGGGATCCCCGCACTGACGGTGGATTCTCGCTGTTCTACCTCGGCATCACTATCGGCTCGTTCTTCGGGCCGCTCCTCACCGGCGTGCTGAACGATGCCGCCGGATTCCACATCGCGTTCGGTGCCGCTGCCGTGGGAATGCTGATCGGGTTGATTCAATACGTGGTGTTCCGTCGCAATCTCGGCACAGCGGGGAAAGAGCCCAGCAACCCGTTGACCGCCGCGGGGCGCAAAAAAGCGGTCATTGTGGGAGTTGTCGGTCTCGCCGCGATTCTCGTCGCGATCACGACGGGTCTCATCAATATTGGCAACCTTGCCCCCGCAGCGAGCATCATTGTGGCAATCGCAACCGTCGCCTATTTCAGCATCCTGCTCACCAGCCCCAAGGTGACCGCTTCGGAACGGCGCGGCGTACGGGCGTTCATCCCCATGTTCATCGCAATCACCGCGTTCTGGACCCTGTTCCAGCAAATCTTCACCGCTCTCGCGGTGTATTCCGACGAACGCATTGATTGGAATATCTTCGGCTGGACTGCACCGTCGTCGTTCCTGTTCCTGGCACAGACAATCTGGATCATGCCCATGCTTGCCATCGCGAGCAGCGTCTGGACCAAGCTCGGTGATCGCGCCCCGTCAACGCCCGTGAAGCTCGGTCTCGGGGTGATTCTCACCGGTGTCGGCTATCTGCTCTTCCTGACGATGTCGGGCAGCCAAGGCCAAACAAGTCCGGCTCTCGCAATCTTCGTGATTCTTGCGTTCTTCGCGGTAGCTGAGCTGTTGGTTTCCCCGATCGGCCTGTCGGTGAGCACCAAGCTCGCCCCATCCGCGTACCGGGCGCAGATGATGGCACTCTACTTCTTTGGCCCGGCGCTCGGCTCCTCGCTTTCCGGTGTCTTGGCGAACTACTACACCCCTGACACCGAGGTTGCGTACTTCCTCATCACGGGCGGCATCGCCGTCGCTGTGGGGTTCGGCATGATCCTCATGAGCCGCTGGACCCTGGCACGGATGGGCTCCGTACGCTAGAGCGTTTCAGCAAAGTCAGCGCCCTTCGCGCGGTTGGCCCGGTATCCCGGCCTCTGCACGCAGGGCGCTGACGCGCAACTGGAGATGTGCGAGGAGGAGGCTATCGGCGTGCGCGAAGTCAAGCCCCGAAATCTCGCGAATCCGGCGGAGTCGGTACCGCATCGTGTTGGGATGAACGTGCAGCACCCGAGCCGCAACGTCAACGGCCCCCGCGGCATCAAGGTAGGCCGCAAGCGTAGCGGTGAGGAGCCCATTCGGGCCGTCGTGCTGCTGTAGGGATTCCAACGCTCCGGTACTCACTGGCAACCCCAGCGCATCTATCGCGTCGGAGAGGTGCAGCAGCATGACCGACAGCGCCGCCTCGTCCACTGTACGCACCGCGGGACCTCGGTCAGCAGGATGACGAAGAGCTCGCAGCGAAGCGTCGGCCTGGGCGCGGAGCTGTTTCACCTCCCCCAACCCGGCAGCCGGACCACTCACTGACACCATGAAGTGTTGCGTGAGCGGAGTGCGGGAGAGAAAGTCCCTCGCAAGCTGCGCCGTCGCTGCGAGCGGGTCGTCGGTGCCCGCTGCCCATCCCACAAGCACATACACTGCCCCGGTCCCGACGACGGCTGCCGATCGAGGATGTACGGCGGTAAGGAAGTACTCGAGGGTATCTGAGAACCGTTGGAGGTCTGACACGAGTACCGCATCACTGACACCCCCGGCCTCGTCGTCGAACTGCACGCGCGGGGCAGCAGCCATCACGCACAGCGGCCCGGTTCCCAAGTGGAGTCGGCTGGCTTCGACTTGGCTCGCCGAACCGCTGAGCACCGCAGCTGTAAGCTCACCCCGCTGTTTGCGCGCATAACTCGTCTCCGTCCGGAGATTTGCCAACCGGAGGGCAACGCTCGGCGCGAACTCTGAGAATCTCTGGGACTGTTCCGGAGACAGTGGCTCCGAAACTGCGGCCCAAATATAGCCGAGCACCTCCGTCCCTGCGCGCACCGCGATCGCAACCCGCGCCAGATGGTCAGGAATCAGCGCTGGCATAAACAGCGGGACATCTGACGCATGAAGCAGTTCGAACTCACCACGCTGACGCTGTTCAACGAGCGTTTCCTGCTGGACGGCCCGTCCCAGAATTGTGTCGATCCGCTCGGCATCGCTCCGCTCCTGACCAGCCGACCACGCGACGAGTGCGGAAAAACGGTCCTCAATTGTCACCGGCGCGTTGAACTCGGCGTAGATCGCGTTCGCGATCGAGAACAACTCAGAATTAAACCCATCAGAACGGACGCTTGCGCGGGCGTAGTCAAGCAACTGTTCGCGAATCGTACTCGCGACGTGCATCCACGCCGCTTCAGCGTTCACTTCGACGACGGTGAGCCGCCCCAGATGAACGCCCTGTGCAAGCGGTGCCTTCACCACCATCACTCCAGCTCCACTGTCGTGCAGCGATTCGCTCAACGCGGCGAGCTCGGCGGCCGTACGAACTCCGACCCCCAGTACGATCGCTTCTGGACCTGCGACTTCAGGGGCCCCTGGAGCGTAGAGCACAACCTCGCTCAGCGGTCGATCCGAGTGAGCACCGTCGTGGGCCATGCGCAAGAGCGCCGGGCCGATATCCGCGACGAGCTGACGCGCAGTCAAGCGTTGCGCTGCCAACGGGTGTTCCTTCGGTGACCCTGCCACTGCCCTACTCCCACCTCGGCCCTGTCGAGTATGCCAATTGAGGCTACGGGAGATTGGTGGGAAGCACAAAACTGGCGACGCGTCCTCTGAAAGAATGAGAGCATGCGAACGCCGGCTTCTCCCCGAATGACACCGCACACGCCACCCGTCACCGATGGGTCAGTGCTCATTTCGAACGCTCGCGTCATCGACGGCACCGGTGCCCCAGAAATCACCGCCGACATTCTCGTTGAAAACGGCTACATCACGCAGATCGCGCCGCCGGGAAGCCTTGCGGCAATGCCGGGCATAGTTCGGATTGATGCTCGTGGCTCGGTTGTCGCGCCCGGATTCATCGACGTCCACTCACACGCCGACAATGCCCCGCTGCTCGCTGACGACGATCTGACCAAGATTTCCCAAGGAGTCACAACGGAGATCACCGGAAACTGCGGCTACTCGCTCGCACCAGTGGACCCAAACCGCGAGCAAGAGTTTCTCGACGACAGTCGCAAGCTCTTCACGTTCGAGTACACAGGGTGGCGCGGAGCAGACGAGTGGTTTGCGGTCCTCGATCGTCGCCCGGCAGTGGTCAACATTTGCCCGCTCATCGGGCACGGCACCCTCCGCATTGCCGCGATCGGCGCAGCCAACGTTCCGGCGTCTTCGGCCGATGTGGAGGCAATGGGGGATCTCCTTGAAGCTGCACTCGAGGCCGGGGCGTTCGGATTGTCCAGCGGACTGATTTACCCGCCGGGCATGTACAGCAGCACCGAGGAACTCGCCAGGCTTGCATCACGCATGCCCGCCGATCGCGTCTACGCCACTCATATGCGCGATGAGAGCGCCCGCCTCCTTGAGAGCATTGACGAAGCGCTGACCATCGCTCGGACCGCGGGGTGTCGTGTGCAGATCTCCCATGTGAAGGCCGCGGGCAAGCAAAACTGGGGCGGCGTCCAGCGCGCACTCGATCGACTCGATGAGGCTCGAAACTCTGGAACCCGTGTGACACAGGACATCTATCCGTATTCTGCTGCGGCCACGTCACTGAGCATCTGCCTCCCGCCGTGGGCACATGACGGCGGCCTCCCCGCCACGTTGCGCTACCTCGCAGACCCCAGCACGCGTGCGAGGATGCGCGAGCAAATCTTGGCCGGCGATGACGGCACCTGGGAGAACGTCGTCTACGGTGCCGGGTACGAGGGCATTCTGGTCGCGGATACCCGCAGTGGGACCTATGACGGCTCAACGATTGCGGAGATCGCGGTCACCCGTGGCGTTGAGCCCGTCGACGCGTTGCTTGCTCTGTTGCAAGATGAGGAGCTCGAAGCGCGCATGGTCATTTTCGACATGGACGAGCGCGATCTCGAGACCGCACTGCGCTCCCCCTTCACCTCTATCGGCTCGGATGGCCTGCCGCCCGGCCGTGAAGGTCGCCAACACCCACGCCTGTACGGGACATTCCCCCGCGTCCTCGCTCGCTACGTCCGTGAACGGGGCATCATTGATCTCCCCGAAGCGATCAGACGAATGACCTCACTGCCTGCCGAGGTGTTTGGCGTGCCTGAGCGGGGCATTCTCGCGATCGGAAAGGTCGCGGACATCGTGTGTTTCGATCCTGCAGCTATTGACCACCCCGGAACCTATGTCGAGCCTGAACTCGCCCCACAGGGAATTTCCTGGGTAATGCAGGCCGGCCATATTGCGATGTTTGATGGCCAGTGGGCCGGCATCCGCCGCGGGTCGCGGCTCCGCCCGGCGTAGCCTGAGTGTCAGTGGCAGTTGGCATCTGGGAGCTGCCAGCCGACATCATCGTGGGCATGGCGAATCCCGAGCACCCGACCCACGCGCAGGCCCTGGCGGTTCTGCGGCAGCTCACCGGTGCCCCGGCAGCCGAGTTCCACGATGGCCAGCTCGCGGCGATCCGTGCGCTCGTGGATGAGGGTCGATGCCATGGTTTCTGACACGGGCGACCGATCCGATCTCCCCGGCTTGCACCCGGTCAACGCTCCGCGGATGAGCACGCGCGACAAACGCGACGCATGGGCCATCGGCAGCTCCGGGTTGTCGCCTTGCTCACGCGCAGGGTCGAAGTAGCCGCGTTCGGGTCAGTGGCCTGCAACGCCGGGACTCGGCGCTCCCCGAAACCGTCGCTTAGTCCGACGCAAATTATCCAGGATGAGCCTAATACGCGTGGATTTCGCTCAGTATGGATAATTTGCATCAGTTTGGGTGACCGTGTGGGCGGGGTGAGGGAATCCCAAGGGCTGGGGAGGTCTCCCTCGCCATCAACCAAAGCTGACGCTCGCCGACGACAGCATGCAACTTAGCGAAAGGCTCCGAACGCCGCGAACGGGGGAACCTGATGTTCGTCGCCCGCCTCGGGTTGCCGGTTCGCGCAGAGGGAGGGATCGCGGCGTCGTGGAAGCGCAGCCGGGACATGGGCTCACCCTGCTCAGGGCTGCAGGACAGTTCCGTTTCCATTCGCGGCATCTGGCTACGGCGAAGCTCACCGTATCCTTGGCACTCACCGTGCGCTGCTCTACTCAACATCGAAAGGTTGTCCCTCAAATTTTCTCTGGGAGTCGCCGCTCATGTCAGTATTCGCACCAGAGAACGCTGCAGATTCCCCGGGCAAGTTCCGCGGGCGGGGTTTTCACCAGGTACGGGTCGAAACACAACAATCGACTCAGATGGGAACGACAAGAAGGAGTGTGAATCATGAGCAACTCTCAATACAAACGGATGACAGGGGCTCGGGCATGGCTTGCCGCCGTGGGGCTGGTCAGTGCCAGCGTGCTGCTCGCTTCAGGGCCAGCTACAGCCAATGCTGGCTCCGTGAGCTTGCCCACCGCACCTGAGATGCTTGAGACCGAGCAGCTCGCCGTACTTGCAGAGGTGCAAACTCCGGAAGAGATCTCCGAGGTTGTGGCTGAGGCCGGACCCGAACAGTGGGTGCAGCTCTACGTGGACTCGGACACTTTCGAGTACAAGGCCGCTGTTCTGCTTGAGAAGCCTCCCGTGCCTGCGGAGGCTCCGGCAGATCAGAAACCGTCCGCAAACCCGGAGATCACACCCTACGCAGTCTCTGTGTGCGGTTCTGGGGTCCCAGCGCGCGCCGTCACCACTCATGTTGCACCGGACCGGAACTACAATTGGTGCGGGAGCGGGTCGTGGTCGGGGAGCCTCGGCGGCTGGTATATCTTCACCAACTACACAGGAAACTGGGCCTATGCTGGCTCAGACTCCTCCTCGGTGCTCAGTATTCCCGCCTATACGGTGGCCACACTTGAGCGAGCGATCCCTTTGGGATACGTCCAGCTTTCCTAGCCGGTCTTGATGTCGACCCTTGCCTACTCAATTGAATGAGGGGGCAAAGGTCGATTTGTTGAAGGTGGGGCATTTGAACGGATGGTGTACACCGTCCACGATATACAGGTGGATTCAGCGTGAATCGACTCGGTTCCAATGAACCCGCCGCCCGCACGGGCAAGCGGCAGGCGCGCAGAAAGCCGAACACTCAGTGTCGGTGGCACCTGGCATCATCGTGGGTATGGCGAATCCCGAGCACCCGACCCACGCGCAGGCCCTGGCGGTTCTGCGGCAGCTCACCGGTGCCCCGGCGGCCGAGTTCCATGACGGGCAGTTCGCGGCGATCAGCGCCCTCGTCAATGAGGGGCGGCGCGCCCTCGTGGTGCAGCGCACCGGCTGGGGCAAGTCCGCGGTGTACTTCGTAGCCACCGCGCTGCTGCGGGCGCGCGGAGCCGGGCCGACGCTGCTCGTCTCCCCCTTACTCGCGCTGATGCGGGATCAGGTGTCTGCAGCCGAACGCGCTGGCGTGCGCGCCGCGGCCATCAACTCGGCCACCGCCGAGGAGTGGGACGAGATCGAGCAGCGACTTGCCCGGGACGAGATCGACGTGCTTCTTGTCTCTCCCGAGCGCCTCAACAATCCCCGCTTCCGGGAGCAGCAGCTCCCCGGTATCCTCGCCCGGATGGGGCTGCTTGTGATCGACGAGGCGCACTGTATCTCCGACTGGGGACACGACTTCCGCCCGGACTACCGACGCATCGCCGCACTCCTCGCCAGCCTTGAGCGGGACGTTCCGGTGCTCGCCACAACTGCCACAGCGAACGCCCGCGTCGTGGCGGACGTCGTGGAACAGCTCGGCGAGAACGTGCTCACGCTGCGTGGCTCGCTGGCGCGGGATTCGCTGCGACTCGGCAGCCTTACCCTCCCCACCGCGCAGGCGCGCCTCGGGTGGTTGGTCTCGCACCTGCGAGATCTCCCCGGGAGCGGGATCGTGTACACGCTTACGGTGTCGGCGGCGGAGGACACCGCTCTGCTGCTCCGCGACGCCGGCATTAACGCCGTAGCGTACACAGGCCGTACCGACCCGGAGGAGCGCGAACGGCTCGAGGTTGCGCTGAAAAACAATGAGGTGAAAGCACTCATCGCCACGAGCGCCCTCGGCATGGGCTTCGACAAGCCCGACCTCGGATTCGTGGTCCACCTCGGTGCTCCGTCCTCCCCCGTCGCGTATTACCAGCAGGTTGGCCGCGCGGGCCGCGGCACCGCCCACGCCGACGTACTGCTCCTCCCGGGCTCCGAGGACGCCGCCATCTGGCGCTACTTCGCGACCTCATCGATGCCGGATCCGGAGCGGGCGGAGGCCGTGATCGCGGCCCTCGGAACTCCGGACGGCCCGCCGCTGTCTACTCCAGCCTTGGAATCACGCGTCGATTTGCGGCGCACACAGCTCGAGTTGCTGCTCAAAGTGCTGGACGTCGACGGTGCCGTCCGCCGGGTCGCGGGCGGCTGGGTCGCCACGGGTGCCCCCTGGCAGTATGACGGGGAACGCTACGCGCGCATCGCCGCGGCCCGCGAAGCCGAGCAGGCCGCCATGATCGCCTACGAGCGCGGCGCGAGCTGCCGCATGGAACTATTGCAGCGCGAACTCGACGATCCGAGTGCGGCCCCCTGCGGCCGCTGCGATGTGTGTGCCGGGGCGTGGTACCCGAACGAGGTATCGAACGCCGCCACAGCGCAGGCGACGAGCCGGATCGCACACACCGGGGTGCCGATCGAGCCGCGCGGGCAGTGGCCAACCGGAGCAGACCGTCGCGGTGTGCCTGTGAAGGGACGCATCGCGGTCACGGAGCGCCCGGAGCCCGGGCGGGTGATCGCCCGCCTCACCGACCTCGGCTGGGGTGGGCCGCTGCGTGAACTCCTCGCGACGGGCGCGCCGGATCAGGATCTCCCCGCCGCCCTCGTGCCCGCCGTGCTCAACACGCTCAAGGATTGGCCCTGGGACGAACGGCCCGTGGGCGTGATCGCCATGCCGTCGCTCACCCGGCCCCGCCTGGTGCACAGCACCGCCGCGATGATCGCGGAGCGGGGCAAGCTCCCGTTCCTTGGCAGCCTCGACGCCGATCCGGCGCGCCCCGCCACGGGACACGGCGGCAACAGCGCGTTCCGGCTCGCTTCGGTGTGGGACCGCTTCACGCTCACCCCCGAGCTCGCCGCCACCGTCGCGGAGGCCCCCGGGCCGCTCCTGCTCGTCGACGATCTTGTCGACAGCCGGTGGTCGCTCACGGTCGCGGCCCGCACGCTGCGCCTCGCCGGCGCGCCCGCGGTGCTGCCCTTCGCGCTCGCCTCGGTGGGCTAATACCGCTGGGCTGAGACCTGCGGACCCACACCCGCCGTCCGCGACGCCGCAAGCTCAGCTCAGCTCAACTCAGCTCTGGCAGCTCAGCTCTGGCAGCTGGGGCACCAGTACAGCTTGCGCGCGCCGAACTCCTCGAGAACGATGTTCGTGCCGCAGTTCTTGCACGGCGTGCCCTCGAGCTTGTACACCCAGTGCCGTTCGTCGCGCTCCACGAGTGCGCGCTGATATGCCTCGCCTTCGAGCCCGTCGATGGTGATCATCTGCCCGACGGTGATCCCGGTGTCGAGCAGCGCCGCCCAGTCGTCCCACAGCGACTCAAGCACGGTGCGATCAAGCGTGTTTGCGGGCGTGTGCGGGTTGAGCCCGGCTCGGAACAGCATCTCGGCGCGGTACACGTTCCCGATCCCCGCCACGACCGACTGATCCATGAGGACAAGTCCGATCGGAGTCTTCTTCTTCCCGGCACGCTCCACGAAGCGGGCTCGCTCGGCGGGGGTGTCAGCATTCGCCGGATCCGGCCCGAGACGGTGCACCACAGCGTCAACCTCGGCGGGGGTCAACACTTCGCAGGCGGTGGGACCGCGCAGGTCCGCGCACACGGACTCATTCAGCAGCCGCACCCGAACCTGGCCGACAGGCTCAGGCGGGAAACTCCCGTCGATCTCCCCGGCTTTGTCGGACTCTGCCATGCGCACCCGAGCACGACGCGGTGCCCCGATCGAGGTCACCGAGTCTTCGCCATCCTGGTCGACTGCTCCGCCAGGACCCGAGTTCTCCCCGGTCTGCCCCAACTTCGAATGCCCCGGCGTCTGACCGTGAATCTGAATCGAGGGATCGATCCGCACGTCACCCGCAAAATCCCAGGCCCCATAGATACCCAGGTGGATCCGCAGCCACTGATCCCCCGCGAACTCCAGAAACATCTGTTTCCCGACCGCGCGCGCGTCAGTCATTTCGCGGCCGCTGAGCAGTGCGGCACCCTGGGCAAAGCGCCCCTGCGGACTTGTCACTTCGGGCGAGGTGCCCACGAAATTGACTCGGAACTGCCGCGCGATGCGGTGAACGGAATGCCCCTCAGGCACGGCTAGCTCAGCTGGTCCACGTGCTTGCCGGCGATCGTGCCCGTCTGCTCGTACTCGCCGAGCTGGGCGATGCGGCGCACATGGCGCTCATCACCGGGGAACGGCGTCTGCACGAACAGTTCGATGAAGCGAATCGCGTCCTCGACGGGGTGCTGGCGCGCGCCGATGGAGATCACGTTGGCGTTGTTGTGCTCCCGGGCGAGCGTCGCGGTCGACTCGTTCCACACGAGCGCCGCACGAATCCCCGCCACCTTGTTTGCGGCGATCTGCTCGCCGTTGCCGGATCCGCCGAACACTACGCCGAGCGCCTCGACCCCGGCCCGCTCGTCCCGGGCCACCCCGAGCGCCGCATTGATGCAGAACGAGGGGTAGTCATCGAGAGCGTCGTATTCGGCGGGACCGTGGTCGATCACCTCGTGTCCGAGGGAGCTCAGGTGCTGCTGCAGCTGCTGGCTGAATTCGAGTCCGGCATGGTCGGTGGCAACGTGGATGCGCATGGCCTCAATTCTATCCACGCGCACCACGTGGCCGTTTCCCCCTGGACTACTCCTGAGTCACCGCGACGTCGATGATCGCGGCCTGGTCGACAAGTCGCTTGCCCTGCTCATCCATCACATTCAGGGTGGCGCTGACCTTCAGCGCGCCGGGATCCGCCCACGTACTGATCGCGGCACCGAACGCCTCACCGGGCGCGAGTTCGTACGCCTTCTCTTCGCCGTACACGGGCAGGGTATCAATGGCGTCCAGATCATACGCGAGCCGGGACAGGCCCTGTTCAGTGAAGAGCGCGTCCTCGCTTGACCCGAGCACCGCAGCGTAGTCCTCGACACCCGCGTGCTCAATCATGATGCCCTCGGTTCCCGAAAGCCGCTGCACGGTGTCACCGGTGTTCGTGACGACGACGTTATAGACAGTCATCGTTGATCCAGCGGGCATCACCGGGTCCCCCGACTCGGGTAGCGCCCAGATGCCGTCAGTAGTGGTGGTGCCGTTCCCGACTCGGAATACCTGCACTTGCCAGGAACCCTCGTTGCCCTCACCGACGAGTGTGCCGACGTCAAGCGGGTTCGCCGCCCACGAGGCGCGGTTGCCTGATTCGGCCGCGGGCGCCTTCGTTGCCGTGACCTCCGGGGCTGGGGTACTCGGAGTTTCACTCGCGGTCGGTGCCGGATCAGCGGACGGAGCACTCGAGCAGCCAGCAATTGTGAGCGCGCCGAGCAGCGCGGCGGTGACAGAAACGAAGCGCAGGGTCGATGTCATGCGGAGGATCTCCTCGGTTCGGCGGGGACGCCGCGCGCGGATTGGCCGACGAATGGCGGGGCAACGCGGGTGTCGGCGTGGCCCCACCACTTCGAGCCTACGTGATTAGAATTGCGGCCCGGCGGACCGACCGCGCTTCAGTTCGTAAAAGCCCGGCACGCTCGCTGCGGCAACAATGCCGTCCCACAGTCGCAGCGCCAGCTCCCCCATCGGCGCGGGCGTGACGACCGGCCCAAAGAACGCGGCCCCGTTGACCGAGATGATTGGAACGCCCACGTCCGGGCCGGCGATCTCCATCGCGTGATCGGTGTTCGCCCGGAGCTGCACATCGAACGACTCATCGTTCGCGGCGTCCGCGAGCCCCGAGTCAAGCCCGAGCTCCGTGAGCGACTCGCTGATAATCACGTCCGTGTCAGAGCGGCCGCCCGGATGGATCCGAGTTCCGAACGCCGTGTACAGCGCGCCCACCGCAGACTCGCCCGAGACGCGGCGTGCGGCTTCGACGACACGCCCCATCCGCAGGCCCTCGACCTGCGCGGCGGAGTGCGGGTTGGGGGGCTGGTTTTCGTTCAGGATCGCGAGGCTGATCGGGTGCCACGCGATCTCGAAGCCGCGCAACTGTGCGACCTCGCTGGCCCAGCGGCTAGTCATCCAGCACCAGGGGCAGATGGGGTCGAACCAGAACTCGACCTCGGGCTTTTCAGGAATCGGCTGCAGCGCACTCATGTCACCAGCCTACCCGCGGAGGACGGGCGTAGGCTGGTGACATTCACCCACTATTTCTTGTCAGGAGCTGCAGTGCCAGGAACCAACCTCACCCGCGTTGAAGCCCAGGAACGTGCCCGCATCGTTGCGACCCAGCGATACGAGGTCGCGTTGGATCTCACCGTCGGCGCCGACACCTTCGCGTCCGATACGACAATCCACTTCGCTGGCGAAGCGGGTGCTGCGACGTTCATCGACCTGATCGCGGATTCTGTTGAGCACATCGAGCTCAACGGTGCCGAGGTCGATCCCGCGACCGCTTTTGCCGACTCGCGTGTGCAGCTCACGGGGCTCGCCGCGCAGAACAGCGTCCGGATCCTCTCGACGCAGCGCTACATGAACACCGGCGAGGGCCTGCACCGCTTTGTCGACCCCGCTGACGGCGAGGTCTACCTGTACTCGCAGTTCGAGGTGCCCGATTCGCGCCGCATGTTCCCCGTGTTTGAGCAGCCGGATCTGAAGGCAACGTTCGAGTTCACGATCACGGCCCCCGCTCGGTGGAAGGTTGTCAGCAACCAGCCGACGCCGGTGCCCACCCCTGCGGGCACCAAGTCCGCGGCGCAGGGCGCAGACTGGGCGGCGCAGAAGATTGCGACGTGGGCGTTCGAGCCGACTCCCGTTATGTCGAGCTACATCACCGCGCTGATTGCTGGCCCCTACACGGAGGTCCGCTCGGAACTCACGAGCCGCGACGGCCGCACGATCCCGCTGGGGGTGTTCTGCCGCGAGTCGCTCGCCGAGTACCTCGACGCCGACTACATCTTTGACAAGACCCGTGAAGGCTTTGGCTTCTTCGAAGAGCAGTTCGATTACCCGTACCCGTTCGACAAGTACGATCAGCTGTTCGTGCCCGAATACAACATGGGCGCGATGGAAAACATCGGCGCGGTGACCTTCACCGAGGCCTACGTGTTCCGCAGCCAGGTCACCGACGCGATGCGCGAGCGTCGGGTGGTCACGATCCTGCACGAGCTCGCCCATATGTGGTTCGGCGATCTCGTCACCATGCGGTGGTGGAACGACCTGTGGCTCAACGAGTCCTTCGCCGAGTACATGTCGACCCTTGGCGTTGCCGAGGCGACCGAGTGGACCGAGTGCTGGACGACGTTCGCCGCATCGGAAAAGTCCTGGGCATATCGCCAGGACCAGCTCCCCTCGACGCACCCGATTGTCGCTGAGATCACTGACCTCGAAGACGTGCTCGTCAACTTCGACGGCATCACCTATGCCAAGGGCGCCTCGGTGCTGAAGCAGCTTGTCGCCTGGGTCGGACGAGAGCCGTTCATGCGCGGTGTGCACGACTACTTCGTGAAGCACCACCACTCGAATACGGAGCTGCCGGATCTCCTCACGGAGCTTGAGTCGCAGAGCGGTCGGGACCTCGGCGAGTGGTCCAAGTTGTGGCTTGAAACTGCCGGTGTGAACACGCTGCGCCCCGTCTTCGAGCTCGACGCCGACGGCCGCTACGCAAGTTTCGCGATCGAGCAGACCGCGATCGAGGCGTATCCGACAATCCGCCCCCACCGCATCGCGGTCGGCCTGTACGCTGCTTCGGAAGACGGCCCTGTGCGCCGGATCCAGCGCCTCGAACTCGATATCGCGGGCACCCGCACCGAGGTGCCCGAGCTTGTCGGCGTCGCTCAGCCCGAACTCCTGCTCCTGAACGACGACGACCTCACCTACGCGAAGATCCGCCTGGACGAGCGATCGCTCGATACGACGGCGGCTCAGCTCGGCGCCGTCGAGGATTCCCTGGCTCGTGCCCTGCTCTGGGGCACGCTCTGGGACGCGACCCGCGATGCGGAGTTCCCCGCGTCGCGCTTCGTGGACATTGTGCTCGCTCACGTCGGCGAGGAGGACGCCTCGACGACCCTGCGCACCGTACTCGGGCAGCTGCTGCTCGCCGCGTCTAGCTACGTCGCACCCGCGAATCGCGCCGCGACACTCGAGCGCGTGGGCGACGCGCTGTGGCATCTCGCTGTCGACGCCGAGCCCGGCAGTGATCGCCAGTTCCAGTTCGTGAAGTCCTTCGGCCAGCTCGCAGCCACCGATGAGCAGCTCGATACCGTACAGGGATTGTTCGACGGTTCGCTCCCGGTAGACGGGCTCAACATCGACACCGACCTGGGCTGGGAGTTGCTCATTGCGCTCGCGGCCGGCGGCCGCGCCACGACCGCCCAGATCGAGGCGCGTCTCGCGGAGGATCGCACGGCGAACGGCAACCAGTCCGCAGCGCACGCCCGCGCCGCACTGCCCACCGCCGCAGACAAGAACGCAGCTTGGGCGTCCGTGTTCGATGACGCGAACCAGCCGAACGCGATCGTGCGGGCGACCGGCCTCGGCTTCACCCGCGCCAACGATCTCTCGCTCATCGAGCCGTACGTCGAGCGCTTCTTCGCGGCAGTGACCCCCGTCTGGGAGTCACGCAGCTACGCAATCGCGGAAGAGCTCATCGAGGGATTCTTCCCCGCACCGCTTGCCAACAGCGCACTCGCGGTGGCAACTCAGGCCTGGCTTGACGCCAATGCGGACGCGCCTGCGGCCCTGCGCCGCATGATCGTCGAGCACCTCGCCGGTGTGGAACGCGCACTGCGCGCACAGCAGGCGGATCAGGCGGCCTAAATGCAGGAGATCGGCGCGGCACTCAGCAGCTTCTACACCGACTACCATCGGGTGATCAACATCGCCATAATCGTGGTGCTCGCGGTCGTGGCGAACTGGGTGCTGCGCCGGCTCCTCGTGCGCACCGTCACCCAGGTTGTGCGCGGGGTGAAGAAGGTGCAAGACGTCGACACAACCTCGGAGATGTACGCCGCACCATACGTGAACGCACGGGCTGTGCAGCGCACACGCACGCTCGGGACCGTCGGGCGGCACATCATCTCCTGGGTGGTTGTCATCACCGCGATCATCCTGATCCTCGCCCAGTTGGGAGTCGACCTCGGCGCAGTGCTCACCTCCGCGGGTATCGTCGCGGCCGGGCTCGCCTTTGGCGCACAAAACATCGTCAAGGACATCCTCAACGGCATCTTCATGGTGTTCGAGGATCAGCTCGGTGTCGGCGACGTCGTCACCATCGAGACAGTCACGGGCACTGTGGAAGACGTTGGGATCCGGATCACGCAGGTGCGCGCCCTCGACGGGACGCTCTGGCACATCCGCAACGGCGAGATCCTGACCCTGGGCAACTCCTCTCAGGGCTGGGGCCAAGCGCTCATCGACATCACCGTGAACGCGGATCAGGATCTCACCCACGTGTCCGAGGTCACCGTGAAGGCTGCCCGCGAGCTCCTCACCTCACCGAAGTACGCCCGCAAAGTTACCGGCGAACCCCAGATCCTCGGCCTCGAAAGCGTGTTTGGCGACCGGGCCACCCTGCGGCTCGCCGTGCGTACTCGGCCCGAAGCCCAGTGGGAGGTACAGCGCGGCATCCGTGCCGAGATCCTGCGCGCCTTCCGAGACGAGGGAATCGTCCTTTCTGACGAACGCCCGAACCTGCCAGGAGGCACCGCATGACCGACCGCACCCCCGACACCACCCCACCGGCCCCGCGTCTCACACTTCGCGCGGGAGAGTCCGGCGAGGCCGTTACCGACACTGTCTGGGCGCAGGTCGGCGGGACAGAAACCTTCGAACGGATCGTGCGCACGTTCTACCGTGGGGTGCGAGAAGACGAGATCCTCGCCCCGATGTACCCGGAAGACGACTGGGAGGGCGCGATCTGGCGCTTCCGCTCCTTCCTCGAGCAGTACTGGGGCGGACCAACGACTTACTCCGAGCAGCGCGGCCACCCGCGACTGCGGATGCGGCACAATCCGTTCCCGATCAACCCCGCGGCAAAAGATCGCTGGTTGCACCACATGCACGCCGCGCTCGATGAAGTGGCGCTGCCACCCATGCACGACGCCGCGTTCCGCGACTACGTTGAGCGCGCCGCCCTCGCGATGGTGAACCGCTTCGACTAAGGCTCTGCGTGTAGCCCCGCGGGCGGTGCTGGATCGTTCGCGGTCGCGCATGTGCCGCCCGCAGCGGGGTCGGTGTTGAGGATGCTCTCGGAGGCGGCGACGATGCCGCTCGCCACGTCGTATCGCTGCACCTCAGTGGCGCACGCGTCCGGGCTGGCGGCAGCGTAGAACCAGGCCTCCCCGTCACCGGCACGAGGGTAGCCGTGCTCCTTCACCCAGACCTCAGTGCCGCGCACCGCATCCACTCCGATGACGCGGCTGTCACGTGGCACGTTTGTATTGAGTTCACCGTCAAGCAACACGGCGACGACGCCCTGATCCGAGCGCCCCGCGAGTGCCGCCGTGTGCTCGGCCCCGCGAAGAATCCGAGTGCGGGTCAGTTCGCGCGCCTCGCCATCAGCACTCACTCCGAGCACAAACGTCACGAACTCGTCCTCGGTATATCCCCGGTAGTGCATGGTGTGCGTGGTCTGCACGAGCCCCACGACGACGGGGGTCTCACCGTCCATCGTGGTGGTCCAGTCCTCCGCGGTGATTGCGTAGTTCTCCCGATCCGGCAGGAACTGGCCGCTCCCCAGCACCGTGTCCGCACTCACAGTCACCGTCCCGCCGCCGGGAAGTTGCACCTCGTTCGCATTCACCTCAGAGTTGCCCGTCGCGCTGCCGCAACCCGCGAGCGAGAGGGCCAGGGTCAGGGCACTCGCTGCGGCGCACGCTGCGGCATGTGCCCTGCCGATCCCGCGCGGCATCATATGCACATCTCCGGGCCCAGGTTCTCAGTCTTGCCGTCCACTGTGACCGTCGCCTGGCCGCAGACACGTGCAGCGGTGTCGGGTTCGATCAGCATGGGAGTGTAGAGCGACTGCAGGCCGATGTCAGTGCGAGATTGTGCGCGGTCACTCTGCGGGTCGTCGAGCGGCCACACGCGCATCGTCATCGTGTTGCCCTCGGTCTGGTTGTCGTAGCGAGTCACGCGACCCCACACGGCCATGCAGTCGTTGGAATACATCAGCTGCACATGGACCTTGTTGTCGAGCCTGGCTTCTGAGGCTGCGATGACCGCGTCGTCACGGCACGCGGTGAGCATCGGGTCGATCCCGTTCGCAGCCTCACTCAGATGTCGGCCGCTCCCCGGTTCGGCCGGTGCCGCCGCGCTCACTGAGCCAACGATGAGCCCGCTTGCGAGGGCCGCCACCGCGGCGGCCCCGGCCGCAATGAGGATCGTCTGGGCGGTAGAAAACCGGCGCGCTCCTCCGGACTGCTCAGCGCCGGCGTCGCCAACGCCCAGATTGCCCGCATGCTTCGGGTCGAGCGCGTTGCGCCGCGCGCGCCACTCTTTGAGATCCCCACCAAGATCGTCCACAAGCTTCAATACGGTGTTCTCCGTGGGGAGTACACGCCCCGTGAGCGCGACCGAAATTACGCTCTTCGAAATCCCCGTCCGGTCGCTCATGGCCGCGAGCGTCGGGTTCCCCGCTGCCGTCCGCAGATCCCGCAGCCCCTCCGCGAACGCGGCAATCGAATCTGCCTCCGCATCGGGACTCGTCCCCGGTTCGGGTACCGAAGTGTCCACCATGTGTTCCTCCACCGACCTCTGTTCCCAAGTTCCGGAGCACCCGTGTTCGGAGTGCCGGAAGTCGCGATACTCGCTCCACTCAGACAATAGATGGTTGCCGACTGACGCAGGGACTCCTGCATGCCGGATCCCATGCAAGACCTTGATTTCCCACAGTTTTCTGCGGGTCCCGATATTTCGTTCGGCGCTCCGAACACGCGCTTCCGTTGCGACTTCGCATGGCGAACACGTGCACTCAGGGCCAGATCGACGGCCCACATCGGGACTGTCGACAGCATCGATGAATGAGGTCCGTCGAGGGCGTCGATCTGCGCAGAGACTGTCAGGAAATTCCTGATGATATTCACCGTCGGGGCTGGCACACTTGACATATGGCAGCCCTCAACCTCGTCAATGACCCAGAGGCCGATCGTCTCCTCAGCGAGCACCCGTTCGCGTTGCTGATCGGCATGCTGCTCGATCAGCAGGTCGCGATGGAGCTCGCGTTCAGCGGCCCGCTCAAGATTCAGGAGCGGCTCGGAACCGTGGATGCGTCGGCGCTTGCGGCGGCCGATCCGGACGCCGTGACCGCAGCGTTCACGCAGACGCCAGCCGTGCACCGCTACCCCGGTTCAATGGCAACTCGGACCCAAGCGCTTGCGCAGGCCGTTGACACAGAATGGGGCGGCGACGCCGCGCGGATCTGGACCGACGGCGATCCTGACGGCTCGACCGTGCTGAAGCGCCTGAAAGCACTCCCCGGCTTCGGCCCGCAGAAGGCCAAGATCTTCCTCGCACTCCTGGGCAAGCAGCTCGGCTTCTCGGGCGCGGGCTGGCGCG
The DNA here is from genome assembly GCF_900163635.1 of Leucobacter sp. 7(1). Classification (GTDB taxonomy): domain Bacteria; phylum Actinomycetota; class Actinomycetes; order Actinomycetales; family Microbacteriaceae; genus Leucobacter. The sequence goes on along the minus strand of NZ_FUID01000075.1, from coordinate 2,979 downwards.
AGGCTGCTGAGCCGTACGGCGAGACCGGCAGCTTCCGCAGCGTCGCCGACATCACCTCACCCGAGACGCTCCTCAAGGTCCGCGAAACGAAGCGCGTTGCGAAGGCGGCGGCCAAGGCGGCCAAGGCGAAATAGTCCGCGGGGCCCACTACGCTGGCGCGGCTCACACTCCCGGCGTGGCGCGCATGCAAATCCAATGCGCTCCCGGTGTACGCTCGTATGGTCGCCTCCGTAGCTCAGTGGATAGAGCAACAGCCTTCTAATCTGTCGGTCGCTGGTTCGAGTCCAGCCGGGGGCACCACATCTTCGCTCATTGATGCTGCGCCACGGTCCACCGTGTCGCAGCATCAAATTCGGCCGTCTCGCGGCCCCGGCGGCGTGCAGTCCGTGAGGTGCTTCGCGGCACATTCCGTTGAGCTCATTCCTGACGCGTTACGCATATAGTTTTTGATTAGCAAACTATTTATGTTCTACTGTACGCATGAACACGTCGATCACCGGATACGCAGGGCATACGCTTCCCCTCGCCAGCCATCTCGCACGGGCAGGTTGGCGCGCCCTCGATCAGTCAGCGCAACCCGGCGACGTCACCCACCGACAGCTTCTCGTGCTGACGCTTGTGCGCGACCGTGGGCCCATGGCGCAGCAGGATATCCGGGATGTCTTCGGCCTTGATTCGAGCAACCTCGTGGGGCTCCTCAATGAGCTCGAAGAACGGGGCCTCACTGTCCGTCGGCGAGATCCAAACGACCGCCGCAGGCACATCGTTGAACTCACACCCGATGGCAGCGTTGTGCTTGATGCCACCTACGCCCGGCTCGCAGCCGTTGAAGATGATCTCCTGCATGCCCTTGGGGCGGAGGAACGCCAAGTCCTCCTCCAGCTCTTGCAACGCGTCATGGCGTCGAGGTAGCGCGGGGCCCTTCTCGCACCGCAGGGTCATTCGGCTGAAGAAAGAGGAAACATGAGCGCCACGCGCCACACACCACACCCCGCGGCAGAGTCCGGCCCATTCGCCCGCGTTGGGCTCACCTACGACGACGTCATGCTCCTTCCCGGGCACACGGACGTCATCCCGAGCGAGGCAGAAACGGGGACTCGGCTCACAACACGCATCTCGCTCCGCGTTCCGCTGGTATCCGCCGCGATGGACACGGTCACTGAAGCGGATATGGCCATAGCGATGGCGCGTCAGGGCGGCCTGGGGGTGCTCCATCGCAATCTCTCAATCGCTGACCAGGCTGCGATGGTTGAGCGCGTGAAGCGCTCAGACGGAGCGACCTCGAACCCGGTGACGATCACGAGCGATTCGACAGTTGCTGATGCCGACATGTTGCGCCGAGAGTCCGCTGTCTCATGTTTGCCCGTGGTGAACGCGGACAGAACACTGGTCGGGATCGTCACAAACCGCGATGTCCAGTTCATTGCCGACGGTGACCGGGGCACGACTCGCGTGCGGGATGTCATGACACACGCACCACTGATCACGGCACCAGTGGGTGCTTCCCCTGCGCACGTGCGGTCGCTCATCGTTCAGCACAAGATCGAGAAGCTACCGATCGTTGACACCGCGGGGAAGATTGTCGGCCTCGTGACGGCCCAAGACCTTGAAAACGTCGCCCGCTACCCACACGCGACCAGGGATGCCCAGGGCCGGCTTCGGGTGGGGGCGGCGATCGGCTTTTTTGGTGACGGGTGGGAACGCGCACGTGCGCTCCGCGATGCAGGCGTTGATGTCCTCGTTGTCGATACCGCGAACGGAGAAAGCCAAGGCGTTCTGGATATGGTCCGGCGCATCAAGGGCGATCCGGCGTTCGCAGACGTCGACGTGATCGGCGGCCAGGCCGCTACTCGCGCGGGAGCTCAAGCACTCATTGACGCCGGTGTCGACGCGATCAAGGTCGGCGTTGGCCCAGGGTCGATTTGCACAACCCGCGTCGTGGCCGGCGTCGGGGTTCCACAGATTACCGCTGTGCACGAGGTGTCTCGTGTCGCGAGCGAGGCAGGAGTTCCAGTGATCGCGGACGGCGGCTTGCAGTACTCCGGCGACATCGCGAAGGCACTCGTCGCAGGCGCCGATAGCGTCATGCTCGGGTCGTTGCTGGCAGGCACAGACGCAAGCCCGGGAGAAACGGTCTTTGTCGACGGCACGCAGTACAAGAGCTACCGCGGAATGGGGTCCCTCGGCGCACTCGAGACGCGCGGACAGCGCACCTCGTACTCAAAGGATCGCTACTTTCAGGCCGATGTCTCGTCGAATGAGAAACTCATCGCCGAAGGCATTGAGGGGCGAGTGCGCTACCAGGGATCGCTTGATAGCGTGCTGCATCAGCTCGTCGGAGGCCTGCGACAGTCAATGTTTTATGTGGGGGCGGCGGATATCTCTGAGCTGAAACTGCGGGGACAGTTCGTTCGAATTACCGCGGCGGGGTTGCGAGAGTCACATCCGCACGACGTAGAAATGATCGCTGGGGCCCCTAACTATCGGGGATAGACGAACGGGGTCGGGTGGCCGGGTGGTCGGTGGCAGAGCGAGTTCGAGATCCGCACGGGCTCGCCACAGCGATTTTAGTGATCAGTCGCGCTCGGTGGCCGCGATACACAGGGATATATCCGGGCCTAGCTATGGTTATCTCATGGACCAGACCCAGCTATTTGCCCTCGCTTCGATTGCCATTTATATCGGCGGGTTCCTCCTCGGGCTTCTAATCTTGTGGGCAGTGATCCGGAGCGCGGTACTGTCCGCACTGCGAAAGCACTCGAACGAGAACACGCCAGCGCCGCGCACCCAGCTGTGAGCTATTGTCGCAGCGTGATGTTCGGGCTTTGTGATCGCGTCCTTTGCGGGCAGTGGCAACCTCTCCCCGCTCGATCTACTGCCGCCGCGACTGTTCATACGCTCGAAGACAGAACCGCGCGCACTCCCGCAGGAGATTCTCGTCCCGGGTGCCGGATCCGGGCCGAAATCTCCTGCAGAGTC
>NZ_FUID01000010.1 GCF_900163635.1 Leucobacter sp. 7(1) | reverse complement strand
GGGCTAGATGGAGCGCAGTACCGCGACGACGCGGCCAAGTACTTCTGCATGGTCCCCGAGGATGGGCTCGAAGGCACTATTGCGAGGCAGGAGCCAGGTGTGGCCGTCGCGCCGCCGGAACACCTTGACGGTCGCCTCGCCATCAAGCATGGCCGCGACGATGTCCCCGTTTTCGGCCTCGCGCTGCTGGCGCACCACCACAAAATCGCCGTCGCAAATCGCGGCGTCGATCATGGACTCGCCGACAACCTTCAGCATGAACAGCTGACCCTCGCCGACAAGCTGCCTGGGGAGGGGCACGATCTCCTCGACCTGCTGATCCGCGGTGATCGGGACGCCGGCCGCGATCTGACCAACAAGCGGCACGTAGGTCGCCTCTTCAGGGCGGAGCGCGGTCTCGGGGTCCAGGGCCTCACGCTCTGAGGTCACATCGATCAGGATTTCGAGGGCACGGGGACGGTTCGGGTCGCGCCGAATGTAGCCGCCGAGCTCGAGGCGGCTGAGCTGGTGGGTCACGCTCGAGAGCGATGAGAGGCCCACGGCATCGCCGATCTCGCGCATGCTCGGTGGGTAGCCGCGGGACTCGACCGAGTGGCAGATGTATTCCAAGATGGCTTGCTGCTTCTCGCTGAGTGGCTTCATGGACTGAGGGGCGGCTGCGTCGCTCATCGCCGATCCTTCCCTGCCCGGAGGCGGTTGAGGGGGTGGGGATCCATGAATGTCAGTGGTGCCTGATTCAGTGATCTCGTTGTCCGAAACCCTAGCCCCGCCGGTCGAACACGGGCAAACATGTGTTCGAGTGTCGCGGAACTGGTGCGAAAGACAGTTTCGAAGAATCGCTTGCGAAATCGGTTATTCGAATATATATTCGAAACAGATGTTCGGACGAGCTTCGGCTCGTGTACATCGCGACGAGAGGAAGACTCCATGAGTGCAGCAGTGGTTCTGACACCGAACGTTCGCCAGGCGGGCGTTCTGCGGCCGGGCGTTGCTCGTGACACGGTGGCACCCGCGGAGGTGCCGGCTACGCGGTTACGTCTGACGCGGCGCGGACGGCTCGTGTTCGGGGCGTTGGCCACCGTGCTTGTCGCTGCGGCGCTCGCGTGTATTGCGACGCTGGCGGCCCCGCAAGCCCTCGCCGCGGGTGAACAGAGCGGCACGCAGCAGTTCCACTATGTTGTGGTCGAGCCAGGAGCCTCCCTCTGGACTGTCGCCAATGAACTTGACCCGTCCGTGGACCCGCGGGACTTGGTGGCTGAGATCGTGCACCTGAATCAGCTCGGCGGTTCTGGTGTCGACGCCGGCCAGCCGCTCGCTGTACCGCTGCGCTACTCGGACAGCCCGGTCACGATCTCAGCTGCGGAGCTCGGCCTGCCCCTGTAGCTCCCGCGGGGCAGGCTTCGCGGGTCCGGTCGCTCCCACCGTAGACTGGTACGGTGACTAGCCTGAGTGATCTCCCCCTCCGCGCAAACCTTGTGGGGAAGCTGCCGTACGGCGCTCCACAAGATCCCGTTCCCGTGAGCCTCAACGTGAACGAGAACACGCATCCGATTCCCGACGAGGTCGTCGAAGACATCGTCGCGTCTCTCGCCACCGCGGTGCGCTCGGTCAACCGCTATCCGGACCGCGATTTCCTTGAGCTGCGGGAGTCGCTGGCCGGCTACCTCGGGCACGGCCTGACCGCGAAGCAGCTGTGGGCGGCAAACGGCTCGAACGAGGTGCTGCAGCAGGTGCTCCAGGCCTTCGGCGGCCCCGGCCGATCGCTGCTGAGCTTCACCCCCACCTACTCGATGTACCCGCTCCTCGCGTCGGGCACTGACACCGAGTGGATCGACGTCCCGCGTCCCGCCGACTACGCACTCACCGCGGAGGCGGTGACAGCCGCGCTGCGAGAGCACGCCCCCGATGTCGCCATTCTCTGCGGGCCGAACAACCCGACTGGCACTCCGCTCGACCGCGACGTGATCCTTGCCGCGTATGAGGCGTTCGATGGCATCTTGATTGTTGATGAGGCTTACCACGAATTCGATGCTGACCGCGAAAGCGCCGTCACGCTCCTTGCCGGACGACCCCGCCTGCTTGTCTCACGCACGATGAGCAAGGCGTTCGCCTTTGCCGGAGTGCGTCTCGGGTACCTTGCGGCGGATCCCGCCGTGATCGACGCGCTCCGCCTGGTCCGCCTGCCGTACCACCTTTCCGCCCTGACCCAGGCTGCGGCGCTCGCCGCGCTGCGGCACTCCGGGGCCATGCTCCGGGCGGTCGATGAGATCCGGGCACAGCGCGACAGGCTCGGCGTCGCCCTCGTCGAACTCGGCTACCGGGTGCACGAGTCCGGCTCGAACTTCCTGCTTGTAGGCGGTTTCACCGATCCCGAAGCGACCTTCGCGGCGCTGCGCGAACAGGGCATCCTGATTCGCAACCTGAGCGTTCCCGGGCACCTTCGCATCACCGCGGGTACCCCGGAGGAAACGAGCACGGTCATCGACGCGATCGCCGGTCTCGGCCCGGGCGGGGCCACTGCCTGAGACAGGCCCCGATACGCAAGCTGAGAGCGCCCTGCATTCGGCAGCATGCGGCCCCGCTAGCCTGGAGCTATGACTCAGCCCCCGGAGACACTGCCTCGTCATGAACTCGAGCGGAAGCTGCGCCGGTCGCGGACACTCAATGTGATCCTCGCCGCGGTCGCGGCCCTCGGGATCGTGTTCGGCGGCGTGCAGCTGTTTCAGGGCACCGGGTCCTCGGGTGCCCCGGCAGCTGAGGGGAACGGCACAACGGCCGGTGCCGGATCCGGCGCGGATGCGGGTGCGCCGAATGTCGAACGTCGGATCGACGGCGACCCGATGGCCATCGGGGATATTGACGCGCCGGTCGTGCTGAGCGAGTGGGTGGACTTCCGCTGCCCGTTCTGCGCGGTGTTTTCGCGTGACACGCTCCCCGCTGTGGTGCAGGAGTACGTTGACAGCGGCAAGGTGCGTGTCGAGTTCCACGACGTCGCGTTCTTCGGTGAGGAATCCACCCGCGCCGCGGCGGCCGCGCGCGCGGCGGGGGAGCAGGGGCGGTACGCCGAGTTCGTCTCGGCAGTCTACGCTGCGGCACCCGAGAGTGGACACCCGGATCTCCCGAAGGACGAACTCGTTGCGTTCGCGAAGACGGCCGGGGTCGCAGACCTTGAACGCTTCGCGCAGGACATGGACAAGCCCGATCACGCGCAGGCGGTCGCCGACAGCACTGCGCAGGCGCAGCAGCTCGGAGTGACCGGCGTGCCGTTCTTTGTTGTTGATGGACAGGCAATGAGCGGTGCGCAGCCGATCGAGTCGTTCCGGGCGCTGCTCGACGACTCCCTGGCCGCCGCGAAGTAAGCAGTCCCCGCGTGAGTCTGAGTCTGCTGGGCGCATTCCTGGGCGGTGTCTTGACACTGCTGAGTCCGTGCTCGGTGATGCTGCTGCCCGCGTTTTTCGCCTACGCGTTCTCGAGCCCGGGTGCGCTGTTGGCGCGCACCGGAGTGTTTTTCCTCGGCCTTGCCACCGCGCTTGTGCCGTTGGGCCTCCTCGCAGGAACGCTCGGGGCCTGGGTGAATCAGCACCGTTTCACCCTCGTGACCGTGGGCGCGGTGCTTGTCATCATTCTGGGCGCAGCGATGCTTGTCGGGATCCGGCTCCCGGGGGTCGTTCCGCAGCGCGGCGCTGAGAGCGCTTCCATTGCTTCGGTATTCGCCCTCGGGACTGTCTATGGACTTGCCGGAGTGTGTGCGGGGCCCATGTTGGGTGCGGCATTGACGTTTGCGGCCTTCGGCGGAAGCGCGCTCGCGGGTGGGCTTGTGCTGCTCGTGTTCGCGGCGGGAATGACCGTGCCGCTTGTGCTGCTCGCGCTGCTGTGGGATCGTGTTCCCGCGGTGCGCCGCTGGGTGCGCCCACGGGAACTCGTGATCGGACGCTGGCGCAACGCGTGGACCAACGTTGTGGGCGGGATCATCACGATTGGCATCGGTGTGCTGCTGCTCGTGACACAGGGGACGACCTCGCTCGGCGGGGTGCTCGGAGCGACTGATCAGGCGCGGCTCGAGTCGGCCGTGATGCGATTCTCGGCGAACGTGCCGGATTGGATCGTGCTCGGCATATTCGTGGTGCTCGCGGGAGTCTGGCTCGCGGTCGCGCTCGCCAGACGGGGCCGGGATCGGCAGCGCGCAACCGGGCCGCAGGAGCTGAGCGAAGCCGGATAGACTGGGCTGCATGACCGCAGCCACACGCACAGTCTCTCTCGAGCGTTCCACGAGTGAGTCGCAGATTAGCCTGAGCCTTGACCTTGACGGGACGGGTGCCTCGGATATTCAGACAGGCGTGCCCTTCTTTGACCATATGCTCACGGCCTTCGCTCGGCACTCGCTCACGGACCTGACTGTGCGTGCGACGGGGGATGTTGAGATCGATGTGCACCACACCGTCGAGGACACGGGCATTCTGCTTGGCCAGGCGCTGCTCGCGGCGCTCGGGGACAAGCGGGGCATCTCGCGCTACGGTGACGCATTCGTTCCGCTCGACGAGGCGCTCGCGCAGGCCGTCGTCGATATTTCGGGCCGGCCCTATCTTGTCCACTCCGGGGAGCCTGCCGGCTTTGAATTTCACCTCATCGGGGGGCACTTCACCGGGTCGATGGTACGACACTTCTTCGAGGCGCTCGTGCTGAACGCCCGCCTGACCGTGCACCTGAAGCTCAGTGAAGGCCGGGATCCGCATCACATCGCGGAGGCCGAGTTCAAGGCCTTCGCCCGCGCATTCCGCCAGGCCAAGTCCCTCGACCCGCTCGTGACCGGGATCCCGTCGACCAAGGGTGCACTGTGAGCGGAACCGCTCCGCGGGTGGTTGTGCTCGACTACGGTTCGGGCAATGTTCACTCCGTTGTGAAAGCCCTCGCCGCGGCCGGGGCGGAACCCGAGCTCACGCGGGACCCGCGGGCCGTGCAGGAGGCGGACGGCCTGCTCGTCCCCGGCGTCGGCGCGTTCGACGCGGTCATGCAGCAGCTCCGCGACGTGCGCGGAGACGAACTGATCGATCGGCGTCTCGCCGGTGGCCGCCCGGTGCTTGGTATCTGCGTCGGCCTGCAGATTATGTTCGATGCAGGAATCGAGCGGGGCCAGGAGACTACGGGCCTCGAACAGTGGCCCGGTACGGTGCGCGAGCTTGTCGCACCCGTGCTGCCGCATATGGGGTGGAACACCGTAGCGGCCCCCACGGACTCGCGGCTGTTCGCGGGCATCGAAGCGGAGCGTTTCTACTTCGTTCACTCGAACGCGGCGACGGAATGGACCCTCGAAGGCCGAACAGAGTCGACCCGTCCTCGTGTGACCTGGGCGGAACACGGTGAGCGATTTGTCGCCGCCGTAGAGAACGGCCCGTTGAGCGCGACGCAGTTCCATCCGGAAAAGTCCGGCGACGCGGGGATCCAGCTGCTCCGTAACTGGATCGCGACCTTCTAGCGCACGTGCGCCACAACCGCCGAACACGAATGTTCGGATCACACACGACCACAGCCTCACAAGGAGCGCAATACACATGAGCGAGTTCACCGAGGGCCCCAAGCTGCAACTGCTGCCCGCGATCGACATGGTCAACGGGAAGGCTGTCCGGCTCACGCAGGGCGAAGCCGGCACCGAGACCGACTACGGCAGCCCCGTCGATGCGGCGATGGACTGGATCGAGCAGGGCGCTGAGTGGATCCACCTTGTCGACCTTGACGCGGCCTTTGGGCGTGGCAGCAACGTCGCTGTGGCACGCAAGATCGTGAAGCGCGCCGGCGATGCGATCGATATCGAGTTCTCGGGCGGGATCCGCGACGATGAAAGCCTGGAGGCCGCACTCGAGATGGGCGTGCGCCGGGTCAACCTCGGCACGGCAGCCCTGGAGAACCCGGAGTGGACACGATCGGTGATCGCGCGCTTTGGTGATCAGGTAGCGGTGGGTCTCGACGTGCGTGGCGAGACGCTCGCGACCCGCGGCTGGACCGAGGACGGCGGGAATCTCTGGGACGTGCTGGATCGCCTGGAGGACGCCAACTGCTCGCGCTACGTGGTGACGGACGTCACCAAGGACGGCACGATGCGCGGCCCGAACATCGAGCTGCTTCGGAAGGTGTGCCTGCGCACGGATCGCCCGGTTGTCGCCTCCGGAGGCGTCTCGACGCTCGACGACCTTGTTGCGCTGCGCGAGTTGGTCCCGGCTGGACTCGAGGGGGCAATCATCGGGAAAGCGCTCTACGATGGGGCGTTCACGCTCCCGGCCGCGCTTGACGTTGCGGGCCGGCCCGCAGATCGGGCCTAGCGATCAATCACCGCGAGGCCCAGGGGAAGTAGGGGACCACATGGCGATCAAAAAGCTCCCGTCCACGGGTGACGCGCCGCGCTCAACCGGCGTTCCGGAGAGCCTGGTCCCCGGGGGCACCGGCGACTCGGCGGGGTTCCCCTGGGAAGGGCGGACGTTCGATCACCACGGCACGGCATTTGCGGACGACTCCGGCGAGACCCCGGCGGCCCTGACGGCAGCTGTGGCTGGGCTGCGTTCAGCCGCCGCCGCCGCGGCTGCGGCCGGTTCTGCTGAGGCGCACTGGGCCGCGGTTGCAGACATCGCGGAGGCGCACGCAACAGTCGTCGCGGCGCTCAGCGAATGCCGGGTACTCGTCCCCATGCTTGCAGAAGCCGGCGAGCTGGGGGTCACCCCCGAGGGCAAAACCGTGGAGAAAACGCAGGAGTTGTCGATCGTGACTGTCGCTGCACCGGACGGCAGGCGTGTACTGCCCGTGTTCAGCTCGGTCGAGACGCTGTCGCGCTGGCATCCCGAGGCGCGGCCGATCCCGGTCCCCGCAACGCAGGCGGCGCTGGCGGCCGTGCAAGAACTCACCGACCTGATGATCATTGACGCCGCGACCGCGGAGGCTGAGTACGGGGTGCGCCGACCGGCCCTGCGCGCCCTCGCACTGGGGGAGCGTTATGTGCCGGCATGGGCTGATGAAGAGGTGCTCGCAGCGTTTCGTGCCGCTGTGGCCGGGGAACCCGCGGTGACCGATCTCTGGCTTTCGCCTGGGGACCCGGAGGGCCGACTCCTCGCGCCGGAGGTTGACGTGAACGTCAAGTTGGCCCCGGGGCTGGCCCGGGACGAACTGAGTGCCCTGCTGCAGCGAGCTCAGACAGCCTGGGCGAGCTCCGATGCGATCGCCGAGCGGGTCGATTCGATGCGGGTGCGCCCGATCGCCGCAGCCGCGGACTGAGACCGCGCGCGGGATCCCTGCTACGCTCTCCGGGTGCCTCGGTCCGCACCGGACCGCCGACGAAGCGAGAGTGATGAGCCAGCAGACGACCTCAGCAAGCGCCCCCGCGCGCGCCGAATGGACCGGACAGTTCGGGTTCATCATCTCCGCGATTGGTTCCGCGGTGGGACTCGGCAACATCTGGCGGTTCCCCGGAGTCGCGTATGAGAACGGCGGTGGGGCCTTCCTCATCCCGTACATCGTCGCGCTCTTGACGGCCGGGATCCCGATCCTGTTCCTTGACTACGCGATCGGGCACCGCTTCCGCGGCTCCGCCCCGCTTGCGCTGCGTCGCGTGGCCGGGAAACTGGGCGAGGGAATTGGCTGGTTCCAGGTGATGATCTGCGTGTTTATCGCGATCTACTACACCGCGGTGCTGGCCTGGGCCTCGAGTTACTTTGTGTTCTCGTTCAATCTGTCCTGGGGCGAAGATGCGGCAGGTTACTTCACTGGCGAATACTTGAAGCTGGCGGATCAGCCGTTCACCCTCGACTTCGTGCCCGCCGTGCTTATCCCACTGGTGCTCATGTGGGGTGTGGCGCTTGTCGTGCTCGGTGCTGGCGTGGTGAAGGGGGTGCAGCGGCTGAACATGGTCGCGATCCCGCTGCTTGTTGTTGGCTTCGTGATCCTCGTGGTCCGCGCGCTGTTCCTGCCGGGCGCTGCGGAGGGCCTGAACGCCCTCTTCACGCCGGACTTCGCCGCGCTCGCGGATCCATCGGTGTGGGTAGCGGCCTATAGCCAGATCTTCTTCTCGCTCTCGGTTGCCTTCGGCATCATGATGACCTACTCGTCCTACCGCCGCCGCCGCTCAAACATGACCACACCAGGCCTGGTTGTCGCATTCGGGAACTCCTCGTTTGAGATTCTCGCGGGGATCGGCGTGTTTGCGACGCTGGGTTTCTTTGCCCATCAGCAGGGTGTGGGCGTGGGGGAGCTCGAAGGCTTGAAGGGTGTGGGGCTCGCCTTCATGACGTTCCCAGCGATCGCGACCCAGATGCCCGGCGGCGAGATCTTTGGTGCGCTGTTCTTTGGTGCGCTCACCCTCGCGGGCCTCACCTCGATGATCTCGATCATGGAGGTGATCCTTGCGGGTGTGATGGACAAGTTTGGGCTCACCCGAAAGCGTGCGGTGTACGGAATCGGCGGAGTGCTTGCGGTCATCTCGGTTGTGCTTTTCGGAACAACGTCCGGGCTGACGGCGCTCGACACGATCGACCACTGGGCCAACAACATTGGCATTGTGGCGTCGGCTGTGGTGATGACAATCACGGTGCTCTGGATTCGGCGAGCCGGTACGCAGCTCAGCGGCCACCTCAGTGCACTCTCCACCTTCAAGGTGGGACGCGTGTGGCTCGTGTGCGTCTCGGTGCTCGGTCCCGTTGTGCTCGGGTACATGCTGATCGCAACTGTCGCCGATCTGCTCGCCACCCCCTTCTCCGGCTATGACAGCGGATATCTGACGCTCGTCGGTTGGGGCTCGATCGCGATGATCATCCTGTGCTCGGTCCTGCTGACGATGAGCCCGTGGCGCTACAACCCCGACCGCTTCACCCCCTGGCCGCCCGTAGGCACCGCCGCAGCGAAGGAGACGTCACGATGACCCCCATTGCAATCTCGTTCCTCGTCCTCGCACTCATCATCATTTGGGGCGGCTTGATCGCGAGCACGATCTTCTTGTTGCGTCGCCCGGAGGTCGCCGAGTACCCGGCCGGCGGCGAAGACGCGAGCGGCGAGCGGCTCGAATAGGGCGCCTGCGGGCTGCGCTTCAGTGGGTGCAGCTCAGAGCAGGTTCAGGAGTAGCACGTAACAAGCGGTCCCCGCGGCGATACTCAGGAGCGCGCGTCGCTTGCCCAGCAGGTGCACGGCGATGGTGACCGCGGCTGCTGCCAGGACGATCCATGCCTGCCCGGGGCGTTTCACGAGCTCGTCGCGGAGCACCACAACAGCGAGGATCAGCATGATGCCGACGGGCATCCAGCGCCCGAGCGCCTGCACGAAGCGGGACGTGCGCAGCGGTTTCAGGATCGCGAATGGCAGGGCGCGGAGCAGCAGTGTGATGAGTCCGGCGAGCACGATGGCACTGATGAGGTAGCCCAGTTCAGGCATGTGCGGCTCCTCGGGTGACGGCGTAGCGGAGCGCAAGCCCTGCCGTGAACATGATCAGCGCCGCCAATAGGGCCTGCTGCGGGAAGGCGATCAGCGCGACAGCGGCGGCGAGCCCGGCGAGCAGTGCCGACGGTACCTCCCGCTTGCTGCGAAGCGCGTCCAGGGTCATCACGATAAACAGTGCGACGAGCGCGAACTCGAAGCCCTCAATCGGAGCGGGGAGCGCGCCGGCCACCCACACTCCAAGGAGGCCGCCGCCGACCCAGTACAGCTGCATGGCGAGCTGGCCCGTCACCATCCGGGCCGAACTGAGTTTCTCCGCGGGCATGAGGGCGTACGTTGCGTACGCCTCGTCGACCATCGCGTAGACCGAGTAGGCGCGGGGAAGCCCGGGGCGCACTCGGGTGATGGGGAACGAGAGCGCGTAAAACACGTGTCGAAAGTTCACCGCGAGAACCGTCACCGCGATGGTGACAAGCGGCGTCGCTGCAGCGAGCATGCCCACGAGGAGAAGCTCGACGGATCCGGCAAAGACACCAATCGCGAGTGCGGGGGACACCCACCAGGGGAGGCCGGCCTGGACCACGAGCACTCCGAGCGCGATGCCGAGCGGAAAGATCCCGAGTCCCACGCCGAGCGAGTCGCTGAGTCCCGCCCCGATCTGAGCGCGGCGGGAAGCGGGGATCCCAGCGGAGTGGGGCGGGGGTGCGGGCATGGAACCAGTGTGACGGAGAATCGACGCAATATGAGTGCGAAAAGATGCGGAAACCGGGACAAGGGTGCAACATTGTCGTATGGATGCCCTCGATCACGCAATTCTCGACGAGCTCGTGCGAGATGGGCGGATCACAAATGTCGAACTTGCCTCGCGTGTCGGCCTCACCCCCGGGCCCTGTTTGCGTCGCGTGCAGCGACTCGAAGGGGAGGGCGTGATTCGGGGGTATCGCGCGGAGCTTGATCCTGCGGCAGTGGGGCGCGGTTTCGAGGTGATCCTGCACGTCGACCTTGTCACCCAGGAGGCCGCGGTTGTTGCGCACTTCGAGGCCGAGGCTGGCGGATTCCCGGAAGTTGTCGAGATGAAGCGCCTCTTCGGTTCGCCGGACTACTTCTTGCGAATCGCGGCCGCGGACCTTGCGCGCTACGAGGAGTTCTTGACCGGGCGGATCATGTCCATCCGGGGTGTCGGAAAGGTCAGCTCCCACTTCTCCATGAAAAACATCAAGGGATAGACGCGCGTCCCGCGCGGAGAAGTGGGAGCTGGGGTCGATCGCTCTAGTTCACGGGGCCGGTGTACTTTTCGCCCGGCCCCTTTCCGGGAGCATCGGGGATCGTGGAGGCCTCGCGGAATGCAAGCTGTACGGACCGGAGGCCGTCGCGCAGGCTGCGCGCGTGCATGTCGCTGACCTCCGGAGCGCCAGCGGTGATCAGGCCCGCGAGTGCGTTGATGAGCTTGCGCGCCTCGTCGAGGTCAATCTGCGACTCGGGGTCGTCGGCCAGGCCAACCTTGACCGCGGCGGCACTCAGCAGGTGAACTGAGGCCGTAGTGATGACCTCGACCGCTGCGACATCAGCGATGTCGCGCGTGGCCTGCGTCACGTTGTCCTGTTCTGTTGCGCCCTCCGGGGCCTGCGGGTGGTCGCTGGGGTTCTCGCTCATGCTGTCCTGACTGTCGCGGGGGGTTGCGGAGCACGCGGTCGTGTGGAAACACGGTCGTGTGCTAGTATTGGTGACTGTTCTCGGTATCGCACCGAGATGCGGAAGAGGAGATTCTCCCACCCGGCACCTCATCTAGGTTATCGGGTTGTTCACGCCCCGCCTCCCAGGAGGCAGCATGAAGGGTGTGGGGCGGCGCGTGCGCGGTCCGGATCTTCCTCAGCCGTGATTCCCTCAGAGGGGAATACTCACACTGAAGCAGAGGAGCCGGCGATCAGCGATCCCCGTACGAATGACAGAATCCGCGTCCCCGAAGTGCGACTGGTTGGTGCCGGTGGCGAACAGGTCGGTGTCGTGCCGATTGAAACCGCGCTGCGCATGGCGGCAGACGCCGATCTCGATCTCGTAGAGGTCGCCCCGAACTCGAAGCCTCCCGTTGCCAAGATCATGGACTTCGGGAAGTTCAAGTACGAGGCAGCGCAGAAGGCCAAGGAAGCTCGCCGGAACCAGGCAAACACGGTCCTCAAAGAGGTCCGCTTCCGCCTGAAGATCGACAAGCATGACTACGAGACCAAGACCAAGCGCGCCATCGGCTTCCTGGCCCAGGGTGACAAGGTCAAGGCAATGATTCTGTTCCGTGGCCGCGAGCAGTCGCGCCCCGAGCAGGGCGTGCGTCTGCTGCAGCAGTTCGCGGAGGACATCCTCGAGTACGGCACGGTGGAGTCGAACCCCCGCATCGATGGCCGCAACATGGTCATGGTGATCGCCCCTCACAAGAACAAGTCCGAGGCGAAGGCGGAGCTCAACGCTCGCCGTGCCGAGGAAAAGGCCACTCGGAAGGCAGAGAAGGCCGCTGAGCCTGAGGCTGCAGCCGAATAGTTCTCGGCAGAGCTGAGTCAGCTCGCCGGACACAACGCAGCCCTCGGGCGCGCACACAACAAGGAGAAATCGATGCCCAAGCAGAAGACCCACTCGGGTGCTAAGAAGCGCTTCAAGCTGACCGGATCCGGCAAGCTCAAGAAGCAGCGTGCTGGCCTGCGCCACAACCTCGAGGTGAAGTCCTCGCGCCGCAAGCGTCGCCTCGGTGCGGACCAGATCCTGTCCAAGGGTGACGCTAAGCAGGCAATGAAGCTCCTCGGTCACTAAGACGCGAGCACCACGCTTTTTAACACAGAGTTTGTAAGGAAGAACTGAAATGGCAAGAGTCAAGCGGGCCGTCAATGCCCACAAGAAGCGTCGCGTAATCCTCGAGCGTGCCGAGGGCTACCGCGGACAGCGTTCGCGCCTGTACCGCAAGGCCAAGGAGCAGGTCACCCACTCCCTCGTTTACGCATACAACGACCGTCGCAAGAAGAAGGGTGACTTCCGTCGCCTGTGGATCCAGCGCATCAACGCTGGTGCACGTGCAAACGGCCTCACCTACAACCGCTTCATCCAGGGCCTCGGCCTCGCGGGTGTCGAGGTTGACCGCCGCATGCTCTCTGAGCTGGCCACGAACGAGCCGAAGGCCTTCGCCGCGCTCGTCGAGGTCGCCAAGCAGGCTCTGCCCGAGGATACCTCGGCACCGAAGGCTGCCTAACTCCTCTCCGCAGGTGTGATCGCGAGCCCCGTCCAGTTGGACGGGGCTCGCGGTTTTTTTGTGGGCGGCAGGCGCTGAGGGGACGGCTACAGTAGATGGGTGATCGATAACCCGAAGTCTGGCCGTGTCAAGAAAACCGCTGCGCTTGCTCGCAAGAAGGAGCGCCAGGAATACGGTCGCTTCCTCGTTGAGGGTCCGCAGGCAGTCCGGGAATTGCTTGCATTCCAACCGGGGCTTGCCGAGATAGTCTTTGCCACGACGGGTACGGAGTCCTGGCAGCACGAGATCGATCAACTGGCTTCCGAGGGCGACGTTGAGGTGGAGCGCGTCACCGGTCCGGTGCTCGCTGCGATGACGGAGACCGTCACGCCGCAGGGCGTCGTAGCGGTGGCCCGGACCTGGCAGACGTCGCTGGCGGAGGCGTTTGCGGACGCCCGCCTCGTGGTGATCATGCACGAGGTGCGGGATCCGGGCAACGCGGGTGCGGTGCTCCGCGCGGCAGACGCCGCGGGAGCAGACGCGGTTGTGTTTGCGGGGGAGAGTATCGATCCGTTCCACCCCAAGGTTGTGCGCTCCACGACAGGCTCGCTGTTTCACCTCCCGGTAGTGGTCGCACCGGATCTCGCTGAGGTCGTGGCGGCTGCACGCGCGGCCGGGCTGACAACCCTCGCCGCGGATGTGCGCGGCACCGATCTGCTCGCCGCGCGGACCGAGGGCGTGCTCGCCGGGCCCGTGGCCTGGGTGTTTGGGAACGAGGCGCGGGGTCTCACCGAGACCGAACGCGGTCTCACGGATCGCTCTCTGAAGCTCCCGATCTATGGCCAGGCCGAGTCACTGAACCTCGCCACCGCGGCGAGCGTGCTGATCTACGAGACCGCGTTTACCCAGCGCGGCTAAGCGTCGGCGCTCGGCACGGCTGCGCCTGAGCGTTTCGCCCACTGGACAAGCGGGTGCAGGATCCGGATCAGTTCTGTGCCGGAGCCCGTCAGCCCGTATCGGATCTGCACGGGCGTGCTGGGGATCACGGTGCGGGTGACGAGCCCCTGGGTCTCGAGTTCGCGGAGCCGCGCGGCGAGGAGCCTATCCGAGATCCCGTCGATCCCGCTTGCGAGCTCGGAGAAGCGTTGGGCCCCGCGCGCGAGCGCGAGCAATACCGCGGCCGTCCATTTCCGTCCCGCGAGCTCGGCCGCCTCGCGGAAGAGTCGGCACTCAGCCTCGTTGATCGCATGGGGGAGTGCGCCGTCGGAAGTGACGTGGACTGGGGTGGCGTGGACTGGGGCGGCGATCGCGGTGCTCATGCTTACTAATGGTAAGCGACTCACCTGAGAGTTGAGTCGGGGTCGCGCCCGGAGGAGAGTTGAGGAACCACACACAAGATGGAGGATCCTCGACATGCAGCTCGGCGTCTATAGTTTTGGCAACCAGGCCACCGATCCCGCGACCGGGAAACTTGTCAGCACCGCGCAGGCCCAGCGAGACCTGCTGGAGGCGATCGAACTCGCCGATCAGGTGGGGCTCGAGTTCTTCGGCATCGGAGAACACCACACCGAGGAAATGCCGGCCTCCGCGGCCGCGGTGATTTTTGCCGCCGCAGCTGCGCGCACCAAGCGGATCAGGCTGGGAAGCGCTGTCACGGTACTGAGCACCGAAGACCCCGTCCGCGTCTTCCAGCAGTTCGCGACGCTCGATGCGCTCTCGAACGGCCGCGCCGAGATCACGGCGGGGCGAGGCTCCTCGATTGAGTCCTACCCGCTGTTCGGGTACAAGCTCGAGGACTACGATCAGCTCTACGCGGAGAAGCTTGAGCTGTTGCTCGCGATCAACCGGGGCCCGAAGGTGACCTGGTCGGGGACGATGCGTGCCGCGCTGAAGGACGAGCTAGTTGTGCCGCGGCCCGACCGCGGCGAGCTTCCGATCTGGCTCGGCACGGGCGGTAGCCCCAACTCCACGGTGCGCGCCGGCCAACTCCAGCTCCCGGTCTCCTACGGCATCCTCGGGGGCGACCCCGTGCGCTTCCGGGCGCTCGCTGACCTGTACCGGCGAGCCTGGGCGGCCGGACCGGCGACGGATCGTGCCCCGCAGATCTCCGTGGGCAACCCCGGGTTCATTGGCGAGACTAATCAGTCCGCACGGGACACATTCTGGCCCGCCTGGTACGAAAGCATGTCCGACATTGGCAAGCGCCGTGGCTTTGCGCCGCCCGTGCGTGAGCACTACGACATCGAAGCGGAGCGTGGTGCGCTGTTCATCGGCGCGCCGGAACAGATCGCCGAGCGCATGATCCGGCTCCACGACGCGATGGGCCACACACGGCAGTTCCTGCAGATGGATTTCCTCGGTTTGCCGCAGCGGGACCTCCTGCGCTCCATTGAGCTGCTCGGCACGCGGGTCAAGCCGCTCGTGGACGCGGAGCTCGGGCCGGAGCCCGAGGTTGTACCGAACCCACTCGACCTCCGGGTCGCGGCTGCAAGGGCAGAGGGGCAGGCATGAGCCGGATTGCGATCCTGGGTGTCGGCAAGGTGGGAACGGCGATCGCGCGTGCGGCCCTCACCGCGGGGCACGACGTCACGCTCGCCGGCTCGGGCGATCCCGCACCCGTGCAGTTCATCGTGGACGTGATGGCCCCGGGCGCGGGGGTGGCGACCGCCACCGAGGCTGTGCGTGACGCCGAGGTGGTGATCCTCGCGATCCCACTCCCGAAGCTCGAGACGCTCTCCCCGGAGCTGCTTGCAGGCCACATCGTGATCGACGCGATGAACCACTGGGCACCCACGGATGGGGCGCTGCCCGCGGTGTTCGCCGAGACCGCGGACACAAGCTCCGTGGTTGCGGCGCACCTGTCAGGTTCGCGGGTGGTCAAGGCCCTGAACCACATCGGGTACCACGAGATGGAGGACGACGCCAGGCCTGCGGGTGCGCCGGATCGGCGGGGCCTCGCGGCCGTATCCGACGACCCTGACGCGGCCCAGCAGGCGGCGGAGCTTGTGGCCTCGTTGGGTTTCGATGTGATCGCGAGCACGCCTTTGAGCTTGGGCGCCCGGCTTGAGCCGGGGTCTGAAATCTTCGCGGGATCGTTCAGCGGTGCCGAGATTCGGGACCGCCTGGCTGCGGATCGGCTCGCGGTGGCCTGATCCGAACCACACGCCGCGAAGCCCGTACCCCCACAGTGGGGGCACGGGCCTCGCGGCGTTGGGGTGCGTTACTGCGCCACAGGCCGGCGCACGAACCAGGCTCCGACGACTGTCAGGAGCGACAGCACCGCGCCCACGGTAAACGCGAACGCGATCCCGTCTGCGGAGGCGGCGAGCTCGGAGGCCCCGGCGGCCGCGGCGGAGGCCGAGCGAATGCCGAGCACGGTGACAAATAGCGCGGTCCCGATTGCCCCCGCGAGCTGCTGGATCGCCCCCACCGTGGCTGAACCGTGGGAATACAACTGCGTCGGGAGTGAACCGAGCGCAGAGGTGAGTAGCGGGGTCATCATCATCGCGAGACCGAGCGAGAGTGCCACATGGCCGAGCACGACCACAACCGGGGCAGTGTGCTCCGAGAGGAACGTGAGCGACCACAGTGCGGCACTCGCGACGATCGCGCCTGGGATCACGAGCGGGCGTGGGCCGAACCGATCAAAGAGGCGTCCGATCAGTGGAGCGATCAGGCCCATGATGAGTCCGCCCGGCAGCATGAGCAACCCCGTCGTGACGGGGTCGAGCAGCAGCACGTTCTGCAGGTACACCGGGAGCAGGATGAGCGTGCCAAACATCGCCGCCATCATCACGACCACGAGCGCGACGGCCAGGGCAAAGGAGCGTGACTGGAACACTCGGAGGTCGAGCAGCGCACGGTCATCGCGCTGCAGCACGATCTGCCGCCACACAAACAGTGCGAGCGCGGCCGACCCCGCAACAAGGGTGATGATTCCTGTGGTGGCTTGCCCCTCGCCCCCGGCCCCGACGGTTGAGAAGCCGTACACAAGCCCGCCGAAACCGAGCGCGGAGAGTGGGATCGAGAGCAGGTCGAGGGGTGTCTTATGGGTCTCGCCGATGTTGCGCAGCTGCAGTAGGCCAAGCACAAGCATGAAGGCGCCAATGGGGAGCACGAACCAGAACAGCGCGCGCCAGGAGAACGCGTTGAGGATCAGCCCGGACACTGTTGGGCCGAGCGCGGGGGCCACCGCCATGACAATCGTGATCCGGCCCATGAACCGGCCGCGGGATTCTGCGGGGATGAGGGTCATGATGGCGGTCATCAGCATCGGCATCATCATGGCCGTGCCCGCGGCCTGCACGATGCGCGCGCCCAGCAGGATTGGGAATGTCGGGGAGAGTGCGCCGAGGAGCGTGCCCGCGGTGAACAGGGACATCGCGATCGTGAAGATTTGTCGGGTCGTAAAGCGCTGCAGCAGGTACCCGGTGGTGGGGATCACCACGGCCATTGTGAGCATGAATGCCGTGGTGGTCCACTGTGCGGCGCTGAGAGTGATGCCCAGGTCCGCGGTGAGGTGGGGGAGGGCGACGCCCATGACGGTCTCGTTCAGGATCGTCACGAAAGCGGCCCCGAGCATCAGCCAGATCGCGCGTGTGCTGCCCGCGCTTGGCTGTCCGGCCGCTCGCAACCCTTCGGTGTGCGCTGCCGGTTCGGCGGTTGCGGCGGTCACAGCCGCACTCCACCGAACGCGAGGGCGGAGAGAACCGCCACGGCGAGTGCGAGCACGGCCAGCAGGATGTTCATGATGAACGGCTCATTCAGGCGTCGGTGGGCGGGTACCGCGAGGACCTGGATGATCGCGAGCCCGATTGCCGCGAGGGGCGCCAGGAGCGGTGCCGCTCCGAACAGTGGCGGAAGGATCACGCCGAGGGCACCGAGGACCTCAGCGGCACCGATGAACTTGACGCGGCCAGGGGAGAGCACCTGGAGGGTGGGCATGGGCAGGTCCGCGTGAGGCTTCGCGAGCTTCATGCCCCCGGCCATGAGAAACATGAACGCGAGGATGCCGGAGAGCACCCAGGTCGTGATGGTCAGAGCAAGCACGGATCGACTCCTAGAGTAACAAATGGTAACTGAGGTACAGTGAGTAAGTATCAGGCATGAGGGGGCAGGCACCGCAACGTGACTGAGTTACCTCCGTGTAACGTGCCTCACCTCGAATCCGTCAATGAAAGGAAGCCGCGCATGCGAGCAGACGTACGTCCCCCCAGCACTCAGGCGCTCTTTGCCCCCGATGGGGACGAACCCAATATGCAGCACATCTGCGATGTTGACGGGACCGAAGCTGAGGTCTTCCGGTCGATCCTGAGCCGCGTTGGAGACAAGTGGAGCATGATGCTCATCGGCATGCTGCAAGAGGGGCCGTACCGCTTCACGGAGCTCAAACGTATGACGCCGGGCATCTCCGCGCGCATGCTGACCTTCACGCTGCGGCAGCTTGAGCGCGACGGGCTCGTGGATCGCACGGTGTACGCGGAAATCCCGCCCCGAGTCGAATACCGGGCGACGCAGCTCGGGCGCACGCTGGTGGGCCCGGTGATGGCGATTGCAGAGTGGGCCAGCACGCACCAATCCGAGATCGTCGCGCACCGTGACGCCTACGATACGACGGAGGCGGCGACGGGACCGTAGTCCCGCCACCGCCTCGAGGTGGAGCGCCAGAAATTCGTCGGCTTAACCGCCGCTCGGAGTCTCGCCCAGGAGCGTGCCGCCGAGCAACTGCCCGTTGTTGAACCCGGGCAGGATCGCGAACACGGCCGAGCCCGTGTGCGTGACCCACTCGTTGAGCAGATCGAGCTCATCCAGGCGCTGCTGGATCGGCACGAACTGGGTCAACGGATTGCGCTGATAGCAGGCAAACAGCAACCCTGACTCGCCTCCCTCGTCGTAGTTCACCGCGCGGCGGAAAATCCGCTCCGACGGATCCTCAGACCTGGCCCGACGAATGTGCGCGTAGCTCGGAATGACGGGAAGCCCCAGCGCATTCTTCGCCTCGTAGTCCACCGGAGTGTGTTCGGTGCCCCCCGTGAGCGGGGCACCGTCAGTGAGCGAGCGCCCGATTGTCTGCTCGCGACCCGGACGGTCCACACGCTCCCACGTGTCGAGTTCCATCCGGATCCGGCGCAGCACAAGCGCGCTGCCCCCGGTGAGCCACGAAGTCGCGGCAGGCCTCCCGTCCGACTCCTGCACCCACACGAGTTCCGCAAAGTCCTCATGCTCCGGGTCCGGGTTGATCGTGCCGTCGACCTGGCCCATGAGATTGCGCATTGTCGTGCCATCCGGCTCGGACTCGCGCGCCTGCCGGAACCCTTGCTGGGTCCAGGCGTGGTCCGCGAAACTCCGCAGATCGCGATACAGCATGCGTGCGGCGTGCGCGATCGGGAGCGGATCGTCGGCCTGGAACAGGATCAGCAGATCGCCGCCGTCGTGACGCCCATCGAGCTTGTCCAGGCTGAACTTGGGCAGTGGCGCAAGCCAGTCGGGCCGACGCGCGGGATCAACCCGATCCACGAGCGCTGGCCCCACACCGACGGTCACCGTGAGGCGGGACGGGCGCGCCGCGAGCTCGGGTTCCGAGTCCGCAAGCGGTGCAACGCCCGAGGTGAGCCCCTCGACGTCACCCGTCAGGATCCGAAACATCCGGACAAGTGCCGCGCGATCCGTCTCCGGTTTGAGCGTATACGCGACGTACCGCTGGTGTGCGGTGGGGGGAGTCGTGACCCCCGCCTGGTGCGCGCCGTGGCAGGGGAGCGTCTCGCCCCCAAAGTCGGTGGCGGAGGCAGCGCTTTCGCCCGATTCGCGGAGCGCGGGGATGCCAAGCGCCGCACCGAGGCCGAGTGCAGCCCCGATCCCGGCGCCTGCCGCCCCGCTCGTGAGCAGGGCACGCCGCCCGAAGCGCCGCGCATCGCGGGCCTCGGGCGCCGTGCGAGAACCGGCGGTGCTATCCGGCATGCTCGTCACTCGACGCGCCGGCGTCGGTGTCGCCGTGATCCATGCCTTCCATGTCGCCGTGATCCATACCCTCGACGTCCTCGTAGTTTTCCTGCGCGCCCTCATAGTCCTTCACAAGCACGCTTGTCTTCGCAGTCGAACCGTCCGCGAAGTTCAGGGTGAGCTTGACCTCGTCGCCCGCAAGCAGCGGTTCGGCCAGGTCCATGAACATGATGTGGTTGCCGCCGGGCTCAAGCTCGAAGGAGCCGCCTGCGGGGACGATGAAGCCGCCCTCCTTCTCCCGCATCGTGGCGTTCGCGCCGGTGGTGACAGTCTCGTGGAGCTGGATCATGCCGGCCGCGGGGCTCTCGACGCTCACGAGGTTCAGGTCGGTGTCGCCGGAGTTCGTGAGCGAACCGAACACGCCGGTCATCCCGTCGCCAGCCTTTGCCCAACCGTCGGTGAGTTCGAACGCCGAGGCCGAATCCGCGGCGGTCTCGGAAGCCGCCTTCGGCTCAGACGCGGCCGGAGCTCCTGCGCAGCTCGTGAGCAGAAGCGAGGCAGCGAGCGCAGCCCCCGAAACGGCGAGGAGGCGCTGGGCAGGGCGGAGCGCACGCGTGCGTGTCACAAAGGTGTGTGTCATGATGTGGTGCCTTTCAGCAAGTGTCAGTGAAATCTGTGGTGGATCAGGAGTCCGCGCCAGGTGCCGCGTCAGCGGCCATGCCCTGGGCGCGGCGGCGGTTCGCGACAATCGCCGCGGTCACCCCGCCGCCGACGACCGCAACGCCGCCGACAACGATCGCGATGATCGCGCCAACGGGCAGGCCGTCAGAGTCCTGGGCCGATGGGGAATCGCCCTCGGCCGTGATCTCAGTTTCTGTCTCCGACGCGGGTCCCGAGGGTGCCGGGGCAGCAACAATCTCCCCGCCCCCCGCCGCGTCAATCGCGATACCGAAGGCCCCCTCGATGGGGTGGCCGTCACTCGATACCACGCGCCAGGCAGCGGTGTACTCCCCGGGTGCAAGATCCGCCTGCAGCCCTTGAGTAACCTTTGGGCCTTCGATCTCCGGGGTGCCATCCGCCGCGTCCGCACCGTCCGGACCGGTCACGATGATCTCCGTCCCGACCTCGATGATGCTGTTGCTGAAACTCAGCTGGAACGCTTGGACATCACCGGTGACTTCATCTGTCACCACAGTGGTGTTGATGAGTTCATCGTGCGCGAGCGCGGGTGACGCGACGCCGAACAGCGACGCACCGGCAATCAGGAACACCGCGGCAACGGCTCCCTGTCTGCGACGCGTTGCAGTCCGCACACGCGCAGTGGCGGAATCAAACGGGCTCAGGGTGCGGGGTGTCGAACGGGACATAGCAATCTGCTTTCCTTCGGCGAGGTCGCCGGAATGGGGTCGCCGGGCAGCGACGCTCGCCGCGTAATCCCGACCCGGGAATGGAGAAAAGAAACTGGATCAGGCCGCGCAGGGCGGACCGCGGAGCGTGATCGCGGATGCTGCCAGGAGGCGATCCTGCAGTGGAATTCGCGGCGATGTCAGGCACGGGGTCGGGCGGGGCACCGGAACCGGCAGCCGCACGAGTGTGACCGGCAGTGCGCGCAGCAGCGTGCGGCCCAGCGCCATGACCGCGCGCTCGCCACGAGCGAGCAGTGTGATCGTGAGCACTGCAGCGACGGCGTGCCAGAACCACATCGACGCATCGGCGGCCCCGGCAGAGGCGAGATCCGGCGCGAATGACTCCAGCGCCGCGAGGTGAGCAGCGTGCGGGGAGACCATTGGTGCATCAGCGGCCGCGCCACTCGTGAGCCCGAGCCCCGCAAAGGTCCAGTGGTACACAAACTGTGAGGCACTCACAGCGATGCTCAGACGCCACAGTGACCCCACCCGCCCGGCAAGTGCGACGCACAGCGGCAACGTAAAGACGACTGTCGCGGCGACCGAGGCCCAGGTCACAACGCCGCCCGCGATGCCGTGCGAAGCCGCGGCAAGGAGCGTGGCGACGAGCGCGGCGGCGGCCCCCCGGAGAACGCGGACACCACGGCTCACCCGGGCTACCGGGCGAGCGCACGCTGCGTGTCGCGAACTCTGCATGGCCCCATGCTACCCGGATGTGGCTGGACACCGAGCCAGAGCGGCGTGACACAGGGTAGACTCAACACCCGTGTCTGACCTCAATCCGATCACCCAGGAAGCCGCCGACGCGGCCGTCGCGGCGGCGCTCGCCGCATTCACCGCAGCCGACTCGGTTGCCGCACTGAAGGCCGCGCGCACTGAGCACGCCGGTGACGGCTCCGCCATCGCCCAGCTCAACGCTCGCATGCGCGAAGTGCCCAAGGATGAGAAGGCCGCAACAGGCAAGCTCATGGGGCAGGCCCGCGGCCGAGTCGAGGGTGCATTTCAGGCGCGCGAGGCAGAGCTCGGGGAGCTCGAAGCCGCAGCGCGCCTCGTTGCTGAGACCGTCGATGTGACCGCCGCCCCCTCACGCCGTCGCGCTGGCACACGCCACCCGCTCGCGCAACTCCAGGACGAGGCCTCCGACATCTTCATCGGTATGGGGTGGGAAGTCGCCGAAGGACCCGAGGTTGAGCACGAGTGGTTCAACTTCGACGCGCTCGGTTTCGACCCGGATCACCCGGCCCGTGCGATGCAGGACACGTTCTTTGTCGAGCCCGCGGACCGGCACCTGCTGCTGCGTACTCACACCTCACCGGTGCAGATCCGCTCACTGCTCGAACGCGAACTCCCCGTGTACGTCGTGGCTCCGGGCCGCGTGTACCGCACAGATGAGCTCGACGCGACCCACACCCCCGTGTTCCACCAGATCGAGGGAATCGCGATCGATCGGGGTCTCACGATGGCTCACCTGCGCGGCACGCTCGAGCACTTCGCACGCCAGATGTTTGGCGCGGAGGCCAAGATCCGGCTGCGCCCCAACTTCTTCCCATTCACCGAACCGTCCGCCGAAATGGACGTGTGGCAGCCCAACGCCAAGGGCGGGGCGCGCTGGGTCGAGTGGGGCGGCTGCGGCATGGTCGATCCGAAACTGCTCGCCGCGGCCGGGATCGATGCCGACGAGTTCCAGGGATTCGCCTTCGGCATGGGGCTGGAGCGCACGCTGCAGTTCCGGCACGACATCAATGACATGAGAGACATGGTGGAGGGCGACGTCCGCTTCAACCGTCAGTTCGGAGGACTGGTCTAATGCGCGTTCCACTCAGCTGGCTTGGCGAGTTCGTCGAGCTGCCCGCCGAGGTCACCCCTGAAGCGGTCCACGCGGACCTCGTCCGGGTCGGGTTCGAAGAGGAAGACATCCGCCGCTTCGACGTCACGGGTCCCGTTGTCGTCGGTGAAGTACTCTCCCGCGAGCCGGAAGAGCACTCCAACGGGAAGACCGTGAACTGGTGCCAGGTGCGCGTTGCCCCCGAGGGGCAGCTTGCTGCCGATGGCGGTGCGGACGTGCGCGGCATCGTCTGTGGTGCCCACAACTTCGATGCGGGTGACTTTGTTGTCGTGAGCCTGCCCGGCGCCGTGCTGCCTGGCGGTTTCGAGATCTCGGCCCGCAAGACCTACGGACACGTCTCAGACGGCATGATCGCCTCCGCGCGGGAACTGACCCTGGGCGAGGACCACGACGGCATCATCGTGTTGTCTCGGCTCGGGATCGACGCCCCCGCCGGCGCGGATGCGAAGGCGCTGCTCGGGCTTGACCAGACCGCCGTCGAGATCAACGTCACCCCCGACCGCGGCTACGCGTTCTCGATCCGCGGCGTCGCCCGCGAGGTGTCGCACGCGACGGGTGCCGCATTCCGGGATCCGGCCGCGGCCGTCTCCCCGGCCCCTGCCTCCGGTTTCCCGGTGACACTCGACGACCGGGCACCGATCCGTGATCGCGCCGGGGTCACCGGTTTTGTCGCGCGCGCGGTGCGCGGGATCGACCAGTCGCGTCCGACCCCGGCCTGGATGGTGGCGCGGCTGCAGCTCGCCGGCATCCGCAGCCTCTCGCTTGAGGTCGACATCTCGAACTACGTGATGCTTGAGCTGGGCCAGCCGTTGCATGCTTACGATCTCGCAAAGCTCACGGGCGGGATCACCGTGCGCCGTGCAGCGCCGGGGGAGACCCTTGTCACGCTCGACGGGCAGGAGCGCACCCTGCACCCCGAGGACCTCGTGATTGCCGATGAGTCCGGCGCGATCGGCCTCGCCGGGGTCATGGGCGGGGAATCGACAAAGGCCGACGAGTCGACACGCGATGTGCTCGTGGAGGCCGCAACATTTGACACTGTTTCGGTGGCGCGCACCGCACGGCGGCACAAGCTCTCGAGCGAGGCGTCGAAGCGCTTCGAGCGCGGCGTCGACCCGCTCGTGGCCCGCGCCGCAGCGCAGCGCATGGTGGACCTGCTCGTCGAGCTCGCCGGCGGCACCCCCGATGACCTGGGCGCGGAAATCGTGGCCCCCTGGACCCCGACCGAGGTGCGCCTGTCCCTGGCACGCGTCAACGGCCTGACCGGTGCGGATTACACCGACGCCGAGGCGCGCGGCGCGATCGAGATGATCGGCTGCGGCGTGACCTCGGTCGACGCGAGCGGCACCGAACTCCTCGTGACCCCGCCAAGCTGGCGCTCGGACCTCACGAGGAGTGCCGACCTGATCGAAGAGGTCGCGCGCGTTGTCGGCTACGACCGGATCCCCTCCGTATTGCCTGTTGCGCCCCCCGGGCGAGGGCTCACCCGCGCACAGCGTCTGCGCCGCCGCGCCGCGAACGTCTCGACCGCGTCGGGTCTCGACGAGGTGCAGAGCTACCCGTTCGTGAGCCAGGCTCAGCTCGACGCATTCGGCGCGGGCGTTGAGCCGGTGGCACCCGTCATCGACGGAGTGACCCAAGACGTCGCCGCGCCCGGCCACGTTGCGCCCGGAGCTCCCGTGCCCGCGGTCAAGCTCGCGAACGCGCTCGATAGCGAGTACTCGTTCATGCGGCGGTCGCTGCTGCCCGGACTCGTGACCGCGGCACGCCGCAACGTGTCGCGCGGCCTGACCGACCTCGCGCTCGTCGAGTTCGGTGCGGTGTTCGTGCCGGCCGCCGACCTCGGCACCGCGGAGGTTCCGCCGCTCGCTCAGAAGCCTGACGCGACGACGCTCGACGCGCTCTACGCCTCGGTCCCGGCGCAGCCGCGCCGAGCCGCGGGCCTGCTGATCGGAGAGGCCGTCGCCAAACAGGCGGGCGAGCAGCCCCGCGTCTACGACTGGGCGGACGCGCTTGACGCGGCGCGCACGGTTGCCGAGGCCGTGTCCGCTGAACTCGTTGTGACCCAGGGCGCGCACCGCGCGTTCCACCCCGGGCGCACAGCCGAGCTGAGCATTCGGGTGGATGACGGCCTGGAACCCGTTGGCGTTGCGGGTGAGTTGCTGCCCGAGCTTGCAGCAAACAGCCACCTGCCGGGTCGCATTATGGCGTTCGAGCTCGACCTGGATCGACTCATTGAGCTCGCCCCGCAGGAGCCGGAGACTCACCAGCTCTCCACCTACCCGGCAGCGACGCAGGATCTCACCCTCGTTGTCGACGCAGAGATTGCCGCCGGTGATGTGCTTGCCGTGGTGACTGTCGGCGCGGGCGCACTGCTTGAGCAGGCTCGGATCGTGGACGACTACCGCGGCACCGGGATCCCCGAGGGGCAGAAGGCGCTGACCTTCGCCCTCCGATTCCGCGCAGAAGACCGCACGCTGAAGGCCGAGGAGGCGAGCGAAGCGAAGCTCGCTGGTGTGGCCGCGGCCGAGCTCGCGTTCGACGCGAAGCTGCGCGACTGATCCCGCACCGCGTGTCGTGCAGGCCGGCCCCCACACGGGGGCCGGCCTGCACTGTTTTCCGGGAAAACTCCGGGTTGTGGTGTGCGCCGCACAGGCGGATACTTGCCCCACACGCGCGGTCGACCGGGCGCGGGTGCGGGTGAAGGGATGAGGACGATGGCACCGACGACGCTGCAACGAATTGTGCCCAACATCTGGTGTGTGGGCACCGCGGCGGAGGCAGGAGCGTTTTACGCGACTGCGCTCCCGCACACGAGCTCTGAGATTGAATCGCGCTACCCGACTGAGGGTCTGCTCGAGTTCCAAGAGCCCCTCGCAGGTGAGCCGCTCACGGTTGCCGTTGACGTGTGGGGGACTCGACTCGTGCTCATCAATGCCGGAGGCGAGTTTCGGCCGAACCCCTCACTCTCCCTGATGCTGAATTTCGACCCGCTATTTTTCGCGGACGCCGGGGACGAAGCTGCGCAGGCGGCCGCGGCCCGGGCGGCACTCGAGCGCAGCTGGGCGGCGCTCAGCGACGGTGGCCGGGTGCTCATGCCGCTCGCGGAATATCCGTTCAGCCCGTGCTACGGCTGGGTGGAGGACCGATACGGGGTGAGCTGGCAGCTCATTTTGACGGACCCAGACGGAGATCCGCGACCGTTCATGATGCCGAGCTTGATGTTCGGTGGTGCCGCGCAGAACCGGGCGGCCGAGGCCGTGGCCTTATATACCTCGGTCTTCCCTGATGCCGCGGTCGGCACGCTCGTGCCCTACGGGCGGGAGACCGGTCCAGCAACGCCAGAGGCCATCATGTTCGGCGAGTTTCGGATCGGGGCCCCGGGGCCGGGCGCGCAGTGGTTGACCGCGATGGACTCCGGCGTGTCCCAGGACTTCACGTTCACCCCGGGGATGTCGCTCGAGGTGCGGTGCCCCGATCAGGCCGAGATTGACCGGCTGTGGGACGCGCTGTCGGCGGTGCCGGAGGCGGAGGCGTGTGGCTGGCTCACGGACCGCTTCGGGGTGAGCTGGCAGATCGTGCCCGAGAACATCGGGGAACTGATGGAACGCCCGGGTGCGTTTGAACGCATGCTGACGATGAAGAAGCTCGTCATCGCGGAGCTCTAAGAGCGGTCTGCCGCCGGTCTGCCGCCGGTCTGCCGCTCCGGTGTTCCGCTCCGGTGCGTTCCGCTCCGGTGCGTTCCGCCGAAACGTAGGCAATTTATCTAAGCTGACGCATTTTTGCGTGGATTTGGCTCGGGCGCGATAAATTGGGTCGTGTAGGGCGGCGAAGTTCGGCGGTGGTTCCCTGGGCATGGCGCCGGGGCGTGTGAACCTAGCGGCAGGCGCGGGATCGCACGCTCTAGGTGTACCCGGCCATCAGGTTGGTAGCAGCCGGCTGATCGGTGGCCGGCCTCCAAGT
>NZ_FUID01000085.1 GCF_900163635.1 Leucobacter sp. 7(1) | reverse complement strand
CCCCCCCCCGAAGCAAGGAGAACACCATGAATGAGCAGCAGCAGCAGCCAAGCACCCCGTTCATCTCGATCAACACGTTTACCGCCCGCGACGGCGGGCTCGACGCACTAATCCAGTTCCAGATCGCCGAGACGCAGCGCATGAGCATCGAGGCCACCGCACACGGCTGGCTCGGGAACGAGATGTATCGCACGCGAGGCGGCACGGACTTGATCGTGATTACGCGGTTCCGCTCCCCCGAGGCGAGAGCACTGTGGGCGGAGACGCCACGATTCTTGCGCCACGTTGATGCACTCCAGCCCTATGTTCAGGAGATCACGACAACCGCGGTGGACTTCGTCGCCGCCCACGGCGCACCTCGATAATGCCTCCGCGCCCTCAGCCGAGAACTCGGCCGAGGGCGCGGAGCCCTACTGAGTCCGCCGCTCAGCTCGTCTGACGCGTCCAGAAGTCGGCGTGGCTCGCCGCGGCTTCGTCCTCCAGCAGTGGCCCGAGAACCTCGATGTGGCGCTGCCCGTGCGCGATCACCTCGCGGCACGGCAGATCGAAGGTCGGGTTCTCCGGGTCATCGCCGGTGATTCCCAGCAGCCGGTGCTCGGAGAGCGCGTACACGATCCGGCCGATGCCGGTCCAGTACACGGCCCCGGTGCACATCACGCACGGTTCGGCGCTCGTATAGAGCGTCGCCCCGGGGAGTTCGTCCAGGGGCACCGCGGTCGCCGCCTCCGCCGCGGCACGCAACTCAGCGTGCTGGGTGGGGTCGCCCTCCGGCGGCATCGAGTTGTTCCCCTTCGACGCGATCACGCGTCCGTCGGCAGCGACCACAATCGAGGCAAACGGATGCCGTCCCGCCTGGCGGGCTTCGTCGGCAAGGGCGATTGTCGCGCGCAGGTGGGCGAGGTCGGCCTCGCTGGGGGTGGGGTTCTCGGTTGTCGACATCGTGTCGGTTCCTTCCTGTTGTGTAATTGAAATTTTCGGGCTTCGGTTGAGTACGGCGTTCAGAAGAACTGCGACGATCGCGCAGAGAAAAATGCCGCTCTCGAGCACCAGGGCGAGTGGCCCCCGCACGTGTTCGAGAAGCGCCGGCATCGCCATCGGGAGCACGCCGACGCTCAGCGATACGGCCACGATGAGCGCGTTGTGAGTGCCCTCGTACTTCACTCCCGCGAGTTCCTGGATGCCCGCGGCAGTCGTCATGCCAAACATGACAATAGCTCCGCCTCCAAGCACGGCCGGCGGGATCGCAGCAACGATCGCTCCAAGTTTCGGGATCAAGCCCATCAGCACCATGATCCCGCCACCGACTGCGACGACGTACCGACTCCGGACCCGCGTCATTGCGATCAAGCCGGTGTTCTGACTGAAGGCGTTGAGCGGAAAACCGTTGAAGACCCCGCTGATCATGGTGGCGAGCCCCTCGCCGCGGAACGCATTGCCCAGCCGACGCGGCGTGATCTCGGCACCGACCATGCGCCCGATGGCGAGTGCGTTCCCCGTGGTCTCAGCCATGATGACAATCATGGCAAGGGTCATGATGAGGATGGGGACGAGATTGAACTGTGGTGGCCCAAAGCTGAGCGGTGCGGCGATACCGAACCAGGCGGCCTCTGACACGCCCCCGAAATCGCTCATCCCGGCAAGGAAGGCCGCGATGGTTCCGACAAGCATCCCGATGAGCACCGACAGGCTGCTCATCAGGCCCTTGAATGAGGCATAGACGGCAACGGTGACCACGACGGTGAGCAGGCCGATCAGGAGGTGCTGGGGCTGGCCGAAGGTCTCACTTCCGATTCCCCCGCCGAGCCACCCTGCGGCGGCGGGCATGAGGGAGATGCCGACGGTGGTGATGAGGCAGCCGATCACGACTCTCGGGAAGAATCGGAGCAGCCGAGAGAAGAGCGGGGCCAGTCCGATCGCAAGCGCGCCCGCGGCGATCACCGAACCGAACACCGTGCCGATCCCGTACTCGGTCCCAATCTGCACCATGGGAGCGAGAGCAATGAACGAAGCACCCTGGATCAGCGGAAGCCGGGCACCGAAGCGCCATATTCCCAGAGTTTGCAGGAGGGTGGCGAGGCCACCGATAATCAGGTTGCAGTTGATGAGGATGACGATCTCGCTCTGGCCAAGACCGAGCGCGCTTCCCAGGACGAGGGGCACCGCAACGATGCCGGCGTAGACGACGAGTACGTGCTGCAGGCCCAGCGTCACCATTGAGCGAGGCGGGAGCGCTTCATCAACGGGATCGGTCGAGCGCAAGCGGGCTTCTTTGACCGCGGTTTTCATAGTCTTCCTTTCCTTGATTCCTTGATTCCGACGTGCACAAGGCCAGGCTAGGTCCGGCTAGGACGATGGACGAAGTGAGCTTCCATCGAGAGAAGCGATAGGATCCACGGCATGAGACTCAGCCTTGAGCAGGTGGAAGCGTTTGTTCTCTCCGCGAAGCACGGATCCTTCTCCGCCGCGGCGCGTGCGCTGGGGCGCTCACAATCGACGATAAGCGCGGCAATCTCCAACTTGGAGATCGCACTCAATGTCGAACTCTTTGACCGGACATCTCGCAACCCGACACTGACTGACGAGGGGCAGACTCTGCTCCTGGAAGCGCGGATGCTGTACGACCGCGCCGTGTCGTTTGAGCGACACGGGGACGCGCTCGCCGCCGACGACGCCCCAAGCGTGACACTCGCGGTCGGCATCCCACCCCGGCAAGTCTTGCCCGTGCTGGAAGGCTTCGCCGCGGAATTCCCGCACACCGATCTCGTGATCCAGAACCCCGCGCAAGGCGACGCCAGTCGATTGGTGCTGGATGACGAGGCCGCCCTTGGCATCGCGTTCGCGCTTCCCGAATACCCGGAACACCTGCGGTTCCACCAGATGGGGAAGCTTGTCATGACTCACGTAGCTCACCGTGATCACCCACTCGCGGCGCTCGACCGCCCGACATTCGATGACCTGCGCGGGCATCGCCACCTCGCCTACATCGCCCACTCCAGCGCCTTGCCCACAAGCGAGTACCTGCAGTCGGCGCAGACCTGGCACGCGGACTCGTATGACGTGCTCGTTTCGCTCGCGCGTTCAGGCGTCGGTTGGGCCACACTTCCGCGGCAACTGATCCTCACCGAGATTGCCTCGGGCGAGCTTGTCGAGCTGCAACTCGACGCCTACCCGTTCACCGACTGGATCGTCTCCGTTGATCTGATCTGGCGGCGCGGGCGGCGACTCGGGCGGGTCGAATCCTGGCTCCTGAATCGGTTCGGTACCCACCGCGTGCACGAAGTGGGTCGCGACGGCCAGGACACCACGCGCACGGCGCTCCTGCACGCGCCCGAGCACTAGCTCCCACGCCTGGTTCTCGCGGGCGCTGCACGGCGCACACGCCGTGCAGCGCCTCGCGCCCACCCTCGGCCAACTGCTACAGTCGCCACATCCTCGGACAGACCCACATCCGATCCCGCAGCGACGCGAAGGACTGAGCTACTACCGTGACTGACACACTGCAGAGCATTCTCGACTCAATCGGCGGCGTGATCTGGGGGCCGTTTGTCCTCATTCCGCTGCTGTTCCTCACTGGGCTCTACCTCACATTCCGCCTCGGGGGAATCCAGTTCTTGCGCCTCGGGGCCGCACTGAATCTGGGCATCATCCGCCGCCGCGATCCGGGTTCGAGCGGAGACATCTCTCAGTTCCAGGCCCTCACGACCGCGCTTGCCGCGACAGTCGGCACGGGCAATATCGTGGGAGTCGCCACCGCGATCGGTATCGGCGGCCCCGGCGCACTCTTCTGGATGTGGGTGACCGGCCTCCTCGGCATGGCCTCAAAGTACTCGGAGGCGTTCCTCGGGGTGCGCTTCCGCCAGGCTGACAGCAAGGGCGAGCGCAACGGCGGGCCGCAGTACTACCTGGAGCGGGGCATCCGCGGCCCGCTCGGCAAGATCCTCGGTTGGTCGTTCACGATCTTCGCCGTGTTCGCATGCTTCGGCATCGGCAACCTCACCCAGTCGAACTCGATCTCCGCGAACGTGGAGCACAGCTTCGGCGTTCCCACATGGGTGACGGGCGTGGTGCTCACCATCTTTGTCCTCGTCGTGCTCGTGGGCGGCATCAAGTCAATCGGCAAGGTCACCGCCGGATTCGTGCCGATCATGATCGTGTTCTACGTTGTCGCCGCGCTCTACATCCTCTTCGTGAACCTCGGTGATGTGCCCGCCGCGATCGGCCTGGTTTTTGCGGACGCGTTCACGGGAACCGCTGCGGCCGGCGGCTTCGCCGGATCGGTGTTCATCATCGCAATCCAATACGGCTTCGCCCGCGGTATCTTCTCGAACGAATCCGGCATGGGATCCGCCGCGATCGCCGCGGCCGCCGCGCAGACAAGCCACCCGGTGCGTCAGGGCCTCGTGTCGATGACGCAGACGTTTATCGACACGATCATCGTGGTGACAATGACCGGGCTTGTCATCATCACGACGGGCACGTACACCTCGATCGACCCCTCCACGGGCGAACAGCTCTCCCCCGCACTCATGACCGGGCAGGCGTTCTCCAACGGTTTGCCGGGCGAGTGGGGGCACTGGATCGTGACGATCGGCCTCGTGATGTTCGCGGCGTCGACAATCCTCGGCTGGGCGTACTACGGCGAGCGCAACATCGTCCGCATTTTCGGTCGCAGCGTGGTGATGCCGTTCCGTGTGGTGTTCTCCCTCATCGTCTTCGTCGGGGCGACCACCCAGCTCGCGATCGCGTGGTCGTTCTCTGACATGATGAATGGCCTGATGGCGATTCCCAATCTCATCGGCCTCATCATCCTTTCCGGGCTCGTGGCGCGTGAGACCCGCGCGTATCTGAAATTCGATCCCAAGCTGCGCGCAACGTCCGCAGAAATTGAGCGCGCTCTCGCGGACGAGCCGGGATACCAGGCCTGGCGCACTCGAGAGGCAGAACTTGACCGGCAGGGCGGGATCAGGCCCCAACGACCGGATACACACAAGGTCGACGCTGTCGGGATCCTGCCCGAAGACGCCGACGAATCGCAAGGCCCGCGCCGCTAGCTGTCACAATTCGCGTCCGAGCCCCCGATCCCGCACTGGGATTGGGGGCTCCCTCCTGCGAGGCACGAAGACGACCGTGCGGACTGACTAGACTCAACACTCTTGGCGTGTGTCGCCGAGCCGCACGAGAGGACGACCGCTGAGCAACACATCTCGAGCGACCGCCCCAACGCTGCGCGACGCTCCCCAGCACAGGGCCCGCGTCTCGCGCCCCACGCGCACCGATATCCAGGCGCTCCGCGCAATCGCGGTGGGGCTCGTCATCCTCAATCATCTGTGGCCGGATCGGCTTCCCGGCGGCTACGTCGGCGTCGACGTGTTCTTCGTAATCTCAGGTTTCCTGATCTCCACCCACCTGATCTCCCAGTTGATGAACACGGGCAGGATCGCCTTCGCGGAGTTCTACGCGCGGCGCGCGCGCCGGCTGCTGCCCGCGGCGCTCGTCGTCAGTCTCGCCGCGCTCGCGGGCACCCTGCTGTGGCTCCCGGCGGAACGCTGGCCGCGCATCGCCAACGAAACGTTTGCGGCGACCGCGTACGTGGAGAACTGGTTCCTAGCGGCCAGCGCGGTCGACTACTCCGCGCAGAGTGACGCCGCGACAACGGTGCAGCACTACTGGTCACTCTCCGTCGAAGAGCAGTTCTACCTGCTGTGGCCGATCGTGCTCCTTGGCCTGGCGGTGCTCCTGCGCCGACGTGCTCATGTTGCCATTCCGACGCACCTCTCAGCGTCCTCATTTCCGCGGGTGGGTCTGCTGCTCGCGGTGACCCTCATCGGAGTGATCTCTTTCGCATTCGCTGTGTGGCTG
Source organism: Leucobacter sp. 7(1) (assembly GCF_900163635.1). Taxonomy (GTDB): domain Bacteria; phylum Actinomycetota; class Actinomycetes; order Actinomycetales; family Microbacteriaceae; genus Leucobacter. The sequence continues at coordinate 24,919 of NZ_FUID01000085.1, read as the reverse complement.
ACTGGCACCGAGCGCAGTTTCGCATACTTCCACACTGGCACTCGGGTGTGGGAGTTCATGGTTGGCGCCCTCGTCGCCCTCGCCGCTCCTGCTTGGTCGCGCTGGCTGGCGGGTGGACGCGCGGGCGTCACGCTCGTGCGGGGCACGGCACACTGGCTGGGTCTCGGGTTGATCGGGTACTCCGCGCTGACGTTTACCGAGACGACTGCCTTCCCCGGCCCGTGGGCCCTGCTGCCCGTCGCAGGCACCGCGCTGATCATCGCAACCGGCGACCAGGCCCCGCGATTGTCGCCGCTGCTCGTGTTGCGCTGGCGGCCGGTGCAGTGGGCGGGCGATGTGTCGTACTCGCTCTATCTGTGGCACTGGCCACTCATCGTGCTCGCGCCCGCAGTGCTAGCCCGCGAACTCCGATTGCAGGACCGCGTCCTCATTCTCACACTCACGATCGTGCTCGCAGCCCTCACGAAGCGCTACGTCGAAGATCCGGGCCGTACGCGGTTGTTCCGCGGCGCCCGGCCGAGGCGCACCCTGTGGGCCACCGCCGCGAGCGTGGCTGTCGTCGCGCTGCTCGCCGGCGGCGTACACGTGGCCGCACAGCAGGTCACGGCTCAGGCCGCGCGTGCGGCCGCGGAGTTCGAGCGCAGCGGCTGCTTTGGCGCCGCCGCGCTCGATCCCGCGGCTGACTGCGGCGAGCTGTTTGGTGCCGCGCAGCTTGCGCCCCGAGGCGACGACAACGCACCGTGGTATTCGCCGCCGGAGTGCACGCTCGCCGAGCAGCAGATCCTCGCCGAAGGGAAGCCGTCGCTTGTTGAGTGCGATTTCTCGGCCGCGGGATCCGGCATCAAGAAATCAGACTCCGCGGGATCACACACCGCGGGATCGGGTGCCGCGGGATCGGGTGCCGCGGGATCAGATTCCGAGGCGCCGCTCGTGTGGCTCGTGGGCGACTCGCACGCCGAGCACTGGAAGGCCGCGGTCTATGAGGTCGCGCGCGGCAACGGGTGGCGGGTCAACTCCTCAATGCAGGGCGGCTGCCCCATCGTCGACGTGGATCGCGTCGCGTTCAAGGGCATACCGGATGCGAACGGGGCGAAGTCCGAGGCCTGCCGAAGCTGGAGCGCCGACGTCACCGAGCGGATTCGCGAGAGCGATCCCGCACTGATTCTGGTGTCCACGTTTACCGCGCAGGAGACAATCGATGATGGGAGCGGGCGATCCCAAGCTGAACAAGTCGCCGTAGCCAGCGCGCAACTGTTCTCGCAGTGGCGTGAGGCTGGCGCGCAGGTCGTCGCAATCCGGGACGCACCCTACGCGGAGGCGCGGCTCGGACCCGATTGTGTGGAGCGCGATCTCGCTCAAGCGGCTGCGTGCACCGCACCCGTGTCCGAGGTGCTCCCACCCGACGCTCTCGCGGATGCTGCCGCTACGAGCTCCGATCCACAGATCTCCGCGATGGATCTCTCTGATCGCTTCTGCCGCGCGGGCACCTGCTACGGCGTCATCGGGGGCGTCCCCGTGTTCTTCGACGAGGACCACATCTCCCGCAGCTACTCCCGTAGCCTCGCCCCGGCGTTCGCGGCGGAACTCGAACGCGCCACCGGCTGGACGGTGCAGCCGCCTCTCGCGGAGGACTCTGAAAGCGTCAGCTAGAGGCCATTACGCGGCAAATTGCTGGGCCCATCAGCGGAACAAAACTACCAGCACTCTGCCACTTTCTAACAAAAAGTGGCATCCTCGTGGCAGATTTAAGAGGAGCAAACAATGGCTGATCCAACTGTGCCGGTGCAACGCGCGCTGGACACAATTGGCGAGCACGTCACCGTGATGCGAAAACTCAATCGCCTCACTGCGAAACGTACTGCTGCCCGCGCCGGCGTGAGCCTCACCACACTGCGGAAGTTCGAGCGCGGTGAAAACGTTGAATTGGTGACTGCGCTTGAGATCCTTCGCGCGGTTGGACTCCTTGACGCTGTTGTGGCCGGCGCCGACCCGCTGCAATCCACACAGGGGCGAGCCAGGCTCGCCGCGTTCATTGACGGACAGCGATGATGAACGAGAGCGAATCTGACCAGGTCGAAGTCGGTGTGCAGCTCCCCGACGGAACAAGGCAGGGCGACTGCGATCCACACGGCTGTGGAGTCGCGCACGCGGGACGACGTCCTCACGCCACATACACGCGCAGCATCGCGATACGCGGGGCCGGTATACGGGCGCCGTCCCGGAGACCGACGCGAAACCATAGCGCAATCTCACCGGACTGAGCCCCGCTCGTTGCACGCTCCGCGTGCAACGACCTTGCCAGTCCCCATCTCACGATCGGGGAAACAGTCAAGCGCGCGGACCACCGGACACGCCGAGACATTTCACCCCCGTCCTCTTGCCACTTCAGCACAGAAACGGGTGTTGAATCGCCAGGACTGCGCATCACCCGTAGTGTCGTGGAGTATGGCCGCTCACCCCTTTCTCGTCAGTTCCTGTCTCGCGGGTATTCCGTGCCGATACGACGGGAATGCGCGCCCCGATGCGGAGATTATTGCTGCAGTCGAGAACGGACATGCCGTGCCTGCGTGCGCCGAACAGCTCGGGGGCCTGCCCACGCCGCGTCCGGCGGCCGAGATACGGGGTGGCGACGGGAGTGACGTGCTGCGTGGCACTGCTGCGGTCATTACCGATCAGGGAGAAGATGTCACCGCTGAGTTCATCGCAGGTGCTGAGAAGGTCACCGAGCTCGCGCTCGCACACGGGATCACTGAGGCAGTGCTCCAAGCGCGGAGCCCGTCCTGCGGGTGTGGTGTGGTGTACGACGGCAGCCATAGCGGCGAGTTGACCCGCGGAGACGGTGTGCTCGCCGCGATGCTGACACAACGCGGGATCACAGTCCGCGCGGTTCGAGGCAATCGGGACACATCCACGGCCGATGAGAACGCAGGCTCACCTGCGTAGTTTCGCGATGCTGAACCAGCAAAGAATTTCGCTGCGCTCCCAGGGCCGGAGGCACGCTTGAAGACGACAGAGTTCTTCAGAGAAAGCGAGGGGCGCATGCCCACCTTCAACGCAAATGCCGAGACGCTCCAGGCCGAGCTGCAGACCGGCCGGCCGGTACTCATTCAGTTCTGGGCCGAGTGGTGCGCTCCGTGCCGGGCCATGATCCCGATCGTGGATCAGTTCGCTCAGGAGAATGAGGGCGCCGTGTCAGTGGCCCGCGTCGACATCGACGCTCATCCTGATCTCTCGATCACGTATCGGGTCACCGCGGTTCCCACGTTTGTCGTGGCCAGAAACGAGCGGGTGCTCGAATCGTTCTCCGGGGCGATGCCGCTGAAGCCCTTCACTGCACAGGTGATGCAGGCGATCGCGGCTTAGCACCAGGCAAGACAGATGCGTCACGGGACCCTGACCTCCCGTGACGCATTCTCATGTCAAAACTCCGGTGACATTGCGCAGGTGCGCACCTCTCACACGTACCACGAAGCCGATTCCCCGTTCACTGCGCGGCCAAGGTCATGCGCCAAGAGATACCCGGACATGTCGATCGCCGCTGCGGATCCCTCGCCCGCGGCAGTCACGACCTGTGCGCGCGGGTTCGCTAGGTTCCCCGCCGCCCACACACCACCCACGGAGGTTCGCCCAGTGGGGCCGACATCGATCCACGTGGTGTCTCCGTTTCGCACGAGTCCCAAGCCCTCGAATGCGTCATCGCGCGGCACCATGCGCGGTACGACAAACGCGCAGTCGTGCGTGGAGATTGCGCCGCTTTCCTGGAGAATACTGAGCGCCCCCTCCGGGCTACTCCTCACACGGGTGACGCGGTCGTTCACTACAGTGACCCCAATTGCCGAAAACTCATCGCGCTCGTGATCGGCGAGGTCGATACCGTTGAGGTAGAAGACCACATCGTCCGTATACCGTCGCATGAGTGCGGCCTGGTGGACCGACATAGGTGCGTGTGTGCCACCAATGATCGCGATGCGCTGACCGGCGACTTCCCGCCCGTGACAGTGCGGGCAATGGTGAACGAGGGTCCCCCAGAGTTCCTTCGCTCCCGGAATTTCGGGAACTTCATCCCGGAGGCCGGTCGCGAGGAGGACTGCAGGCGCGATGAGTTCGCTGCCTTCCTCAAGTACGACTCGAAACTGTCCCCCCGTCGACTGTTCCACGCGATCGGCGCGCGCCGCGAGCAGCTTGCCACCGAACCCGATCATCTCTTCCCGCCCGACCTGCAGGAGGTCCGCTGGATTCATGCCGTCTCGGGAGAGAAACCCGTGCATGTGGGTGGCGGGGGCGTTGCGTGGTGTCCGGTCTTCAACCAGTACAATCCGGATGCCGGTGCGCGCGAGCACCACTCCGGCACTCAGACCGGCGGCGCCTCCGCCCACCACAATGGCATCCCACTCGCTTGCGTGTGACATCTCTATCGTCTCCTTTTCTCTGAGACTTCATCGTCCCTCCGCTGGGCTGGAACCACCGACATCTCTTGCCGAAACGGGGAAACCGACGTCTCGGCAACTCGACCTCGGGCAGCTCAAGCCGCATCCTCTTGCCAAAACAGCATGATTCGTTGTTCCTCCCCCCTGACAGCCTCGAAGATTGCTGCATGGCGATAGAACATGTTGTGGCGGCCGCCATGGAGCAGCTGCCCCTGCGCCTGCGCCGTGCCCGCGAAAAACGAAGCTTGACGTTGAGTGATGTTGCTACGCAAACGGGAATCTCCACGAGCACGCTGTCCCGATTGGAATCGGGAAACCGACGACCCACAATCGAGCTGGTCATGCTGATTGCTATGGTGCTCGAGGTGCCGCTCGCGGACCTCGTTGCCGCGCCAAGTGTGCAAGACCCACGGGTACAGCTCCGCCACGCACACAGTGAAGGGCGAGCCATTGTTCCGCTGACGCGGAAGCAATCCGAACCTCGCGCGTTCAAACTCATCATTCCCGCGAGTGAGCGCACCCCCGCTCTGCGCACTCACAGCGGGTACGAGTGGCTATATGTGTTGTCAGGCAAGATGCGCCTTCGACTCGGGCCCCACGATGTGGTGCTCGGTCCCGGCGAAGTGGCGGAGTTCCCCACGGAGCAGCCCCACTGGTTTGGATCAACTGGGACCGGCCCCGTTGAAGTCCTGAGCCTCTTCGGAACCCAGGGCGAGATGATGCACGTGCGAGCGCACACGCGTCCCCTGTCGACGCCAAGGGATCCGCACAATCAGGTGGCCGAGACGTCACAATACTGAGCGCATGAGTGACGGCTCAGCGCCACCTGATCCCCCACCCCAAATAACACTCCAGAGACCAGAGAGGCCCGCGAGACGCATGGAAAACTTGACGCACGAGATCTACAGGCAGTGGATCGCCCCCTTTGCGGGCGGAGAACCGGTACACGAAACCGAGTCTTTCCGGCTAGCTGTCAATGACGAGCTCGACGATGACGAGCGTGTGCAGATCCTCGTTCGCCCCGCCCGCACTTTTGCTTTGGTCACCCCGGCCATACGTGACCTGCCTGACGTGAGTACTGCCAGGAGCGAAGCCGAATTGCGCGCGGCACTCACGGTCGCCGGAATTCGCCTGAACGGACCCGATCACCTCTTTTTTCCTGACGGAGGCCGCCGCACAGCAGCTCCGTGAGACCGAAGATTCGAGAAACGTACGGGCACTCACTGAAAACGATCAGGCTGCGTTTGCGGCTTTCGAGGCTGGCGTCTCGGCAGAGGACCTTGATGGCGCATCGGTTGAGCTCGACCACTGGATGGTATTCGGTGCGTTCGAGGGCGACACGCTCGTTGCGGTCGGAAGTTCCTATCCGTTCGAAGAAGATGGGGCACTTGCTGATATGGGCGTCGTCACCCACCCTGACCATCGAGGTCACGGCCACGCACGCAGCGTGATCCGGGCGCTGGCTCGGGCCGCACTCGCGGCTGATCACGAGCCTCAGTACCGCTGTCAGATCGACAACACCGCATCGGTGAAGCTTGCGAGCCGATCGGGCTTTGTCTCCATCGGCACCTGGGATCTCCCGCTGCCAGGCGACACTGAATAGTGTTGAGTGGTGGCGCTCAGGGAAGCCCCACGACAACCGTCACCGCAGCATGACATTCAGGAGCCCCATCATGTCGGAACAGCTGTTTGCTCCCGCAGAACTCAGTTCACGCCTGCACACTGAGCTATTCGAAGGGCGGATCGCTCCAGATGAACCCGGCGCGGTGATCGCCGTGTACCGCGACGGGGTGATGCTCGCGAGCGCCTGCGCGGGCGTCGCAGACACAGCGACTCAGGCACCGCTCACCGACGACACCCTGATGAACATCGCGTCAATCAGCAAGCAGATGGCCGCCGCCGCTGTCCTGATCGCGGCCCGCGCAGGCACCGTCGATCTTGATGCGGATATCCGGACACTCGTGCCTGAACTTGCCGTCGCCGGGGTGACCCTACGCAATTGCCTGAACCACACCGCTGGCCTCCCCGACTACCTTGCCGTCGCGTTCACTGTGGGAATGCCGGAGATCGAGATCGCGGCCTTGTCGGTCTTCCTCGATTGGTTGGGCCGGGTCCGTGTGCCCGAGTTTGCGCCGGGCACCCAGCAGTCCTACTCCAACACCGGCTATGTGTTGGCCGCACTGGCGCTCGAGCGTGCCGCCGGCGCGCCGTTCCCCACTGTGCTTGCGGAGTCAGTGCTCCGCCCTCTGGGGATGACCGAGACCTTCAGCACAACCGTGCTGGGCGAGTTCAGTGACGGGATGGCGTTCAGCTTCTCTCAGGACCTAAAGGGCAAGTTCCTGAAGGAAACGATGGGGGTGGGTGAGGTTGCTCCAGTTCGCGGTGTCAACGGTGATGGCGAGGTCATTACGTCACTCACTCAGTTCGGTGCGTGGCAGGCGTTCCTGATCGACGGGCGCGTGCTCGGCGAGGATATTCGTCAGCAGATCCTCGCCAGGACTGTGCTGAGTGACGGCACGGTGACAAGCTACGGCTTCGGTGTGGCACACGAAACCCAGGCTGCGACCACCGTGGTCGCCCACAGCGGAGGCATGTGGGGGTTCTCTGCGTACTCCATTGTCGATGAGTCTTCTGGCTTGAGCGTTGCCTGCTTCGCCAACCGTGGCGGATTCAATACGTCAGAGGCGGCGTGGAAGGCAATGCACTTCGCAACCGGACTCGGAGACGTTGCCGGACACTGGTTCTCGACGCGCAGCTTCATGGGGGCGCGCATTGATATCGAAGCGAACGGGGACCTCGCGGCTCGATCCGGGCTGAGCGAAGAACCCGAGACCGTGCGCTGGAGTGGCGGCCAGACGTGGCTCGGCGATGACGGTTTTGCGCGAATCGAGCTCCAGGGGCACGGGCTTGAAATAGTGTCCTCGTTGGGCACTCCAGATTTCTCTTCGCGGCTCGAGACAGTCACGGGGTATCCGCAAGCTCTGCTCGGAAGCTACACAGATCCCGTATTCGGGAAGGCGTTCGAGTTCTCAGACCGTGACGGTGAGATCTGGCTCCGCCCGCCCGGCCGAGATGCCGAGCGCGTCATGCCGTTCGGGCGACGGCAGGGCGAGTGGATCGGCGAGACCAGCCTGGGCTGGGTCCTCATCGACGAGCACGCCGACAACAGTGTGCGTATCGGCTTGGGGACGTATTCGACGGAATTGTTGCGGACCACAGCGTAACTGACCGAGCGGCTACCCCTGCGGTCCGGCCGCGAACGGATCCACAGTTGCGTCAGTCTGGAATGCGTACTCTAGGTCGAACGCAACTGCCTCGGCTACCTGATCTCCCAAGAAGTGCCGGATCACGGCACCAGCCAAGTCCATGCCGGCAGCAACACCCGACGAAGTCCACCGGTCCCGATCGTGCACCCAGCGTGCCTCCCGCACCCAGTCGACCTCAGCACCGAATTGCGTGACCCAATCAAATGCCCGCTTGTTTGACGTGGCACGGTATCCCTCCAGGAGTCCGGCCGCGGCGAGCACCGCAGATCCAGTGCACACCGAGGTGACCCAGCTCGCCCCATCCGCGTAGACAGCCAAAGACTCGAGGAAGTTCGTGTCCAGCACCAGCGCTCGCGTGCCCATGCCGCCGGGAACGAGAATCAGGTCCGGCCGCCGGTCGCTCACAATCGAAGCTGTTGCCTGCACCTCGGCACCCTGTGAACTCCGCACCAGGCCAGCTTCGGGCGCCACGTAGGTGATCCGGAAGTGTTCGGGCAGACTCCCGAGAAACTCCACCGGACCAAACACGTCGAGCAGTTCAAACCCGTCGAACAACACCACATCAACATCAAGCTGCATGTGACAATCTTCGCGGATCCGGCCGCGGCGAGCACACTGCGTTGCGCTTTCGGCAGGCCCACGCAGGTGCCGAACCGCTGCTCCTCCGGGATCGCGACCGGGGCGTGTTAGCTCGTTGACTTCAACGTTGCGGCGAGCGCGTCAAGCGCGCCGGGCACGAGTGAAAAGTAGGCCCACACGCCCCGCTTTTCACGAGTGAGGAGCCCGGCCTCAACCAGGACTTTCAGGTGGTGCGAGACAGTGGGCTGACCCAGGCCCAGTGGCTCGGAGAGGTCGCAGACGCATGTCTCGGACTCGGGGTTGGACGACACGATCGAGAGGATGCGCAGTCGATTGGGGTCGGCGAGCGCCTTGAAACGGGCGGAGAGGGCGTCGGCGACTTCAGGGGACATCGCACGCTCGCCCACAGACGGAGTGCAGGACGGCGCTTCAGCTTCAGGGAGAGTGTGCGCATTCTGAGGCGCTTCGCGCACTGCGGATCCTGATGTGGACATACGCTCCCCCTCACTCTCGTTCGACTCCAGGCTCATCGAATTGACAACCATCGATATATTCAAACATACTCAAGACATCGATGTTTGTCGATGTCCCGAGTCAGAGGAGAGCACCACTTGACACACACCGCAGGCCGTACCGATACTGAGCGCCTCGCCACACGGCTCTCGGTACTCGATCGCTACCTGGCCGTGTGGATCCTGGGAGCGATGGGACTCGGGCTCGCACTCGGACGCCTCATTCCAGGGCTCGATGTTGCTTTGGATTCATTCACCGTAGCCGGAGTGTCCCTACCGATCGCCATAGGTCTCCTCGTGATGATGTACCCCGTACTCGCCAAGGTCCGCTACACCGAAACTCTCGGCGTCATCAGCGACACCACACTCATGACCACATCACTGGTGATCAACTGGGTCCTTGCGCCCGCCTTCATGTTCGCCCTCGCCTGGATCTTCCTGCCGGATCTGCCCGAGTACCGGACCGGCTTGATCATCGTTGGCCTCGCCCGATGCATCGCCATGGTTTTCATCTGGAATGATCTGGCGTGTGGTGATCGCGAGGCCGCGGCCGTTCTCGTGGCCATCAATTCAGTCTTCCAGGTGTTCGCGTTTGGTGCACTGGGGTGGTTCTACCTCCAGATATTGCCGGGCTGGCTCGGCCTACCGACAACCAGCGCGGAATTCTCCATCTGGTCAATCTCACTCTCCGTACTCGTGTTTCTCGGCATCCCACTCATTGCGGGGTTCCTCACCCGCACCCTCGGCGAAAAGGCACGGGGGCGCGAATGGGTTGAGCACACCTTTCTGCCGAAGATCAGCCCCTGGGCACTCATCGGATTGCTATTCACCATCGTGGTGTTGTTTGCCCTCCAAGGCGACGCCGTCCTGTCCAGGCCCCTAGAGGCTGCTCGCATCGCACTTCCCCTCCTCGTCTACTTCCTCGTGGTTTTTGGTGCCTCCATGCTGATCGGGCGCGCGCTGGGGATGGGATACGCCCGCACCACCACCCTCGCGTTCACCGCGGCAGGCAACAACTTCGAACTCGCTATTGCTGTGGCCATCGCAACGTTTGGCGTAACGAGCGGCGAGGCGTTGGCCGGCGTTGTCGGGCCACTTATCGAAGTCCCGGTACTCGTCGCCCTCGTCGGCGTGGCGCTCTGGTCCCGCAAGTTTTTCCCTTCTTCGTCCCCAACCCGAGAAAGCGTCGCCGCATGACTCCAAGCAAGCCCAGTGTCCTGTTCGTCTGCGTCCACAACGCGGGACGGTCCCAAATTGCCGCCGCCTACCTCTCCGCCCTGTCCGACGGTCGGATCGAAGTCCGCTCTGCGGGATCCGCCCCCGCGGACACGGTCAACCCCGCCGCCGTCGCTGCCATGCGCGAAGTCGGAATCGACTTGTCTGCCGAGACGCCGAAGATCCTGACCCGCGATGCTGTCAAAGACTCCGACGTAGTGGTCACTATGGGCTGCGGAGACACCTGCCCCGTGTTCCCAGGCAAACGCTACGAGGACTGGACGCTCGATGATCCGGCGGGGCAAGGCCTGGATGCGGTGCGCTCGATCCGCGATGAGATCCGGACCCGTGTCGAGATCCTCATTTCCACACTGCTGCCCGTCGCCGAGTAGCGCAGCCTTCACGTATAGGAGCAACACCCCATGATTCAGACCACACCCGTCGTCGTGATCGGTGCCGGACCCATCGGACTGGCCGCCGCCGCACACCTCATCGAGCGCGACCAAGACGTCCGCGTTCTGGAGTCCGGCATCAGCGCCGGTGCCGCCATCGCCGAGTGGGGCCACATCAAGCTCTTCTCCACATGGCGGTACAACATCGACGCCGCAAGCCGCCGGCTCCTCGAGACACCGAGCGATTCGTATGCGGGCGAGTGGGAAGCGCCGCGAGACACTCGCCTTCCCACCGGCGCCGAGCTCATCACCGAGTACTTGGCACCACTGGCAGCTCACCCGCGGCTCGCCCCCAGAATCAGCTACGGCCATCGGGTGACCCGGATCACTCGGGTGCAGCCGCACGGTGCGGGGGTGGACAAGAGCAGCTCCCGGAACCGCGCAGATTCGCTCTTCCTCGTCCGCACCGAAACGGCCGCGGGAAGTCAGGACGTGCTGGCCCGAGCGGTCATCGACGCCTCAGGCACCTGGCGCACGCCGAATCCGGTGGGCCGATCCGGCATCGAGGCGCTGGGCGAAGTCGAAGCTACCACGGAGGGGTTCATCACCTCCCCACTCCCGGATCCGTTCGGCGTTGACGCCGAACGATTTGCGGGGAAAACGATCTTGGTCCTGGGGGCCGGTCATTCCGCGGCAAACACGCTGATCAGTCTCGGGAGGTTGCGCCAGGCCCATCCAGACACACAAATCCTGTGGGGCCTGCGTGGTGTGGCGAATCCGGTGCGGCTCTACGGTGGCGGTGCCGCCGACGAGCTCCCGGCACGGGGCCAGCTCGGCACGTCGCTGCGTCGCTTTGTCGAGAACGGTGACATCCGTATCCTGGAGAATGCTTCGGTCACGTCGCTATCGGCTGGCGCGCAATTGACCGTGGAGTTTGCCGATCGTCGCAGTCTCAACGTTGACTTCTTGGTCCCCGCGACGGGTTTCAGGCCCGATCTTGCCCCGCTCGCAGAGCTCCGGCTCGACCTCGACCAGATCGTCGAGGCACCCCGTCAGCTCGCTCCGCTGATCGATCCCGAGTTTCACAGTTGCGGTACGGTCACGGCTCACGGCGCGCGCGTGCTCGCCCACCCCGAACCCGACTTCTTTGTGGTGGGGATGAAAAGCTACGGGCGCGCCCCCACGTTCCTCATGGCAACCGGCTACGAGCAGGTGCGATCAGTCGCCGCAGCGCTGGCCGGGGACCATACGGCCGCAGATCTCGTCGAGCTCGACTTGCCGGAGACCGGGGTCTGTTCAACGGATCTTGGTGGGTCCTGCGATTCCCCGAGCCCATCAGCCCCGGCCTCGAGCTGCGAACCCTCGAATCCGACGACCGACTCCTGCGGCGCGCCGGCAAGCCCCGCACGCATCGGCTTTGCGACGGGAACCGTGCACGGACACGCTGAGCTTCTCGGTGGGACTAAGGAGTAAAACACCCCGCGCTCAACTCAGGCCGAGCTCATCAACCACCACAGCAACCTGCCTCCGTTGAGCCTCAGTAAGCCCTTGGATCGGCAGCGGCAGACACCGTCGAGGGGCAAGTCCCAGATGTTCGGCGATCACGGCGATGACGCGCAGACTCCCCCGGTATTCGGAGAACAATGACCACAGCGGGGCAAGACGTTCTGACTCAGCAATTGCGTCTTTGCCTCGGCCTCCGAGGGCTGCCCGGGCAATGGTGAGGGCTGGCTCAGGGAGTGTGCCACCGATCACGGAATACCATGTCTCGCAGCCTGCAATGAGACCAGCGGCCGCAAAGGGATCGCCGGAGATCCCTATGGTGACGTGCGCAGGAATCATCGAACGAATCCTGGCGACATGAGCGTGCGCATCGTGCAGGTCGATGGGGACGCCTGGAATCTTTAGTGATGCGATTCCGGGCAAATCGGCGATGCGCTCGTAGAGTTCTGTGGTGAAGGTGAAATGTGTGGTTGCGGGATTGTCATACACGATCACCGGCAGATCGGTGTGCGCCGTGACTGTGCGGTAGAGCTCAAACACATCGTCCGAAGTGAGCGCCTGATAGGACATCGGTGCAAGCATTACGCCGGCAGCCCCCGCCGCCTCCGCACTGTCAATGTGGGAGAGAACATGGGACGTTCGGAGACCCCCCACTCCAACGAATACCGGAGTTGTACCGGCATGCTCGACCGCAAGCCGCGACACACGGGCCCGTTCTGCTTCGGTGAGGTACGCATAGGAGCCAGTCGAGCCGAGCGCGGTGATCGAATCCACCCCAGCGGCAGTCGCGCGTTCAATCAGACCGACAAATGCTTCCTCATCAACGACGTCACCGCGTAGCGGTGTGAGGGGAAATGCGCTCAGTCCAGTGAAGATACTCGTCACGACTCGCCCTTGCCAGGTTGATACTCGAGACCCAAAGACATATTGCCGTAAACGCTCTGCACCTCGGAAATCACGACACGGTATTCACCGAGCCATTCACCGTATCGAGACTTCGCGAGCCGATGCGTGTCCATACCCACCAGCCTGCTCAGGGCGTCCATGTTTTCCCAGTAGTAGACCTCTGCGTGCAAGCCGGTGGCTTCATTGTGCCACGCCTCTTCTCCAAGGAAGCCCGGGATTCGCCGGGCACGTCGCGCAATCTCGCTATCGATGCGGCTGAACTCCGCTGTGAGATTCTTGGCCTCAAAAATAAACGTTGAGCTGTACTTCGGTGGCGCACTCATGCGTGACCTTTCTCTGTAGTAGTGGTTTAGGGAGATTCAGAGGGTTCAATGCTCCGATTGCCGCCCCGCTGTGCGGCTGCACCGGCGCCAATAACCAGGGCGATTCCGAGGAGTTGCCACAGCGTCGGCTGTTGCGCGAGCACCAAAATTCCGATCAGAACTCCGAACGCGGGTTCGAGGGAGAGCAGTGTGCCGAACGCGGTGTGCGTCATCCGGCGTAGGGCGAGCATTTCAAAGCCAAATGCGATCACCGGGGTGAGTAGTGCGAGTCCGGCTGCGGCAGGGAGGAGCCACCAGGCAAATTCGCCGCCGATGACCTGCGGGAGTCCGAGCGGGAGCGTGGCAAGTGCCGCGACGGGGATCGTGAGCGACAGCCCGCTGATCCCTGAGAACCGGTCCCCAACGCGCTGGGTGAGGAGGTTGTACGTCGCCCAGCACACACCTGCTGCAACAGCGAACCCCACCCCAAGTATGTCGATACGCGCGTTCCAAGGCTCGGTGAGGAGCACGACACCTACAAACGCGAGGCACGGCCAGACCAGGGCCTTACGGTTCTTGCTCATGAGCCCTGCGACGGTGAGCGGGCCGAGGAACTCGATCGCCACGGCGGTACCAAGCGGGATTCGCTCGACAGCGGCGAGAAAAAACGTCGTCATGAACCCCGTCACCACGCCCAGAGCGATAAGTGCTGGGACGTCCCGACGACGCAGGGAGCGCACCGCCGGACGCGCAATCAACCAGAGAAACACAACTCCGAATGACATGCGCAACCAGGAGGTACCCGCAGCTCCAACGTGCTCGATCAGTGGGACCGAGAGCGCGTTGGAGAGTTGCACGGCGAGCATCGCCACTACCGCCATCGACCAGGGCGGGACAGTGGGGGCGGTCCGATTCCGATCTCTCATGCGCGAATCAGGCGACGGGATACCTGTACGTCGTCTCCGAGAAGTGTGAGCGCACCTGTCAGTGCATCAACGGCGGCGTCGTACTCCAGGTGTGTCACTGGGGCGAGGAGGTCGAGAATGAAGAACGCCGCGCGTGTGTCACCCGTGAGTCCCGTCCGGCGCCCCTGCCGCCAGTTCCAGCGACGGCAGGTGACTCCAGCATCGTCACACCAAACCACCTCACCAACTTCCGGATGTGCGGTGGCAAATTGACCATTGACGGTAGTGTCAAACGTTTCTCTGCCGACACTGCGGATGAGTCTCGCCGGCCCCTGGTATTGGCCGAAGTCCTCGCCACCGAACGGAATCTGGTGCAGTACCGAGATCGAGTTATAGATGTCGGTGAGCGAGTTGATCCGTGGCAATCCCTGCTCGGCGCGACGAGTCAGCGCTTCGAGGCTGCTTTGGGTCCGCTGCGGCTTCGCGCCAAACGCACGGTAGGTTTCCCGCCACGCCGCAATATGGGCCAGCTCCTCGATCGTGCACTCGGCGCGCAGTCGAGCTGCGTGGTGTTCCGCAGCCGCGACGAGTTCATTGGCTACGGCGCTACTCCCGCGCCTCTCGGATTCAGGGGTCAGACCCTCAATGACGACAAGTCCGGCCCGGTAGTCAGGGCGCAATTCGAACACCGCTGGGTCAACGGAGGCCGCCGCTAGGAACTGTTCTGGGGTCATGCTGCTAGGCATTCCCGTCCCCCGGTCGGTGGGAGGTGCCCACGCCTGGCTCGAAGACGGTAAGCACGAATCGCGCAGACACTTCGGTCTCGTTGACATACGCGTGTGGGACATCTCCACGGAAGGTCACCGCGTCCCCGGTCCGGAGCGTAAATGAGTCGTCCCCGACAGCCAGGTTGACTGTCCCCTCCTGAACGTGAAGCAGTTCACGCGTGCCTTCACTGTGCGGTTCGCTGCGGTGTTGTTCCCCAGCGCTGAGCGTCCATTCCCACAGTTCGACGACATCAGGCGGCTCGGTACCCGCGACGAGCACCCCACGACCGCCGCGGTCTCCAGTCCACAGCGCTGCACCCTCTCCGTGACGCGTGAGCCTCGAGGCGAGTGGGATGGGCGCTTCCACAAGTGATGGCAGCCCAATGCCGAGCGCGTCCGAAATACGCAGCAGGGTCCCCACACTGGGGTTCACCGAACCTTGTTCGACCCTCACGAGCATTCGACGACTCACCCCAGCAATGGCTGCGAGTTGGTCCAGTGTCCACTCACGGCCTTTACGTTCATGTTTCACCCGCGCACCAATTGCCCGTGCCAGTGATTCTGCACCAAGATCCATAAAGTGCAGCATAGTGCTCATTTTTGGCACTGTCTAGCATTCGCAGAACTGCGACGCTGTGCCGTGACGAACCACTAGCCGGTCACTACCGAGACGCCACCCCAGATACAAACCACCGATCCAACGCAACAAGCGGATCGGGCACCAGCGCATCGCTGGCAAGGCCAGTTTCCCGACTCAGAGCGTTCAGCAGCCCTGATCTCGTCGTGAACCCTGCGGCACGAGCGGCCACCGGGAGTGGCGCTCCCCCGCGAAGCTGCGACACCGCAACGTTCAGCCGGGCGCGCGTACGCCAACTTCTAAACGAGAGCCCCGTCTCCTCGCGGAATAGGCGCTGGATGTGCCTGGGGCTCGTTCCCGCACTTGCCGCGAGCGCATCCAGTGTTGCGGAGCCGCCCGGGTTTCCGGTGACGCTCGCTCGCGCCACAAATCTCGCTGCCGGGTGCTGAGGTACGACAAGCGAAAAGCACTCCTGCTGGATCGCGTTGAGCACCTCGTCAAGCGCCACCCGGAAGCGGTGCACCTCCGCACTGGTGCGGGGCCCGGCTCCCAGAATCGTTGCCACAATACGACTGAGATCGGGCACGATACCGAGCAACTGAATCCGCGTCTGCGGGATCGTGTGCGGAGACAGAAAGGGCCCGAAAACAACGCTCTCTTCTGAGTACCTTGCGGAATGCGGCACCCGGGGCGCGAGCCAGAGATTCTCCCGCGGGCCGAGCCGAATCGCGCGCCCGTCGACGACGAGGTCCGCGGTGCCGCTCACGACGTGGATCAGGTGCGGCTCCTCGTGGACGTGGGTGTCGTGACCGAGGAAGCGCACGGCGTTTTCTGGAACGACCGAGAGGAGATCAGTGCGCAGCATGGTCGCCCTCCGGGCCGCATTCGGCAATGTCGCGTTGGCGCACACCCGGTGTCGCGTTCTGGCTGTCACGCACGATTTTCACCCTCCCAGCGTCGTCTACGAAGTGTAGCCTGACTTACATCATATGAATGGAGCCTGCCCTCGCGCCGGGCTCCGCATCGCCCCTCGTTCACGATCTGAAGTGAGAAGTTATGTTCCCGCGTTCCCGAAAGCCGTCCGTCGCCTGTGCCGCAGCACTGTTGGGTGCCACGCTCCTGCTTACGGGGTGTTCCGCAGCTGCGGCACCCCAAGCGGCTCCAAGCGCGGTTGCCGAGCAAACCGAGCGCACAGTCACCACCGAGCAGGGTTCGGTCACGGTGCCAGCGTCGCCTGAACGGGTAGTGGTGCTCAACTACGCCCTTGCAGGCTACCTCTACGATCTCGATGTGCCCGTAGTGGGCACGACCTCGGAAGACTTCGATCACAAACCGGAGTTCTCCGAGTTCTGGGGCGACGGACCACAGGAGAGCGAGACGGAGTTCATTACCTGGGGCATGGACGGCTTTGACATGGAAGCCGTGCTGGAGCTCGAACCAGACCTCATTCTCGCCGGTGGACTTGGCCTCCCGAACGGCCTCGCTACCAAGAGCTACGATCAGCTCTCACACATCGCTCCCACGGTCATCGTTGGCAAGGATCTCGCCACCTGGCAAGACCAGTTTGCGTTCATCGCGGACGATGTGCTGGGCCGCGGGGACGACTACGACAACCGTCTCACGGCCTACGAGGACCGCGTCGCTGAAGTGAAGGCTGCCATCGATGTGCCCGCGACACCCGCGTCAGTGCTCACCATCACTGCGGAGGGCACGCCCTATCTGTTGTTCGAAGATGCCGGGCTCCCCCAGGAACTTGAGGCACTTGGCTTCACCGCCGCGCCACTGGTGCAGGAGCACAGTCTCGAGCCATATAACCCGGGCGGCGATATGGCCACGCTCTCCACTGAGCAGGTCGGCCAGCAGCTCGCCGACGTCCCCACGCTCTTCATCACGGGATTCAACACGGACACAACTGACGTTGCCACACTCGCGGAGCAGCCTGTCTGGGCAGGAACTCGCGCGTTCACGGAGGGGCACGCCTACGATCTCCCCTACTGGACCGTGCGCGGCGACTACGACAAGGCCCTCGCGCTGCTCGACATCATCGAAGATCAGTTCTCCTAAGCCCGCATCTCGAAGGTCCCCGACATGGCGCAGCACGATCTCATTGTCCATCCCCTCGTCCTCCGAAGCGTTCGCGTCGCCGCGGTGACCGATCTCTCCCCGCGCATGCGTAGAGTCACGCTGACCGGTGAAGAGCTCGGAGCGTTCACGCGGGACGGGATTCCGCTCCCGGCGTTCGCCTCTCCCGGATTCGACGATCACGTCAAACTCATCTTCGCCGCGGATGGTGATCTCGCCGCAGCACTTCCGGTGCAGCTCCCGCACGGGATCGAGTGGGGGGCCTCCGAATCACGTCAGGGCCGGGACTACACACCCAGACGATTTGATCCGGTGGCGCGGCAGCTCGACCTTGATTTCGTGATGCACGGCGATGGTCCGGCGGCGAGTTGGGCGCGAAACGCCAGCTTGGGCGATGAGCTCTGGTTTGCGGGGCCCAAGTCCTCAACTGTCGTTCCGGTAGATGCTGACTGGGTCCTGCTCGCGGGCGACGAGACTGCGCTCCCTGCGATCCTGCGCTTTCTGGAGGAACGGCCGGTATCGGCCCCGGCCCGAGTCATCGTGACGATCTCCGACGAGCAGGCTCGGCAGGAGTTGCAGCTGCGCGATCAGGACCGTGCAGAGTGGATCGTCGCCGATGCCACAGACGAGCGGGCGCTCGCAGACGCGATCACGCGACTCACCCCGCTCCCCGGGACCCCGTACATCTGGGCAGCCGCAGAGAGCCGCGCACTGCTTCCGGTGCGCCGGATCGCGCGCACACTGGGTGCCCCCAAATCACACGTCAATATCACCGGCTACTGGCACCAGCGTGTCGAGGCGGAGACCGCCGCTGTGGGCGAGGCGAACCCGGTCCTCCCCGAAGCACCTGTGCTGTGGTTCGCTGTGCGGGCCGCCGTGCAGCTGGGCCTGCTTGACGCGCTCGCGGGCGAGGCGATGCAACCCGCTCCGCTCGCGGAGCGGGTTGGTGCCACATCAGCAGCAGCTCTCACTCCACTCCTCACCTGCCTCACCCAGGGTGGTGTGCTCGCCCGCCGTGACAACGGCAGTTATGCTCTTGACCGTCTAGGAGAAGAACTCAGGGAGGACGAACACGCACAGGAAGCGTTCACAGGCTTTGCCTCGGCGCAGGTACTGGCCCTCGCCGCGCTTCCCGACGCCATCACCGGCGACGAGTCGGCGTGGCAGCGGACACACGGCGTCTCACTGCGCGATGCCGTGGAGTCGGAGCCCGAGTTCTTCGACGAACTCCTCGAACAGGCGGGCAGTCTTCCGCACGTCTTACCCGGGTTGATGCAGCATCCCATCTGGGCCGGCGCGACGCGCATCACCATCACCGGACCGGGGGCGACCCAGGTCGGCACGTCCTTGAGCCCCGCGATCCGCACCGCCCCTCACACAGTTGGCAGCGAGTCGGCTACGGCACAGCTCACCGTTCACGAGGCGCCCGTTCCGCTCGCCGCGTTGCGCGCCGACGCTGGAACATCCGACTGGCAGTTCACCTCCGAACTGCCAGAGGATCAGGACATCGCGGTCACCGCACTCGCGTTCGGCCACCGGAGCGACGCAGAGGTCGTTGCCCTCCTGCGAGAGCTCCTCAGGGTCGCTCCGCGCGCCGTTCTCATCGAGCGCCTGTCCCCCGATGGCCTGAGTGACGCGGCGAGCGCCTCGCACGCGCTCATTGACTTTGCAGGGATCGGCACCCCCACGCGCAGCCCAGCAGAAACGCTGCGGCTCGCCTCCGAAGCTGGATGGCACGTCGTTGCGCGCCATAAACTCGGGTGGGGAATCGAGAGCGTCGAGCTCAGCCGTGCGGCACGAAACTCGTGACACGCGCGACGCAGCGCCCCGCGACACGTGCAGCGGCGCACATTCAACGTCGGGCGATCTGGCTCGCGGTGTCGGTGCTCCTCCTGCTCGCAGCGATCGCCGCGAGCATCGCCATCGGCTCAGCCGCGCTGCCCCTGAGCACGGTCTGGTCAGCGTTGACCGCGCCAGACGGTGGCATCGACCACGCCACAATCCTCACGCTCCGCGTACCCCGCACGCTACTCGGCCTCCTCGTCGGAGCCGCGCTGGCCGTTGCCGGCGCGCTGATGCAGGGGCTCACACGCAACCCGCTCGGCGATCCCGGCATCCTCGGCGTCAACGCCGGCGCAGGCTTCGCGATCGTACTCGGCGTGTCACTGTTCGGCGTGACACGAATCTCCGACTATCTGTGGTTCGGCTTCCTCGGCGCGGTCGCTGCCGGGGCAGTCGTGTACGCGGTTGCGGCGCGTGGATCCGGCGGGGCAACGCCTCTGCGACTCACGCTCGTGGGCGTCGCCCTGAGCGCGGTGCTGATGGGCTTCTCTCACACGCTCGCGATGCTGAACACCCAGACCTTTGACCGCATGCGGTTCTGGGGTGCCGGTACTCTCGCTGACCGTCCGGAGGGCACAATTCACGTGATCCTGCCGTTCATCCTTACTGGCCTAGTCCTTGCCGTAACCTGCGCGCGCGGCATGAACGCCCTCGCCCTCGGCGATGACCTTGCTCGGTCAGTTGGGTCCCGGGTGGGATGGACGCGCGCTCGCGGCATGATCGCTGTCACCCTCCTGTGCGGGGCCGCGACTGCGGCGGCCGGACCCATTGGATTCGTCGGTCTGATGGTTCCGCACGCGGTACGGTTCCTCGTCGGACCTGATCAGCGGTGGATCCTGCCGTTCTCGCTACTGCTCGGGCCGGTGCTCGTTCTGTCTGCAGATGTGCTCGGACGGATCGTGGTGGCTCCGGCCGAGCTCCAGGTGGGGGTCGTGACCGCGTTCCTGGGCGCTCCCGTACTGATCGCGCTTGTGCGCGGCACGAAGGTCGGTGGGCTATGACCGGGACGCTTGTCGTTCGCTTTGGCCGTTTCAGCCGTCGCACTACAAAGCGCGCACTCGCCGTGCAGTGCACGCTTGTCGTGGTCATCATCGCGTGTACCCTCGCCGCCCTCACACTCGGCTCCCGATCGCTCACAATCACCGAGGTGTTTCAGGCGCTCTGGGCAGGTGACCGCAGCATCAACCACATGGTCGTCGTCGAGTGGCGCGCACCGCGTGCCGTTGCCGCAGCGTTATTCGGTGCCTGCCTCGGAATCAGCGGGGCCGTGTTTCAATCACTCACGCGCAATCCCCTCGGCAGTCCAGATATCGTCGGCCTCAATACCGGAGCGTACACCGGCGTCGTCGTGATGCTGATGCTGGGAAACACGGGGTATGGCGCGCAGGCGGCGGGTGCGATCGCGGGTGGACTGGGCGCAGCCGCCCTGATCTACCTGCTCGCCTATCGGCGTGGGATGGGCGAGTTCCGCCTCGTGATCGTGGGGATCGCCGTCTCGGCCATGCTCTCGTCGATCAACGTGTGGTTTTCCGTGCACGTGGACCTCGCACTCGCGGCCGAGGCGGCCGTGTGGGGCGCGGGGAGCATGCACGGTGTCGAGTGGCCGGTACTCCTCATCTCCGGGGCGATTGCGCTCCCGCTCCTGTGTAGCCTGCCCTGGCTCGCCCGGAGCCTGCGACAGCTGCAACTCGGCGACGATACCGCTGCGGCACTCGGCGTCCCTGTAGAGCGCAGCAAAGTCCTGATCGTGGTCGTAGGCGTGGCGCTCACGGCGCTCGTCACCGCCGTTGCTGGGCCTATCGCATTCATCGCGCTCGCCGCACCACCAATTGCCGCCCGAATCACTGGCCGTTCAGGGGCGCTCGACCTCGCAAGCGCTGCACTCGTGGGGGCCGTTCTCCTCTCGGGGGCCGATCTCGTCGCGCAGCACGCGCTCCCCAACGCCACACTTCCCGTCGGTGCCGTGACAGTGTGCCTCGGCGGACTGTACCTCATCTGGCTTCTCTTCCGTGAAGGCGGTCGTTCATGATCCTCCACTCTCCGGCCCGCGACAAGGCGCCCGCCCAGCCTCATGACCTCACGGCCGAGCAGTTGTCGGGAGGCTACGATCGCACCGTCGTACTCCACGACGTCTCGGTGCGGATCCCAGCAGGTTCCTTCACGGCGATCATCGGCCCCAACGCCTGCGGCAAGTCGACGCTGCTGCGAATGCTGGCTCGGCTCCTGAAACCGAGTTCCGGGGCCGTGCGGCTCGACGGGGTCAATGCTCGCGAGTACTCGACGAAGCAATTTGCGCGACAGTTGGGCATGCTCCCCCAATCGCCGATCGCCCCGGAGGGGATTACAGTCGCCGACCTCATCGCCCGGGGCCGACACCCGCACCAGGGTGTGCTTGCGCAATGGAGCCGCGCAGACGAATTCGCGGTGGATCGCGCGATGCGCGACACCGGGGTCCGTGATCTCGCGGATCGGCCGATGAGTGAACTCTCGGGCGGGCAGCGACAGCGCGTGTGGATCGCGATGTCCCTCGCACAGGACACCGCGATCCTCCTCCTCGATGAACCCACAACCTACCTTGATATCGCCCATCAGCTTGAGGTGCTCGAACTTCTCGCCCGGCTCAAGTCCGCCGGCCGCACAATTGTGGCGGTGTTGCACGACCTGAACCAGGCGGCGAACTACGCAGATCATCTCATTGCGATGCGCGACGGTGTTGTCGTGGCCCAAGGCCCGCCACGCGAATTGATCACCGAGACGACCGTCGAGCGCGTATTCGGCTTGATCTCACGGGTCATCGCTGACCCGGACACCGGGGCCCCGATCGTGCTGCCCCGCGCCCAAGCTCCGGGGTGAGCCTTCTTAGGGGTTACCGAATCTCAGTGGCCTGCGACCACACGGCCTGCCACCGGCCAGCATGAAGCTCATAGCTGTCAGTGTGCCAGTAGCTGGTTCGCGCGACCCGGTGGCCCCCAAACTCGACCTCGAGCGTTGCCTGGTATCGGATGGTGGCGGTATTCGCCTCACACCGAACCGCAATGGGCCCAGGTTCCCAGCTCAGGTAGTTGATCTGCCCCGCGGCGACGGCCCCCAGATACTGTTCGCGGGTCAAGCGCGCTCCGATCGGCGTAATCAACTCAAAGTCGTCACTGTGGTACTCCAATGCCCGTTGGGTATTCCCGTCGACCAGGGCGCGCAACCGTGCCCGTTCAGTGGAGCGGATGAGCTCTTCAGCGGTGGTGGCAGTGTTGGTAGTGGCGGTGTTGGTGGTGATGTGTGCATTCATGTCGCGTCCTGTTCGTAGGGAAGTCTGAGAAGTTGTGGCCTGGAAGTGGAGGAGCTAGGGGGCCCGGACGATGCCCCAATCGATGAGTGATTGTGCCGTGTCTCTCAGGGTGTGTCGTTCCTCGCGCGGTGCCCACCCCAGAACCTCCCGGGCCCGGGTGGTGTCTACGCTCAGGTCGCGGCCGAGTTCGTGGACGATTTCGCGGGCGTGCGGGTCGGCGAGCGCCATAGCTCGCACGAACCAGTCGGGAGCCGTCCGGGACGGGAGCCGGTGCGCATACGCGGGGAACTCTCCCGCCAGCTGCTCGCTCACATCCCGAAGCCATCGAAACTCGCCGCTCACCAGGAACCGCTTTCCAGCCGCTTTCGGCTCGACCATCGCGCGGACGTGCGCGTCAGCGACATCTCTGACGTCAGCGATCGAGAATCCAAATCGAGGGAGGCGGCGAAAACCCCCGGCCAGGAGCTGAGCGATCAGGCCGACCGACGCCCCGACTCTGGGTTCTTGCACGGGACCCAAAATTACGCCCGGGTTCAAGACTGTCAGCTCGATCCGATGTGCACGGGCAAAATCCCACGCATCTTGCTCAGCCAACGTCTTTGATCGGTAGTACGCCGTGGCTCTCCGGCCGGTGACATCGGTCCAATCTTGCTCCGAGTAGGGGGCATGGCCAGGGCCGTGATTCGTCGCAGCCACCGAAGACGTCAGCACCACGCGCTGGACCCCCGCACGGTGTGCAGCCGACAGGACACGCCGAGTGCCCTCCCGTGCCGGCCGAATAACGTCTGCGGCGCGACGCGGTGCCACGGACGGGAACGGGGAAGCAGCATGGATCACGTACCTGCAGTCAGCGACCGCTGCATCCCATCCGGAATCGGAGGTAAGGTCAGCGGGGCACAGGCTGAATCGATCTCCGGAAACGCCGTGTGCCACGGCGACGCGGGCGCTCAGGTCAGCGTGACCACCCAAATCCCGGACGGTTCCTAGCACCTGAAACCCGTGTGCAAGGAGTTCCGAAGCGATGTACCCACCGAGGAACCCCGAGACTCCGGTCACGAGCACGGGGCGACTCCGGTCAATCAAGCTGCTGTTCTCCACAAAAAGGCTCCTGTCATTGTTCGGCAACGCCTGCCATCTAGACACTATTACAGAAAGTGTCTATTTGTGCAGATTAGACAAAACCTGTCCGAAGTGTCAGAGTGGGACGATGCGAGCCACTGAGAAGACGGACCACATACTGGACTCGTCACTGGCCGTGTTCTGCCGCTACGGTTTCACCAAAACCACGATGAAGGATCTCGCCGACGCGGCGGGCATCTCACGGGCCTCTTTGTACCTCCACTTCAGCAACAAGGAAGACCTATTCCGGGCGGGATCCGAACGGGCGCACGCGAGCGTCATGTCCGAGGTCGAAGCCAGGCTGGACGGTACGGCACCGGTGGTTCAGCGAGTCACCGCCGCCATGACCTCGTATTTGCAGGGCCTCATGGAGGAGATCAGCGCGAGCCCCCACGGCCAAGAGCTCTTCGACTCGAACATGACACTGTCCCGGGACATCACCCTGGCCGCCCGAGCGCGAATCACCACCCTCCTAGCTTCAGCGCTTGCAGACGCAGCCGAAGCGGGGGAAATCGAGCTCAACCGCATCTCAGCGACACCCGCAGAACTCGCCGGGCTCATCCTGGCCACCGTCGAAGGCGTCAAGGCCTCGGGCGGCACGGGAGCGCAGATCACCGGCGGAGTAGCACTGTTCATGCGCGTCCTCGGCGAAGCCACATCGCCGCAGCGCTAAGGCCCCCCCAAGAAGTACCCCTGCGCCCCTCCACCCCGAGCTTTCTCGCGACTGGCCAGTTTCGCGCGTCCCAGCACCACATACGGTGCACAATCGGCTTCTCGACGCCAAGGCCCCGCGCGCACCTGCTGCGAGGCTTAGAAACAAGAAAAGGCCCGGCGTGAGCCAGGCCTTTCACGAGTGGATATGAGGGGTGCGGATCTTTCGAAGTGGACGCGAAGCGTTCACAAGATCCGCGCGAATCCCCTCCGAGACGCCAAAAACACCCCGCGGTGCGGAGCGTTTCATGGTGGGACTGTTATCCTGCAATACCGAAGAACTGCAACATCTATACGAGCTCCTCCGAGCGACACCTACAGGCCAGAATAATGACGCCGCCGATCAACCCGCCACCCACCTCGATCCCCCAGGACACAGGCATGGGTCTGATGCAGGAACAGGTGACATCGAACGTGGCTAGCCGAGAGGGCTGGCCTGGAAGGATGTCATCATGCCCAAGCCGTTCCCCAAGGAGTTCCGCGACGACGTGATCCGCGTTGCGGAGAACCGTGATCCAGAAGTCACGCTCG
>NZ_FUID01000073.1 GCF_900163635.1 Leucobacter sp. 7(1) | reverse complement strand
CCCCGAACCCCCCGAACCCCCATTTCAATTCAACTGGACCATCAGCACACACCCGGACTGGTCTACTCCGCGGACCACTGGCAGAATCGCGTCATGCGCATTCTTTCGATCCAGTCCGCCGTAGCGTACGGACACGTGGGCAACTCCGCAGCCGTCTTCCCACTGCAGCGCCTCGGCGTCGAGGTCATGCCCGTCCCCACAGTGAACTTCTCGAACCACACCGGCTACGGTGCCTGGCGCGGGCCGCTGCTCTCGGGCGACGACGTCCGCGAGATCGTCACGGGGATCGAAGAACGCGGCGGCCTTGCCGGAGTAGACGCGGTACTCTCCGGCTACCAGGGCAGCGACAGCATTGGTGACGCGATCCTCGATGCGGTCGCCCGCGTGAAGCACCACAGCCCGGACGCAATCTATGCCTGCGACCCGGTGCTTGGTAACGCGAAGTCGGGCTGCCATGTCGCCCCCGAGGTCCAGAACCTGATCCGCGACCGCGTGGTCCCCCGCGCCGACCTGATCACCCCAAACCAGTTCGAGCTGGGCTTTCTGACGGGCACTTCCCCAGACACCCTGGAATCGACACTTGAATCCGTGGATGCGGCGCGGGATCTCGGGCCGCACTCCGTGCTGGTGACGAGCGTGGAGCGGCCGGACGCCCCGGAGGGTGTTATCGAGATGCTCGCGGTGACCCCGGATGGAGCGTGGCTTGTGGAAAAGCCGCGGCTCCCGATCAAAGCGAACGGGTCCGGCGACGTGACCGCCGCGCTGTTCACCGCGCATCTGCGCCGCACCGGCGACCCCGCAGCGGCTCTCGGAGCTACTGCCGCAAGCGTCTACGAGCTCCTCGAGCGGACGCTCGCCTCGGGTGAGCGCGAACTGCAGCTTGTCGCGGCGCAGGAGTCCTATGTCGCCCCGAAAGCCAGCTTCACGGTGCGCCAGGTTCGGTAGCGCAGAATCTCAGCCGCGGCTATCCGGAGGTCAGCAGGATCCCGCACACTGCAGCCCCGACGGTCACACCGAGCATGCCGATTCCATTCAGGAGCGCCGCACCGATCCGGCGCTGCTGCAGAAGTCGAAGAGTGTCGAGGCTGGCAGTGCTGAAGGTCGTGTAACCGCCAAGAAAACCGGTTGCGAGGATCGCGGTGACGGGCTGGCCCAGCGCGGCACCAGTGAGGAGCCCCAGGGCGAAGGATCCCGTGAGGTTTACCAGGAAGATCCCCCAGGGAAAGCGAGCTCGAATCCTGGCGGGGACACCCCGGTCGACGAGCACGCGCGCCGCGGCACCGACGCCCCCGGCTGCGGCGAGTCCAAGCGCTACCCAGATGCCACCCATCAGGACTCGCCTCCGCTGCGCCGACGCAGGATATGCGCCAGCCACACCCCCGCAGCGCTGGCTACAAGCCCGCCACCGATCGTTGTGACCGCGTAGCCGGCAGCCAGCCACACCGCGCCAGCGAGCAGCTGCTCCGCAAGCTGCGTGGCGAGCAGGCTATACGTCGTGAATCCCCCCAGCACGCCGGTGCCCAGGAGGAGCCGTGCCCGCTCGTTCGGTTTGGACGCAAGTATCTCCAGCAACAGCCCCAGCAGGAACGCGCCGATCACATTCACGCACAGCGTGCCGAGCGGCCAATTCTCGGGCTCGCCGATAGCCTGCGACACACCGTAGCGAGCGAGGGATCCAACGGCACCGCCCAGAGCGACCCAGCCGAGCACCGAGCGGAGCGGCACAGCAGGCACAGCTGTCGCAGCCGGCCCAGCAGGCCCAGCAGGCGCAGCAGGCACAGCCGGCGCAGCAGGCACAGCTGTCGCAGCAGGCACAGCCGGCACCGGGGACGCCGCAGGCGAAGACTCTTCCGCCACACGCACCTCCTGCTCCGAGCGCGATCCACACCCCGCGCCCCACCCATCCTGCCACGCACGAAGTACCGGATGTGCCGAAAAAGGTACTACGATAATTAAAGTTCGGCATGCCGAACTTTTGACTTACCACCCCCGAAGGAGCCCGATCGTGATTCGACCCCGCGCCCGCGCCGCGGCCCTTGTCCTCCTCAGCAGCCTCGCCCTCGCCGGCTGCGCCGCACCCAGTGCCGCCGCAGGATCTGGCTCCGGTGCCAACGGTACTAACGGCACTAACGGTGCCAACGAAACCACGGACGACCGGCCCGTGGTGCTTACGACCTTCACGGTGCTTGCCGACATTGCAGAAAACGTCGCCGGCCCCCACCTGCGTGTCGCGTCGATCACAAAGGTGGGTGCGGAGATCCACGGCTATGAGCCCACCCCCGGGGACATCGCGCGCGCCTCGGAGGCCGACCTCATTCTCGACAACGGTCTCGGCCTCGAAGCCTGGTTCAGCAAGTTCGTCGATCAGCTCGACGTGCCGCACGCCGTCGTCACCGACGACATCGAGCCGCTCGCGATCACCGGCGATGTCGACGCGGGCAAGCCCAACCCGCACGCCTGGATGAGCCCGCGCGTGGTCCAGCAGTACGTGACGGCAATTGCGGAGGCCTTCAGCGAGCTCGATCCGGAGCATGCAAGCGACTACGCGGCCAACGCGGAACGCTACGGCGAAGAACTCCAGCAGGTGCAGGACGAGCTCGTGACCGAGCTCTCGGTGCTTCCCGAATCGCAGCGCGCGCTGGTGACCTGCGAGGGCGCGTTCTCGTACCTCGCCCGCGATGCGGGGCTCACTGAGCAGTACATCTGGCCCGTGAATGCCGAGCAGCAGGCCACGCCTCGCCAAATCGCCGAAACCATCGAGTTTGTTCGCGCGAACGACGTCCCCGCGGTGTTCTGCGAATCCACGGTCTCCGATGCACCAATGCAACAGGTAGTCTCCGCGACCGGCGCGGTCTACGGCGGCACCCTTTACGTCGACTCGCTCTCCGAACCGGGCGGACCCGTGCCCACCTATCTCGATCTGATCCGGCATGACGCCGACGTCATCACGAAAGCACTCACCGGCGGCACCGAATGACCGCCGCGATCGAAGTCCGAGACGTCTCTGTCCGCTACGGCGAGGTGCGCGCCCTTGAGAGCGCCAGCCTTACGGTTGCGCCGGGCCGCGTCACCGGCCTGATCGGCATGAACGGATCGGGCAAGTCCACGCTGTTTAAGTCGATCATGGGCTCGGTGCGTCCGGACCGCGGCGAGGTTCGCATCGCCGGGGGCACGCCGGCGATGGCCCGCAAGCAGGGCCTCGTCGGCTACGTGCCCCAGAGCGAGGCCGTGGACTGGGCATTCCCCGTGTCCGTGCGCGACGTGGTGATGATGGGGCGCTACGGCGGGCTCGGGATGGCCCGCCGCCCCCGGCGCGTGGATCACGAGGCCGTCGCGGAAGCGCTCGAACGTGTGGAACTCACCGAATATGCGGACCGGCAGATCGGCCAGCTCTCGGGCGGTCAGAAAAAGCGCGCCTTCGTGGCCCGCGGGATCGCTCAGGGCGCTCGCATCTTGCTGCTTGACGAGCCTTTTGCCGGTGTCGACAAACGATCCGAAGGGACGATCGGGCGGCTATTACGTGAGCTCGCGGCGG
Source organism: Leucobacter sp. 7(1) (assembly GCF_900163635.1). GTDB lineage: Bacteria > Actinomycetota > Actinomycetes > Actinomycetales > Microbacteriaceae > Leucobacter. Next base: position 30,704 of record NZ_FUID01000073.1, on the reverse strand, counting down.
GCGGCCACACAATCCTTGTCTCCACGCACGATCTGCACGCGCTCCCCGCGCTCGCCGACGAGGCAGCCCTGATCCAGCGCCGGATCCTGTTCCACGGGGCGGTTGCCGAGGCGTTGCGGCCAGAACGGCTCGCCCTCGCTTTCGGACTCGATGTGACCACTGACGCTCGGAGCCTCGTATGAACCCGCTTGATTTCTTTCTGGAGCCGCTGCAGTACGAGTTCATGACACGCGCGCTCCTCACCACCGTGATTGCCGCGGTCGTGTGTGCACTGCTCTCGTGCTGGCTCGTGCTCATCGGCTGGTCACTCATGGGGGATGCCGTGTCACACGCGGTGCTCCCCGGTGTGGTCCTCGCCTACGTCGTCGGGGCCCCCTTCGCGCTCGGTGCCTTGCTGTTCGGTTTCCTTGCGGTCGCCCTCATCGGCGGGATCAGGAACACGAGCCGCGTGAAAGAGGATGCGGCGATCGGGATCGTGTTCACCACCCTCTTTGCGCTCGGCCTCGTGCTGATCTCTGTCACGCCCAGCGAGACCGACCTGAACCACATCATTTTTGGGAACATCCTGGGGGTGTCCCCCGCCGACCTCACCCAGATCGCGGTGCTCGCGGCGGTCGCACTTGTGGTGCTGATCGTGAAGCGGCGCGATCTCACCCTGTTCGCGTTCGACCCCACGCACGCACAGGCCATCGGCCTGAACCCGAAGTTCCTCGGAGCCCTGCTCCTTGGCATGCTCGCACTCACGGCAGTGGTGGCGCTGCAGGTTGTCGGGGTTGTGCTCGTGGTTGCGATGCTGATCATTCCGGGCGCTACGGCGTACCTCCTCACGGACCGCTTCGACCGCATGCTCGTGATCGCACCGATCCTCTCCGCCGCCTGTGCCGTGCTCGGGATCTTCCTGAGCTACTGGCTCGACGCCGCGTCGGGTGGGCTCGTCGTGCTCGTGCAGGGCGTCGCGTTTGGGCTTGTGTATCTGTTCAGCCCGCGCCACGGTCTGTTGGGCAAGCGCTTGGCAGCACGACGCGCTCGCGCGAGCGACGCAGCGGACCGCGGCGTACCCGGTGCAGCGGCGACAAACGTGAAGACCGCAGCATCAGTGGCGGATCCGGCCCCGAGCCCCGAGCCGACCGCGTGAGGCGATCGCCGTGCGGCCCCCGCGGAGCCGGGAACGCACGGCGAAGCCCGCGCACAGGATCACCGCGAGACCACCGAGCGCCACAGGCAGGGTAATTACCTCGCCGAGCAGCAGTGCAGCCCATACGATACTCAGGACCGGTTGCACGAGCTGCACCTGGCTGACCGTCGCCATCGGCCCCTGCGCGAGACCCCGGTACCAGGCGAAGAACCCGAGAAACATGCTCACCACGGCGAGATACCCAAACGCTGCCCACTGCTGCCAGCCCACAACACCCACCGCCAGCGGCACTGCAGTCAGGGTGATTGCGAGCATCACCGGGAGGGCAACGGCCAGCGCCCAGGACACTGTCTGCCAGGCTCCCAGCTCACGCGCAAGCAGCCCGCCCTCCGCGTAGCCAAGTGCCGCAAGCAGGACCGCTCCGAAGAGCAGTAGGTCCGGCCATTCAAGCCCCGCAGCACCGCCCGGGGCCCCGCCCTGCAGAAGCGCGAATACGACGGCCGCCGCGCCCCCGAGCCCAGCGCTCACCCAGAATCCCAAGCTGGGACGCTCCCCCGTGCGCCACACAGTCACCACCGCGGTCGCGGCGGGGAGCAGCCCGATGACAACAGCGGCGCGCGCCGCCGGCATTTCGGCAAGCGCGAGTGAGGTCAGCATCGGAAACCCCACCACGATGCCCGCGGCAACAAGCCCCAGGCGTGCCCACTGCACGCCGTGCGGCAAACGCTGCCGAGTCAGGGCCAGAGCGGCGATGGCGAGGACAGCCGCGACAACCGCGCGGCCACTCCCGACGAACACGGGGTTCAGGCCAGCAACCGCCACACGGGTGAGCGGGACCGTCAGCGAAAAGGCGGCCACTCCGAGCAGTCCCCACCAGAGCCCGGTCCGCCCGCGAGATCCGCTCGATAGCACAGGGGAAGATTGCTTGATAGCGCTATTATCTAGATTCATGAGTCAGAGTAGCACCGAGCGGATCACCGCCGAACTCGAGCGCTGGATCGGGCAGGCAGTCCCGGGAAGCAAACTCCCCGGAAGCCGCGCACTCGCGGAGATGTTTGCGGCCGGGCCGGTCACTGTGCAGCGCGCCATGCACGCACTGGCCGCGCGAGGGCTCATCGAAGCCCGCCCCGGCGTCGGGACATTCGTGCGGCGGCGCGACACCGTCCGCCCCGCGAACTTTGGCTGGCAAACCGGCGCGCTGGGCGCACCCACGGCCACCACCGCGCCCATTCCGGACACCCAACGGGAGACCGAGCCCGGTGCCATCGAACTCCACTCGGGGTACCCCTGCGCGGATCTCCTCCCCACCGCGCTCGTGCGCGCTTCCGCCGCACGCGCCGCACGATCGGGACATGCACTGACCCGAGCCCCGGCTGCGGGGCTCCCCGAGCTGCAAGCCTGGTTTGCCGCGGAACTCAGCGGGAGTGGCCCGGCCCCGCACGCGGCCCGCGACGCCATCATCGTGCCCGGCACCCAGGGTGCGCTCGGCAGCGTGTTCCGCGCGCTCGTGGGGCGCGGTAAGCCACTGGTGATCGAATCTCCCAGTTACTGGGGTGCCCTGCTCGCCGCCGCACAGCAGGGCGTCACACTGGTTCCGATCGCCACCACGCCCACCGGGCCCGATCCGGACGAACTCGATCGGGCGCTGCGGGATTCCGGGGCACGCGTGTTCTACGCACAGCCCACGTTTGCGAACCCCCTCGGCGGCAGCTGGCACCCGGATCGCGCGCGGGACATCCTCAAGGTGCTCCGAGCGCGCGGGGCCTTCCTTGTCGAAGACGATTGGGCCCGAGACTTTCCGATCGACACGGCCCCTGAACGCGCTCCGGTGCCGCTCGCCCGCAATGACCCGGACGGGCGAATCGTCACGCTGCGGTCCCTCACCAAAAGCCTGTCCCCGGCCGTCCGGGTCGGCGCACTCATCGCCCGCGGACCGGCCCGGGACCGGCTTTTGGCCGATCGCGTCGCCGACACGATGTATGTCAGCCCGCTGTTGCAGGCCACCGCGCTCGAGGCCGTCACCAGCCCTGCCTGGCGCACGCACCGTTCCGCGCTCCCCGGGCGACTCCGAGAACGCCGAGACCTGCTGCTGCAGAGCCTGGCACAGCACGCGCCCAGCGTGCACGTGGACGCGGTGCCGCAGGGCGGGCTGAGCGTGTGGGCGCGCTTGCCGCAGGGCACGGACGCCGGTGAGGTTGCGCGCCGCTGCGCTGCACGCGGCGTTGCACTCGCGGCCGGTGACGCCTGGTTCCCCGCCGAGCCAGCCGTCCCCGCACTGCGGCTGACCTTCTGCGGCACCGAGCCGGAGCGGTTCCCCGAGGCCGCACACGTCATCGAGGGGGCGCTCACCACGGGGTGAGCACCCCGCGGGGACGCTACGACGCGCGGCTCCGCACAGCTTCGACTATGCCGTAACGACGGCCGATTGCTGCACGAAGCGTGCGCCGCGGGGCGTGGCACGGCGCAGCAGGAAAGCCGCGAGCTGGTCGAGCAGAATCGACAGCAACGCCACCCAGATCGCCCCCGCAATCACCCCGGACATGCCGTAGGCCACCTGGTTCAGAATGATGTCGCCGAGCCCACCACTGCCCGCGATCGCCGCAACTGTCGCAGAGCTGACGGTGAGGACAACCGCCGTGCGGACGCCACTGATCATCGTCGGAAGTCCGAGCGGCAGCTCCACTCGGAGCAACACCTGGAACGGCGTCAGACCCATGCCGCGTGCGGCACGAGTGAGGTTGCGATCCACAGAGTTCACCGCTTGGAAGGAGTAGCTGAGGATCGGCGGGAACGCGAGCACAAACAGCGCAATGACGACGTTCAGGAGGCCGATCCCCACGAGGCCGAGCAGGATCGCAATCAGCGCCAGGCTGGGCAGCGCGCGGCCAATGTTCGTGAGGCTCACGGCCAGGAACTCGCCGCGATGAATATGCCCCAGCCACACGCCGAGCGGAACACCGAGCAGGATCGCGGCAAGAATCGGGATCAGGCTGATGACAAGGTGCTCCCCCGTCTTCTCCATGAGCAGTGCAAAGTTCTCCACGATAAACGGGAAGGCCCCGAGGAACTCGTTCACGACATCCTCACTCTCGTCCAGGGCGTCAGCGCTCGGCCAAGCAGCACCAGCAGCCCGTCGAGTACAAACGCGAGCAGGACCGCCAGGGCACCCGCCCCGATGAACTGGGTATTGAAGGGCGACGAGATCGCCTTGAGGATCGGTGAGCCGAGCCCGTCATCCACCACAAATGCGGCGATTGTCGCGATGCTCACGGTCAGCACGGTGGCGATGCGAAGTCCATTGATGATCGAGGGGAAGGCGAAGGGCAGCTCAACGCGGCGCAGGATCTGTCCGGGGCTCAGCCCCATGCCGACCGCCGCCTGCTTCACTGAGGCCGACGTCGAGGCGAGTCCCGTGAGCACCGCCTGGAAGATGATCACGAGGGTGAAGCACACAAGCGCAATCTCGACGGTCACCAGCGTGAGCCCGGTGAACGGCACGAGCAGCTGGAAGAGCGCAAGCGGCGGCAGCGTGTACAGGAACGTCGCCACAACGCCGATCGGCTTCACCAACCACTGCTTGCGATAAGCGATAAGCGCGGCGGTGAACGCGATCGCAAAGCCGATCACCACTGCGATCACCGTGATGACGATGTGGCTCACGAGCGGCGGCCAAAACACAGTCGACCACTGCGCCGCGAACCAGTCCGCGCAGAAAAAGCCGTTGTTGACCACGCACTCGGAGGCCACACCGTAGTCCGGGATCACTGGGTCCCCCACGGGCATAAAGTCGGTCATACCGTCGCCTCCGCGGCGTCACGTGCGGTCGGCGGATGGACAAGCTCGCGCAGCGTCACGAAGCGTCCGGGGGCGTCGCCGACGCGCGCCCCCGCAGTCCCCGCAACGGACACGAGCGCAAGCGCCTCACGCACGGTCATCCCGGTTCCCACCTCGGGCCAGGTGTCCGCACCGACGGGAAGCGCCGCCTCGGCCGCAGTGCGCTCCAGAACATCCCCAACCGAGGTGAGCGCGAGCCGCTTCAGCCCCCGCTCGGCACCCAAGAACTCGGCAACGAAGTCGTCGATCGGGTGCAGCAGGATCTGCTCCGGGGTGTCGAACTGGGCCAGCGTGCCACCGGGACGCAGGATCGCGATCCGATCCGCCATCTTGATCGCTTCGTCGATGTCGTGGGTCACGAACAGCGTCGTTTTCCCCACGCGCTGGTGGATCGCGAGAAACTCGTCCTGCACCGAAAGCCGCGTGATCGGATCGAGCGCGCCAAATGGCTCGTCCATCAGCATCACCGGTGGATCCGCCGCGAGTGCACGCGCAATCCCCACGCGCTGCTGTTGCCCACCCGAGAGCTGCGCCGGGTAGCGATCCAACCAATCCTCGACCGGGGTAAGCCCCACAAGCTCAAGAAGTTCCGCGGTCCGCGCCCGGATACGGGCTCGGTCCCACTTCAGGATCTGCGGCACGATCGCGATGTTTTCAGCGACAGTGTAGTGCGGAAAAAGCCCGGATTCTTGAATCGCGTATCCGATTGTGCGGCGGAGCTCGATCGGCGCGAGGCTCGAGATGTCCTGACCGCCGATGTGGATGCTCCCGCTCGTGAGGTCCACAAGCCTGTTGACGAGCTGCAGGGCGGTGGTCTTGCCGCCGCCGGACGGACCGACCAGGCATACGAGCTCGCCGGAGTGCACGGCAAGGTCGAGCGCGTCGAGGGCGGGGGTCGGCTGCCCGGGGTAGGTTTTCGTCGCGGCGGTGAACGTGATCGAGGTGTCCCCGGGTCGCGTCTGCGCGGCTTCGGTGGGTGTCGTCATGATGTCCTTAGATGAGGCGGTTGTCCCGCAGAAAGGTCTGGGCAACCTGCGCGGGATCGAGTCGGTTGACGGCGGCGGCCGAGTTCAGCACTCGGATCGCATCGACAGTCAGCAGGGAATGGAGTTCGTTCAGAAACTCGGGCACGTCGTCATCCACGGCGTCGAAGGCGTCATCCCGAATCAGCGGGACGACGTTCTGGAACCCGAACAGCCTGAGGTCGTCCTCAAGCACCACGAGCTTGGAGCGGGAAAGCTGCGGATCGGTCGTAAACACGTCCGCCGCTTGGATCTCGCCGCGCTCGATTGCCTGGTAGTTCAAGCCGATGCTCAGGGTCTTGAGCTCCATGTTGTCGAGCCCGTAGGACTCGACGATGCCCTCATAGCCTTGGCCGCCGGTGACGTTCTCCGGGTACGTCGAATACGTAAAGTCGCCGATCCCCCGCAGGTCAGACATTGTGCGCAGCCCGTGCTGGGCCGCGAACTCTTCCGTGACGGCGATGGCGTTTTTGTTCTCAAACGGTGTGGCATTCAGCGTGGTGATCCCCTGCTCAGCCTCCCAGGACCGCGCCAGTTCGAATGTTTCTTCCGCAGAGTCCATGAGGCGTTCCTCGCCGGCCAGGACCACAAGGATCACCCCGGTGTACTCGGGGTACAGGTCAATCTGCCCGGACTGCAGAGCGGAGTTGATGATTTCCGTCGAGCCGATATTCGTTTTTAGGGAGACCGTGTAGCCGAGCGCCTCGATCCCCTGCGCGTACAGCTCGCCCATGATCCAGCTCTCGGCGAAGCCTTTCGACCCGATCGTTAGCGTGCGTTTCTTGCCCACCCCGTCAGGCGCGGGTGCAGCGCAGCCGCTGAGCGCGGCAACTCCGGCCGCCGCTCCCAAACCCCACAGGCCGAGGGCAGAGCGCCGGGTGAGCATGCGTCGTTGCAGTGTCATGTGTGTCCTCGCCCGCGCTAGTTCAGGTCTCGCGGGATGCTCGCGGAGGTGGAGCGGGAATGGAACTTGGCGCCGTCCCGGTACGCGTCCAGCTCGTTTGTCACGACGAAATTCGCCGCGTCCCCCGTCATGGTGCTGCGGGTGCGGATCTCGACATCCCACCCGGTGTCGGCCGCGAAGTCCGCACCGGCGGCATCGAGTGCCGCACGCCCGAGATCGCTGGGGCCGCTCGGCAACGGCGGCCGACGGTACCGAATCGTGCGCTCGCACACGGCCTCCGCGCTCAGCGGATCCCCCGCGGTGCGATTGTAGCTATCGCGCTCCGAGGAGTAATAGAACAGCCCGTCGCTGCGATCGGTCTGCCACTCCTCCACAAACGTGCTCACCGTCGTGCGGCCCGACACGAGGTCGGCGGTCAGCTCACGCGTCATTGGCGGCCCGTCCGCGTCAATTGTTGTGTGTGGCGGCGTGGGCGGCAGCCCGAGCGCGGCGGTGAGTGCAGCCGTGGTCGCTGCGTCGTCCGCCGGGGAGGCGGGGTTGCGTTCGGGCAGCGTCAGCGTTGGGGGTGCCACGATCGTGATCCGGGTCTCCTCGGGCGCGGGCCACAGGTTGGGCCAGAAGCTCGCAGACACGCTCAGACGCAGCGTGTGTCCTGGGGCCAGCCGGTGCGCGGTCGCGAGCAGCGGGAAGGTCAGCGTCACGGCTTCGCCCGGGACGACGGGTTCCGGGTGGTCGTGGCTCGCGTGGTGGGCGAGATTGAACAGGCCCACGGTGAGCAGCCTCGAGGAGCCGTCGGGTGCCACATCCGTAAGCCGCGCCGCGATCGCGCCGCGATCCCGATCCGAGGCCACCCGCACACTCACCCGTGGCGTGCCGAGGATTTCGAGGCCCGCTGGCTGCGCCCAGTCAAGCGTGTACGAGCGCGCGTCGTCGGCGGACTGATCCCCCGCCACACCGGCGGCCTCACCAAACTGCAGCCAGCTGCCGCCCGCGAAACCGATGAGCTCCGTGCTGCGCAGAATGCGCGGGCCGGCCTGCACCGCGGCGGACGCAGAGAGATCCCGATCCGTCACCTGCGCGGACGGCCACACGGGTTCCGCGATCCAGCGCCCCGCACGGGTCACATGGTCCGTGCCGATCGGAGCGCTATCCGGAATAAAGGCCCGCAGCTGCGGTTGTGACTTCACGCCGTTGTCTACCCCGCCGAGCCACTGGTCCCACCAGCGAATCGATTCGGCGATGAAGTCAATGCCGGGGCCGGGGGCCGCCTGGTGCGGGTAGTTGTGTGCCCACGGCCCCAGGAGGGCGTGGATCGGGGCGTCGTCGTCGGCACCGCGTGCTGCTGCGCCTTCCATCAGCCTGAACAGCGTGGTGCGGTACTCGTCGAGAAGGCCGCCCACCGCGAGCACCGGCACCTGGATCGCGTCCGGTGTTTCGATCACGGACCCGTGTTTCCAATACGCGTCCCGGCGCTGATGGCTCAGCCAGTCCTCGATATTCACGGGGGCCTCGTCGATCCGGCGCTTCCAGTCGTCCTCCCAGCCGGCACCGACGCCGATCGGGTCCTGCGGACGGGCGTTGTAGGCCCACATCGTTGACGCCCACGACAGCATTTGGTCGCCGACGATTGCACCCCCGTTGTAATGGACGTCATCCGCGTAGCGATCGTCCGTGGAGCAGACCGTGATAATCGCGCCGAGTTCCGGGGGCTGGAGGGCCGCAAGTTGGAGTCCGTTGAAGCCGCCCCAAGATTTGCCGATAATACCGACCTTCCCGGCGCACCACGGCTGCGCCGCGATCCAGCGCAGCACCTGCAGGCCGTCCGCAAGTTCGGTCTCCGAGTACTCATCCGTCATGACCCCGGTCGAATCCCCCGCCCCGCGCAAATCCACGCGCACACTCGCGTAGCCCGCGCGGGCGAACTCGGGGTGGATCGTCTGATCCCGCCCCGCGGTCATATCGTTCTTGCGATACGGGATGTACTCGAGGATCGCGGGGACCCCGTGCTCAGGTGTATCCGCGGGCAGCCACACACGCGCTGCGAGCTCGACACCGTCGTCGAGCGGAATACGAACATGCTCCAGCACGCGCACCTGACGCGGGGCAGAACGGAAACGATGGGCACTCGGAATCATTGAGTTCTCAGACATGTTCCGATCCACACTATCGGCTGGCAAAAGACAACCGCGGCTCACAGGGCACAGTCATGCCCGCCCAAAACGGCCGCAGTATGGCCTGTGAACAGGCCCATTAGCGGCTATTACCCGGCCCGACACGCCGATGCGGCGAGTCTCTCAGGCCAGCCCCTCGCCCCATGTCTCGCTCTGCGCGCACAGCCTGTGAAACTGCTCACGCATCTGCTGACGATATCGGCTCACCCGTTTCCGGAGTGTGCTCGCGGAAATGCCCATTTCTGCGGCGAGAGCTTGCTGGGAGACCCCCTCGCACAGCACGCGCCACAACACCGCACGAGCCTGCGGATGCAGCGCGAGAAAGGCGGCTGCGGCGAGTTGGCATTCCCGCTCTGCAACAGCCGAATCTTCGGTGCGCGCGGCAAGGACAAGGGCCTGTTCATCGAGCCCGACTTCCCGCGCTCGCTGGGCCCACTGGGCATAAAGCCGACGCTTCGCGACGGTAAACACGAAGCTCTCGGGATTCGTATGCGGTGGCCGTCCTGCCCGCACGGCACGGACGAGCGTCTCGAACGCGTATGAGAGCGCCTCCTCTGCTTCATCTGAATTTGCTCCAAGTCGCCATAAAAACGCGAGAAGTCGAGGTGCCGACTCCGCGAATACACGTGCAACGAACTCCATCTGGGTGTTCACCTTGATCTTGCTCTAGCAGCGCACCCCCGGGCGCTGCCCGGTCACTGTCACCGCGACACCATAACGGTTCCCCCGCCGCGAGACGCACGTTCACACTCATGAGTCAAGCGCAAACGCTCGGCAAGTGTAACTCCCCCGTTTTGAGGGACCCGAAAGTTTCCTCCGAACCTCCGAGTCACACTTTTCGGCCCCCCACCACTACTACGGTGAGCGACCATAATTCGGCGCGCTCGAGCACGATTCTGCACGGCCCACAAGGCCCTGTGGGCTCGGCTTCACCATCTGTGAAAGGAACACACTTCCATGACAACCCAGAACACTCAGTCGCAGCGAGACCGGAAGCGGATCGTCATTGCTGGTGGCTCCCTCCTCGCGATTACGCTGCTCGCCACGGCCGCCGCGTTCACGGACTTTGCCAATCTGAACCTGGGCGACGGATCCGATGGGTCCGGTATCGGGGTCAATAGTCAGTTCAACATCCAGGTCGTGGGCACCGACGAGAATGGTGTCCCGGTGCCAGGAACCTGGCAGGAAGCGAACACAAATCGCGGTGTCAACATCGCTGTGCCAGGTGCTGACGTGATTACGCCCGGCGACACTGTGAGCATCAGCATCCCGTTCCGCAATGAAAGCCCGCTGCTGTCCGCTGAGATCGACTTCTCTCTGCAGGATCGCCCGGGCTTTGGTTCCGACGCAGAAATGCGCGATCTGCTGCGCTACACGGTCAGCGTCGACGGCGAAATGCTCGCCGCCGAGCAGACCCAGGACGAACTCGCTGACCTGGCCCTCGGCACGTACCTTGCAGGAACCAGCGGATCGCTCACGCTCAGCATTTCGTTGCCAGAGCAGGACACACCCGAGGAGAACAACGCACTACAGAACAAGAGCGCCTTCGTGCAGGCCCACTTCGGAGCAAGCTCAAAGCAGCCGTAAGGCCGAAAGGAGAAATCGCACCCGTCACAGCGCCGGGGTGCCAGTGCACCCCGGCGCCCGACAGGAGAAATGACAGTAAGCAATGAGCACTCGCACCGGACGCACACGAACACTTGTGGCAGCCTGTGTACTCCTCGGCGGCGCGGTTCTCGCGAGCGCAGCTGCGGTGACCGACTCCCATGACAGCCTAACCCCGCTCGACGGCACGTTGAATCGCTTCGACCTCGTCACAGCTGGATCTGCCGAACCCGGTTGGGTCCCCAACGCACAGCACTGGCAACAAGGCAATACCCGGCCGTACCGGATTGCGCTCACTCCCGATGGGTCGACGTACGTGATGAGTCCGGGGGCGAGCCTCACCCTCCGGATCGCGGTGAAAAACGTGAGTACCCGACTCGCGAGCGATATCGAGCTTTCCATCGAAAACCCGAACGATCACGGGGGTGAGCTCGATCCGGAATCCGGAAACTTTGTCGATCTATTCCCCCAGCTCCGCTTCACTGTGGGGGACGGCGAGTCAATTGTGTTCGCTAATGTCCCGGGATCTGAGCTCCAGACCGTCAGACTGCCAGGGAAACTTCGCCCCGACGATTACCGCATGCTGGACATCCGGATCGACGTCTCGGAAGACCTCGACAATCGGTGGCAACTTGCCACTACTGATGTCCAATTCGCGCTGAACGGGAGCAGCACGTGACGCCGCCGCAACAGCGACGGGCCAGACTCCGCACTCAAGCTGCGCTGGGGACGATCGGAGTGCTGCTGTGCATCGGGACGGTGAGCGCAAGCTACGCCGCCTACCAGGACAGCGTCAACATTGTGATTGGCTCTGAGGCAGTCGTAGGGAATCCCCACACATTTCAGCTCCAGCTCCAGAACGGGGAGGGAGCGTGGGTCACCGCGGGTTCTGCAGCGGACTCAGTCCTTGTCGCGACTGTGCCCGATGCGACTGTCAGCACCGCGCGGCTCACCGAGTTCAGTGTCCCGTTCCGGCTGCAAGCGAACTCCCCCGTGGGGTCGGTGACGCCGCAGATCCTCGCCCCGAGCAGTTGCACGGAGCGGTGTGCGGCACTCTTTGGCCGCTTGCGTTTCACGATATTCAACGATGGGGTCCTCGTCGCCTCTGGCACGAGCGCAGATGACTTCAACTCGCTCGCTGGCCGTGAATTCCTCGCGATCCAACCCGATGAACCACACCTGCTGACGGTGCAGGCCACCCTCGATCGAGACACACCGTTTATGTGGTCAGGCAGCACCACCGAGATCACCGTAGCGCTTGTCGGGAGCACCTCATGAAATTCTCTGCACGACTCACAGGCGCGGGCACCACTATCCTCCTCCTGATCTGCGCGGCGGCTGGTCCGGCTCACGCGCTGCAGCAGGACACCGTCCCTGAGCACGCCGCCGAGCTCATTACGGTCACCCCTGATATTGCGCAGGTACAGGTCCCGGGGCCTGGGCATTCGGAGAGCTGGACCGTGTCGGTCACCAACACGACTCAGAATGATCTGCCACTCGGGATTGAGGTGCTCGGCGATGCCACCTCGGCGCTCTTCACCGGCCCGACTCCACTCATGGTAAGCCTGGCGGACAGCTCTGGTGCCGTCGTTGCGATATCGCCGGCAGCAGCGCTCATCGACCGCACGCTCGCACTCCCTACTCTCCTCGCGGGAGAGTCGACCGAGCTGCACGGCACCGTTACTCTGCCCGCGGATGCGGACAACCGCTATGCCGCGCAAAGCGGCGAACTTCGGTTCCGCGTCACCGCGACTGCTCCGGATGACGCCGACACTGGCCCTGGTTTGCTCAGCGCAACGGGAGCATTGGCCTCATCAGCGGCCTGGCTGGCGCTCGTGCTTTCCGCGGCCGGAATCATCACATTCACGCTCTGTGCGCACTCGCGCCGACGAAAGGCCCGTACTCAATGACCTCGGCACGCCTCCGTGCGCGATCCCAGCGGCAGGGTCTCCTGTCTTTCAGCTTGCTCCTCCTTGGAGCAGGCGCCGTGGCTCTTTCCGCAAGCAGCACATCTGCCGCATACACGAGTAGTTCCTACGCCCATACGGACGACTTGACCGCCGAGATTCCCGCTCCACTGAGCGTCGGACTGTCTCCCGGGCAGTCCCTCGACACAGGCTCCGGAGTTGGAAACGACGGCAATGCGTATGTGTGGGGACGTACGGATATGAGCCTTGCGGGAGGTGCAGCGTGGGGCGGGACGTGGAAGGGCCCCACCCGTGTTGGAGGACTGCCCGAGGGCGAAGTCGCTGCGGTATCCGGACAGATCTACGGGTTTAACGCACTGCAGCTGACAGGCGAGGTGTGGGGATGGGGAAATAATCCCGAGCGAGACGGGACCGGGGCCGGTCGATTGGATCAACGCCCCGAGCGGCTGCGAGTTGGGAGCAACTGGAACGGCAATGGTACGCGGCTCACGGATATCGCGCTCATCGCGTCGACAGAACAGGCCGGCGCGGGAATCCGCTCGGACGGCTCCGTCTGGGCATGGGGTGACCCGAGCTACGGTGGTTTTTTCGGTAACGGTGCCAAGCAGGTTCCCGGACTCCCCGATCCGTTGGCCAACGACGGAGAACAGTTCCCCGTCTACATCACTGGCGGGTACCAAAACTTCTGGGTCATCCTGAACAGCGGTGAGGTCTGGTACTGGGGCGGTGCGAGTTCTACCCCGGGAGCGGACAAGGCGTCAAACAGCGGTGCCCGAGTTTCCACAGCGCTCGCGCCCTGGTTCCGTGCCGCGGTCGGGCCCGGTGACGGATACATCACCAGGATCGCGGGCGGCAAAAACCTGGGGCTTGCCGTGCTCTCCGATGGGCGGGTGCTCACCTGGGGCGGCTCAGGTCGAATCGGCAACCGCCCCACTCCACCAGCGGCAAGCGAGCCAGGCCTCGTGAATGACACCGTACTGCGGGACATCGTTGACGCCACGAGCGCCCACACCGGAGCGCTACTCCGGGACAGCTCCGGCAATCTCTTCAGTTACGGAGCCGCGGACGATGTCGGGAGCAACCCCCGAACACCAACGCTCCTCGACACCGAGGTCATCGATTTGGCCGCCGGGCAGGGCCACTACATCTGGCGCAAAGCGAATGGTGAGTACTGGGGCAAGGGCTTTAACGCACAGGGTGCCCTCGGCACCCCGCTCGGCTCCGGTCTCAGGAAGCTCACACTCGACCTCGGAGTGTTGGACTGATGCACCCCACCTCACGCAGCACACAACAGGAAAGGCACAACATGACCAACGGCTCCACGCTTCGAGGACGGCTAGGGGCCTGGTTCCGCACGCCGCGCACGCTCCGATCCTCCGGGCGCAAACGTCTTGTACTCGCCGGAGGCGGTCTCGTCCTTGCCGCGTCCGTTGCTACGTTCGCGAGTTTCACAGACGTCGCCAATCTCAACCTGGGCAATGGTGCGGACGGCAGTGGCATCGGCAATCCCGAGAAATTTGACCTGGCTGTTGTCTTGCCCGACGGTACTGTCGAGCAGGCGGATACCGACGCGGGCTACAACTGGGAGGTTCCGGGCGCAGAAACCCTGATACCCGGGGGCACAATTGCAACCACAATTCCGATCTTTAATAACAGCGCCCGTATCGACGCCTCAATTGCGGTGTCACTGGTGCTGTTGAACGGCGACGGGTCTGTCGCGGAACGCCCAAACATTACCCAGTTCCTGAGGTTCTCCGCCACCCGGGACGGAGTCGAGCTGTTCGCCGAACGGCCTTGGAGTGAAGCCCAGGGAGAATTTGGGATCTTGAGCGCTCGCGATGCTGACCCGCTCAATCCGGGCGACCCCTTTACGGAGGGTGCCACAAACAGCGCCGGAAGCCTGGAACTCACAATCGATTACCTCGACCTCCCTGAAACCGAAAACTTCAACGGCGGTCAATCGGCCTTCCGGGTACACTTCGGTGCCGAATCGACGCAACAGTGACTGGGGACATGTTCGTCCGAACATATCGCGTAGCTCGCTCGGTTGTGCTCAACGTTGCTGCTGCGCTCGGTCTGATCAGCATTCTCGTATTCACCGCATCGTTGGTATACGACGTCCGGCCACACAACGTCATTTCAGGCTCAATGGAGCCGGGAATCCCCACGGGCTCACTCCTTGTCACACGGCCGATCTCAGGTCCGGAAATACAGGTGGGAGACGTGATCACCACACCGCGACCAAGCGGTGATGGACTGGTCACGCACCGCGTTCGCGAGATCACCGAGCTCGAGAGCGATGCTGGGGTGTATGAGATGACGATGCGTGGGGATGCCAATACAAGCGACGATCCTCGGCCCTACACGATTCGCGACGCACATATCACCCTGTTCCACATCCCCCTCTTGGGGTTCGGGGCGTCACTCTTGCAGACCCGCGCGGGCGTCCTCATCGGAATCGCGATCGCGTGTGTACTCCTGCTCTTTTTCCTGTTCCCAGGGCAAGCGCGAGATCACATCCCGGACCCGGACCCGGACCCGGCACTCAAGCTATTTCGCCAGTGAGCGCCGGATCCTGCGCCACACGCTCCTTACGCGGCCACGGTCGGTGCCGCCTCGTACGTCACCCAGCTTGTCCGCGTCGCGAGCGTGTTGTACAGCGCCTGTGCCTGCAGGTTATCGGCCGCCGTGGCCCACTGCACAAACGTGCGACCCTGCTCGTGCGCCAGGTCCGTGAGCCGGCCAATGAGGGCGCGCCCCACGCCAGCACCGCGCGACTCCGGCTCCGTGAACAGGTCATCCAAGAACGTCACATCCGTTGCGAGCGACGGGCACGGCATCCGACGGTGGTGCGCAAAGCCGACGACTTCTCCCGAGACCTCAGCGACGAGGGCTTCGCACTCGTGCGCGGGATCCAACAGCCAGCTCAGCGTGCGCGACACGACCTCCTCGGACGCTTCGAGCCTGTAGAACTCCCGGTACGCGCGGAACAGCTCGCGCCAGCGCGGCTCATCTGCCGGGGTCAGCGGGCGAACCGTCGGGGTGGGGCGTTCAGTCATGTTCGTGTCCTCTCGGGGTTTCCTGTGTGTGTGCGGGATCCGGCGACCGCCGTGTTCCCAACTTGAGCAGTGTGGCACGTTCCGCACCTCGGACACGCAAGTAACGGCCACACAAAAACCCGCACAGCGTTACTCTCACTCGCACCCTCGCGAGGAACAGCGCCCCGAGGCGGTGCACGGTTAGGCTGGGCCCGTGACCGATTTCGCAACGCGCGACGACGCGCACCACTCAGCAGTCATTGACTTCCGAAGCGATCCCGCGCTGCCGGATCCGCCATATCAGCAGCTCCGCGCCCACGTCCTGAACGGGATCCGCGCGGGAAGCATCCTGCCCGGAGAGCGGCTGCCGACCGTGCGCGCGCTCGCCGCAGCGACGGGACTCGCAGCGAACACCGTGGCGAGCGCGTATCGTGCGCTCGAAGAGGACGGGATTGCCGAGGGGCGGGGCCGCGCGGGCACATTCGTGAGCCTCGATGCGCTCGGCGAACCGGCGGCCCGCGCGGCTGCCCAGGGCTTCGCTGACAGGATCATCGAGCTCGGGCTCGCGCCCGAGCGTGCGCACGAACTGCTGCGCGATGCGTTTCGAGCGAGAGGCTGAGCGTCACTGTCAGTTCGGCACGCGGTTTGGCGCGAGAGTCGGTGCGAGGTTCGGTACGAGGTGCACTGACGCGGACCTTCCGAAGCGTCCCCGGAACCCCCGGAATTTCCGGACTCCGCTCACCCGTGCGTTGTGCCAGGCAAGCCCATAGTCTCGCCGTATGTTCACCATTTTGCGGGCCTCCCACGCTCTTCGTCAGCCGCGCACTCGCCTCGCCCAGCTTGGGGTCACCGCCATTGCGGTATTCGCCCTGGCCGGCTGCGTCAGCTTCCCTGTGGTGAACGTCACCCCAGCGGATCAGGGCACGAACGCGCCGAGAGCTTCCGAATCCGCCGTGCCCGAATCGACCGTGCCCGAATCGACCGTGCCCGATCCGGCGGTGCCCGATCCGACCCCTGATCCAGCGCCGGATCCCGCCTCCGCCCGTGCCCCCGTCGGGCGCGTGACCGGAACCTACCTCGCCGCCGACAGCTTCCGTAGCGCTGACGGGGCGGTGCGATTCCTGACCCCCAGTGGCAACATCTACTGCGTCATCGCAGGGGCGCTCAACTCAACGGCCCCGCCGGGCCTCAGCACCCCGCCGGCGCTGGGGCTCACTGGGCTCGCCGGTGTGAGCTGCGAGCTGGGGGTGTACCCGGATCCGGCACCCGCAGATTCCGCGAGCGTCGACTGTGGGACGATCGGTCACCACGGCGGCAACATCGCGATCTCGGACGGCAAGAGCCTGTACGGGAACTGCCGTGGCGGTGCCACGTACATGTATCTCGTGGCAACCGGGCAACAATCCCCACCCGGGGTGCCTGTCTTTGAGTACGGCACCGCGATCTCCGAAGCCGGGTTCCGCTGCCACTCGGCGTTTGAGGGGCTCACGTGCGAGAGCGAGACAACCGGCCGCGGCTTTTTCGTGAGCCGCGACAGCTACGAGCTCTACGGCGGCTAGCGATACCCCCGGCGCTCCGCTATGCCCGCTTCCCGTACGTCACCCAACGATCCTGAAGCGTGAAGCCAAGCTTCGTGTACATCCCGAGCGCCCCGCTTGGGTTCGCCGCGTCCACGTCGAGCGCCGCGCGTTCCAGCCCCGCCTCACGCAGGGCTGCGAGCGTCTCCAGGATCAGCGCCGAGGAGATGCCCTCCCCGCGACGTTCGCGGATCACCGCAATTGTCGAAATGTAGCCGAACGGCCCCCCATTGAGCTCCCATTCTGCTTCGTCGACCTCGCTGAGCACCGCAGCGATGACGCGGATCGGATTCGCCGCGGACCCGTCACCCACCACAGCGAGGCGGGAGAGGTGGGGCGCAAAGTCCTCGAGGGCGTGCTCCTCCTCCCAGTCCTTCTGCGAGGTGGGGCGGGATCCCCAGTGGTCGCGGAACGCGTCGTTGACGGCCAGCCGGGTAGCCTCGGACAGTTCTGCGGTGTACGCGCGGAGCTGCACACCCTCTGGCAGGGGGCGCGCGGCGACCGGATCGGCGAGTGAGCGCCACAACTCCATCCACCACCGGACCGGGAAAAACCCGGCGGTCGCGTAGAGGCTCCGGTTCGGGGCGTTTTCCTCTCGCGTGCCGAGCGAGATGAGCGCGGGCAGGTCCACGCCGGAGTTCGCGAGGATCTGCCGGGCGCGCGCCTCCTGCCATGCCAGTAGCCGTGTGCCGATCCCCCGGCCCCGCCAGGCGGGGTGAACGAGGCCCTCGAGTGACACCTCGATTGTGTCCGTGTCGGTGTCCCCCAGACGCGCCTCGCCGTACGCGATCGGCTCACCCGCGTCACTCAGGCCGAGCACGGTGTCGGTTGTGAGGGTGAAGCGTTCCCCGCTGAGCGACAGCCTCACCTGTTCCAGGGAATACAGATCATTCGGGTGATCGATACGCCCCGCGGCCGCGCTCACTCGATGGATCAATTCGGCGTCGGCCCGCGTCACTGGACGCCAGGTAATGCGTTCCCCGCCAGCTTCGGCCGGAAGCTCCGGCAGGTGATCGGGGGCGAGGGCACGTTCGCGAAGTGAGATTCCGTGACCCGCAAAGGCGCGCGCGTAGATCTCCCGGACCACGGCGGTCTTGCGCGCGTTGTACGCCATTGCGGTCTGCGCGTCGGTCCCGGCCGCGTCCCGCTTCGCGGCAGCATAGAGCTCTCGCTCGGCGGGGTGTGCCCGGAGCCAATCCCGGAATAGGAGATGCCGTGCCGCCTCGGCGGAGCCGGGTCCGGTCACG
This sequence comes from Leucobacter sp. 7(1), assembly GCF_900163635.1. Taxonomy (GTDB): domain Bacteria; phylum Actinomycetota; class Actinomycetes; order Actinomycetales; family Microbacteriaceae; genus Leucobacter. Next base: position 12,243 of record NZ_FUID01000073.1, on the reverse strand, counting down.
TGAAGGTTGACCCGAGGCTCGTCGAGCCGGAGCATACGATGCTCCTCAAACTCCGGCTCACGCACCGTCAGCCTGTAGTCGATCGCTGTGAGCGCGGGGACGTAGCTCGCCTCGTCGCTGGGATCCGCGACGCAGAGGTCAATGTCGATGACCTCTTTAGCTGCGAGCCCGGGAACCGCGGTCGATCCCACGTGTTCCACCGAGCGCGCGACGGCCCCGAGAGCATCGGTGATGCGAGCGGCCAGCGCCGCGAAGCGCGCCGACCAGGCGGGGTCGGCGGCTCCCACCGCGAGGTGTTCGCGCGGTGGCGGACCATCCACCCACGGGTTCGTCGAGGCCTGACCATCGCGAAAATCGGCAATGCCGGGTGGGAACCGTGCGCTCATGCGGGGCCTCTCGATCGTGCGCCCAGATCCAGCGCAAACTGTACAAGTGTACAGACTATGATTGCGGCCCCTGAAAAAGTCCGGGGAACCCTCGAACTACTCCGAGCTCAGCACGTCATACGTGACCCGCGTCAGCCCGTCTTCGGTCACGTGCGCGCCGCGCACGGCGAGTTCTGCGCGAGCCCCCGGACCGAAAAGCGGAATCCCCTCACCGATCACGATCGGCAGGATCGAGACCGTGAGCTCGTCAAGCCATCCTTCAGCGAGGAACGCCTGCACCGTGCGTCCACCGTCGACGTACACCTGCGACGCGCCGGCTGCGGCGAGCGCGTCTTGCGCCTCCGCCAGCGACCGCACCACTCGCGCGTTCGGCTGATCATCCGGAAGGCTCCCACTGAGAACAAAGACCCGCAGTCCAGGGAACGGCCAGTCCCCGAAAGTCAGCACTTTCTCATAGGTAGCCCGCCCCATGAGTAGCGTGTCGATCTGCGGGAAGAAGGTCTCCCACACGAGTGCGGGGTGTTCGGTACCCGTCGCCGTGTGCCGCCCCTTCCCGGGCTCGGATTCGAGGAACGTGAGATCCCCGCCCGGCCCGGCGATGAAGCCGTCCAAGCTCATCCCCAAGAACGCGCGTCCGGTCCAGCTTCGATCACGTGTCATGTCCACCACTCCAAAAAAGCGTCGATTGTGTTGTCAGGTGTTGGGGAACCCTCGCCCGCCTCGGTTGCGCGTCGCACGAGTCCGCCGTGCAGGGCGTCCAGCAGCAGGGCCGCGGCCCGCACCGGGTCTCCGGTTCGCGGAAGTGCGAGGTGCTCCACGAGTCGTGCGACGTAGTGCAGCTGGCGTTCCACCCCTTCGCGGAGCACCGCACGCGTCGAGTCGTCAGCGAGGTCCGCAAGCAGATCAGTGAGGCCGGCGATCGCCGCGGCCCCTGATGGCGCCGCGAACCCGTCGCGTGCAAATCGCCGGAGTTCTTCAAGCGGCCTGTCGGGAAGTTGCGGCTCTCTCGGGATCGCCCCAACCCAGTGCTCCCCGAGCGCGCGCAGCAGACCAGTGCGGGATCCGAAGCGCTTGACGAGTCCGGCCGGGCTCAACTCCGCAGCGGGCGCCACTTCGGCAAGGCTCCACGACGATGCGGGCCACTCGCGGGTACCGAGGTGGTGCGCGATTCGGGCGACGATCTCTTCATCGCTCGCGCGTTGTGGTCTGGCCATGCAGTTAGTGTACACACATTTACTAATGCGTGAGCCAGCTACCCCTGTTCCCCACAGTGAGCGCGAGCGAGCACCCGGTCAATCGCGGCCCGCTCCCGCTCAGTGATTCCCAACTCGTACGCGACGAGCACTCCCGTGAACCGCTCCACGTACGCGCAGTGCGCCGTGGCATCCGCGGGCATCCAGTCGGCGGGGCCTGAGTCGCTCTTCTGCCGGTTCTGTTGCCCGGACGTCGCAACGAGATTTGCCGGATCGTTCGCGAACGCTCGCAACGCATCCGATTCCCACTGCGCAGCGCCGTGTTTCCAGGCCCACGACAGCGGCACGACATGGTCGATCTGCACGCGCTCGGAGGTCTGCTGCCCAGCCACAAAATCGAGGGTGGTCCCGCTGTACCAGTCATCGAGGCGACCCGCGAGTACCTTGCACCCCCGCGTCCCGGGCTTCAGCTCAACGTCGACGAGATCCCGTCGCAAGACATCATTTCGGGTATCGCAGCCGTTCCGGTCCGCGTCGAACCAGGCCTGGCCAAAGCGGGCTCGGTCATAGGGCGCGGCGCTCACCCCACTGACACTGCGGAGCCCCGCGAGTTGATCACGCACCGCATTGCTCGAAACACCGGTATTTGAGGCCGCGGTGTCGGCAGCACTCGGTGCTGGATCGTTAATAGATGCGTGCAAAGTAGGTTGCGGACTCGCGTGATCCGGCGGCCCCGCACTATTCGGATCGGCACCAAGCACTGCACCGGTGAGTACGGCGCCCGCAATGACCACACATCCCAGCACCGTGCCCCAACCGAGCAACACACCGCCCCGTCCTCGCGGACGGGAACGCTTCCTTCGAACACGCACCGATTCCCTCTCCGCAACGCGCCTCACGTTCCCCGGGCACGCCTCCCACAGTCTCTCAGACGTGCGGCCACCCCACCGTTACCGGGAGCGATGTTGGGCGCGCCAGAGCTTTCGGTACGCAGGGCTCACTTGCAGCAGCTCATCGTGCGTACCGATGCCATCGACACGCCCCTCATCCATTACGACAATGTGCGAGACTCCCTGCACTGTGCTCAGCCGATGCGTGACAACGAGCACCGTCCGCCCCCGAGCCAAAGAACTCAGTGCGGCCTGAATTCGTGCCTCGGTCACCGCGTCGACGGACGCCACGGCTTCGTCGAGCAGCAGCACCGGTGAGTTCTTCAACAGCGCTCGCGCGATCGAGATTCGCTGGCGCTGACCACCCGAGAGAATGGCCCCATTCTCCCGAAGTTCCGTGTCCAGCCCCGCGGGAAGATCAAACACGAAATCGCACTGTGCCGCCCGCAGCGCCGTGCCCAATTCATCCTCGCTCGCTTCGGGTGCCCCAATCAGTACGTTTGATCGCACTGTGCCGTCGAAGAGGAACACGTCTTGGTACACCGCGGTCACACTGCGCAGGAGCGCATCTGCGCCAAGCTGGCGGACGTCGACTCCACCGATCCGCACGCTTCCCTCGGCAGCGTCCCAGAATCGGGCGACCAGGTGCGTGATTGTGCTTTTGCCTGACCCTGAGGCCCCCACGAGTGCGGTGATCTCCCCCTCGGGGGCAACAAAGCTCACATCGCGCAGCGTCTGACGTTGCTCGTAGTTGAACTCCACCCTGTCGAAGACGACCCCTGCCCCACGGGGCGCGATGGGGTCACGTGGCTCACTCAGAACCGGCGCGGTCCAGACCTCGGCAATACGCTGTACGATCTGCTGCTGTGAACGGCGATAGCCCGCGAGCTCCCCGAGTTCCTGCAGCGGGGCGTACAGCACGAGGGAGATTACGAGAAATAGGAGCAGCGTCGCCGCAGGTACCGACCCCGCCGCGAACAGGGCGGCACCCAGGAGAATGAGCACCACGAAGCCCAGCTCCAATGCCGCTGCCCCCGCGGTGAGCGCGGGGGCAGCCCGGACCGATGCTGCCACACTCGCAGCCCAAAAACTTTCAACCGCGTGGGTAACGCGCCTCGCCTGCGGGGCATCCGGGTATGCGCGGAGCACCGCTGCACCTTGGACGTGCTCAAGCAGCGCCGAGGCCGCTTCTTCCCGCGCCTCGCTCAACACGGCCGCCGAGCGCCGGAATCGCCGATCTCCCCACGCCATGCACGCGGCAAACAGCGGCACCCCGGCCAGCGCGGCCAATGCCAGCCGCCAGTCGAGCGCAAACAGCACGGTCGAAGCCACCAGTGGCTGAATGACCACACCCACAAGCATCCCCGGGGTGTTCTGAAAATCGAGACGCCGCACATCGTCTGCAACAAGCGTCGTGACCCTCCCTGCGTCGAACTTCGAGAAAAAACCCAGGGGCACGCGAAGGATGCGGGTCACGATGAGCGATTGTAGTTCCGCGATCGATCGCGCAGCGTTGCTCCAGTTCACCCGGTGCACGGCGGCGAGCGCCCCAGAGCGCAGTGCGAGCGCGAGCAACAGCAGTGCACCGGCCCACACGGACCAGGCGACCGTGAGCATCCCGGAGATGGCCTGCGTGAGGGTGATAGACACCACCCAGATCGGGACGGCTCGGAGCACCCCCTCCCACACCATTCGTCCGAGTCCCGCGCGCAGCAGTACGCCCCACCCGCGCACGCCCAACAGCAGACGCCATTGACGCAGAAAGCCCCGGCCCGCAATGTCCCTGGGAAGCCGCGCCTCCGTCTCACCCAACGCGACCGTGGCCTCCGCGGGATCCGGAACCGGAGGCTCAGCCGCGGGCTGAGCCTCCGGCAGTACCCGGCGGGCCGTGTCTGCAACTTCGAGGTGCCACCCTGCCGTGTCCCCGTACGCCGCCCACATCCGCGCGTACAGCCCATTCTCCCGCAGCAACTCACCGTGTGTTCCTGCCCCACCCAACCTCGCGGCGTCGACCACGAGGATCTGATCAGCCCCCGCAACTGAAGCGAGCCGGTGGGCCACGATCACGACGGTGCGATCCCGGGACAGTTCGCGCATGGCCGCGTTCATCGCCGCTTCAGAATCAGCATCCAGATACGCGGTCGCCTCGTCGAACACCACAATGGGTGCGTCGGCGAGAAACGCACGAGCCACGGAGATTCGTTGACGTTGGCCGCCGGAGAGCAGCGCGCCTCCTGGACCGAGGCGGGTGGACCAGCCATCGGCGAGCGTCGCAACGAACTCGGTCACGCTCGCGCGCTCCGCCGCGGCGCGGACCTCTGCATCCGTCGCGTCCGGCCGCCCCAAGCGAATGTTCTCGGTCACGGAATCGTCGAAGATGTAGTCGTCCTGCTGCACGAAAACCACAGTGCGCATGAGCTCCCCCGGCTCCATGTCCCGCACGTCCACGCCCCCGATCCTGACAGCCCCGTCTTGGGGATCCTCAAATCGGGCAAGCAGTCGAGCCATCGTAGATTTCCCCGCCCCCGTGGGGCCAACGATTGCAGTCAAGCGCCCCTCGGGCAGTGTGCACGAGACCCCGCTCAGCACAACGCGATCGCCGTAGGAGAGGCCGACACCCTCGAACTCCACCGTGAATGAGCTCGGATGCAGCGGACTCCTCGCGATATCCATTTCTGGCTCCGCGAGGATCTCCCGGATGCCGATCTGCGCCAGGGACACCGACCAGTGCAGAGCCGCGATCGAGCCAACGAGTCTGTAGAAGGGCAAATTAACGTTCATCCCGATGAGCACAAAGAGCACTAGCACCGGAAGCGTGATGTCGCCCGAGAGATACCGCATCGTCGACGCAGGCACGAGAATCACGATCGGAAGGGAAAGTGCCGCGATCGCGCAAGAGACGGGCCACCGGCCGCGCGCGACCGGGAGTTCCGCGGCGCGGCGCGATTGCTCGATCGCAGTGAGGACGTCCGTCGCGCCCGCACGCATCCCGACAAATCCCCGCACTACGCGCATTCCACGGAGATAGCTCAGCATGGCGGAGTTGAGCTGAAGCGTGGCATCAGCCTCTGCGTGTTGGTTCGAGCGCTCTGCCCGGATCCCGAATGCAAGAATGAGGAACACCACGGGCAGCGTGGCCAAGGTCAACAGCCCAAGCGGCCAGTCCACGGCAATGAGCAGCCCGACGGTGACGAGCGGCACGGTTGCCGCCGAGAGGATGTCGGGCACCCCGTGTGAGAGGCCCTCCTCCAGTTTCTCAACATCGTCCGAGAACGTTTTCTTCAGCTCACCCTGGGTGCGTGCCCGCACCCGAGCGAGCGGGATTCGGTCGAGCTTTCGCATTAACGCAAGCCTGAGTTCACGCAGGATCGCATATGCAGCGTGGTGACCGAGATGGTTTGCGGCGGCGCTGCAGGCGGCCCGCAGCAGGACCCCACCCAGCCCCGCGAGCGCGTAGCCGACGATGCGCCGGGGATCCGGGGTGCCCCCGACGAACAGCTCCGTCGCCACGGCAAACACCACCACCACCGGCACTAGGCTCGCGGCCGTCGCAATCACGGCGCAGCCCGCGGCGGCCGTGATCGACCAGCGTTGTTCCGCGAAAAAGTCGCGAATCGAGCTTCGTGAGTCGTGCGGGGCAACCTCAGTGTCGATGGCTCGCATGGCACCCAGTGTCAATGCAGTTTCTGCTAAAGTCAACACCTGTGAAGAGGAAGCGTCCAGAAACCTGGCAGGGTCGAGCCGTGCTGACCCGAGAAGCAATTGGTCGGGCCGTCCTGGACACCGTCGCCGAGGTCGGAGCAAACGGGCTCTCCACGCGCCGGATCGCCGAACACCTTGGGGTCAGCCCCCGCGCACTATACAACTACGTTTCGGGCAAAGACGATGCGATCGCCGCAGCGGGATACGTGGCGCAGAGCCAGTTCGCTCTGCCTCCGCTTGACGATCTCGCCTGGCAAGCCGGGGTGCGGACGCTCTGCGACGCGTACCGCGCCTGGTACCGACAGTTCCCCGAGCTCGTCCGACTCGCGTCGGGCGCACCAATGGTGGCCCATCCCACCATGCTCGACGCAAACGAACGCTGCTTCGGGTTCTTACGCAGAATCGGTATCCCGGATTCGGAGGTGGGTGGCACCTGGACGGTACTCACCACCACTCTGGCCGGTTACGCGGAGATCGACGCCTGGTTCCAGCGGATCGGCGCGGCAGCCGATCGCCCCGCGGGTGCCGCAGCAAGCCAGACCCTCACCGCGGATCAGTACCCCCACACACTCGCCGTGCAGCGCGCGGGATCCGATGTGGGCGCCGACGCCACCTATGAGGGCACCATCGCGATGATCACGGCCTGGATCTCGACGCTACGGGATACTACACACTCAACATAGCGCGCTGCCCGATCATTCGTCGCCCCCTGCACAGCCGCGGCATTCACCCGGGGACCGTACCGCACTGACATCATGCCCGACGCGCTCCTGGGGCACAGCGGCGGGAACATCTTCGCGGTGCGCTTGCAGTGCTGGCTTCGTTCATCACCATCGCTGAGTTCCCGGAGGCTGCGCTGGGTGAGCCGGTCACGGCGACGATCGCGGACGGCGCGCTGTGGCGGCTTCGTCGCCTCACGCCACGTCCGCCCCGGATCCCGCAACCCCGAGCCGCATCGCCGACCGCGGCGCACTCGCGTAACTCTCCTTCACCATGCTGAGCTGCATCCAGGCATCCACCTCACCGTCGGGCACCAGGCGACGCAGATCCTCAAGCACTCCGTGCAGCTCGGCCGGCGTCGGCGCGACGACGGTGACAATGAAGTCAAACTGCCCGTAGGCCGCCACCGCGAACTCGATGTATCGCGAGTTACGGGCATAGCTGGCAAGCTTCCCATGCTGGTCATTCCCCGTGATCCCGACGCCCATGCCCAGCTGCGTGTTCCGCACACCTCTGCGTTCCACCGCCGAGATTCGAATCACCCTCGCTCGCAGCAACCGGGAGACACGCTCCCGAGCCGTAGAAACGCTGGTCTCCGCGGCCTGCGCAAGCGCCTCATAGGTGGCACGCCCATCCACCTCCAGCGCGGCAATCAGGGCGTGATCAATCGCATCGAGTATCACCTCGGGCCCCGCCACGGCAGCCGCGAAAGGCCCCTTCAGGATCTCCGTATACGAGGTCGTGCGAATACGGCGCACCGCCGGGATTTCCCGAACCCGCGCGAGCGTGGCCGCTTTTGCTGCTTCACTCACGCACCGGGCCTCGAACGCAAGTCCGTGGCTGCCCGCAAGTGAGGCGACGAACACGGTGTCCGGAAGATCGCGCAGTGACCGCGCGACGGCCTCAACCGGGCCATCGACTGCCACGAGCGCGTGCAGGAAGAAGCGGTATCCAGCCACTCGAGGATCGATTGCGGCCCCCACCCGAACTGCCCCCGACTCCAGCATCTCGCGCAGCGTGCGCGATGCCGCGGCACGCGGCATGCCCAGCTGGGTAGCGAGCTCCTTCACGCTCATCCTGCCGTCGCTCTGGAGCAGTCGAACCATCGCCGCCTCAACCTCCGTGCTCTCCACACACACCCCTTCCCGCGACCCAATCGCCGACATTTTTGTTTGATCGCTAATCATACATATTTATGAGGATTCCGATATACATACACATTACGTCACCGATAGGTGCATGACAGTCACCATAACCACGGAAACTATACGCAGGTTCCGTTTTTCTCGTTTGTGGAACGCTTCCAGGCTCCGTAAGGTCTCTCGCTAACGGAGCAAAGGAGCTGCAGCATGACCATCCATAAACCCCCACTCAGCACCGCACACCGGCGCGCGGTCCGCGCGGGTCTCGGCGCCTTCGTCGGGACCTCGATCGAGTGGTACGACTTTTACATCTACGCCACCGCGGCTGCGCTGGTATTCCCCAGCGTGTTCTTCCCCGAGCAAGATCGAGCCTTGGGCACTATTGCCGCGTTCTTCGCGAGCGCAATCGCGTTCGCAGTCCGACCGCTCGGCGGCATCATCTTTGGCCACATCGGTGACCGGATCGGCCGCCGCCCCGCACTCGTATTCACCCTCATCCTCATGGGCTTGGCGACGGTTGGCGTCGGCCTCTTACCCAGCCACGCCGCAATCGGAACCGCGGCCCCGGTGCTACTTATGGTGCTGCGCGCCATCCAGGGCATTGCGGTCGGAGGTGAATGGGGTGGTGCCGCCCTCATGAGCGTCGAGTCCGCACCGCCCCGCTTGCGCGTCTTCTTCGGAGGGTTCACACAGCTCGGCAATCCTGCCGGGGCGCTCCTGGCGAGCGGAGCATTCTTCCTGATCTCGCTGGGCGGCGACGCCTTCATGCTCGAGTGGGGTTGGCGGATCCCGTTCCTGGCTAGCGCGCTTCTCATCGCGGTCGGATTCTGGGTGCGCAATCGCGTCGAGGAAACACCGGTCTTCGCTGAGACCGTGCAGGGACAGGAAAACAGCTTTCCGCTCGCGTTCGCGCTCAAGCACAACTGGTGGCCCATCCTGCTGGGGATCTTTGTGCTGCCGATCCCGCTCGGTTTCTACTACCTGGCGACAACCTTCATCCAAAACTACGCAACAAGCCCAGAGGTCGGGATTGCCGCGCAGCAGGTGCTCCTCGCCATGACAATTGCGTCGTTCATCGAGTTTGCAGTCACGCTCCCGCTGGCGTACCTCGGCGACCGCTGGGGTGGCAAAAGAATGATGGCCCTCGGCGTTCTGGGGTCCCTCCTTACGATGGTTCCGCTGTTGCTCGTGATCGGGGGTGGCCAGCTCACGCTTATGTACGTGTTCGTTTCCCTGATCCGCGTCACCATGAGTGCGACCTGGGCACCCCTGGCCACCGTGATGGCCCAGATGTACCGCCCGCAAGCCCGATACACCTCCATGTCCCTCGCCCACGGCATCGGTGCCGCGGTCTGGGGTGCTTTGCCTCCCATCGCTGCGGTCTGGCTGCTGTCGACCACCGGCACTGTCTGGAGCGTCATCATCCTCGCCGCGGGCATGGCGATCATCAATGCGGTGGCGTTGGCACTCGCCCCGCAGCACGTCGACCCCGAGTCGGCCCCGTCGACACCGCACACCCAAGCGACCGCCGAGCTCCGGCCCACACCCCCAGTGATCCACTGACCTATTGGCTTGCTGACCCGTTGGCCCCCACGGACATACCGACCCACTCACGTGCCCGGCGCACACCCGCGCTGGCCACCCACACCATCATCACAAAGGACACTCACATGCCCATGTACTCCATGTCTGACGGCACCAACATCTACTTTGAGGACTTCGGCGGCGGAACACCAGTCGTCTTCGTCAGCTCCGGGAATGCCACACACGCCATGTGGGACGCACAGGTCGCCGAGTTGGCGCTCGAATTCCGGACGGTCACTTTTGACTGGCGCGGAACGGGGCAATCAGACCGGCCGCGCACCGGCTACACGGCGGCGAACGTCGTCAGCGACGTCGTCACCCTCATCTCCGAGGTGATCGGCGCACCGGCGGTGGTCGTGGGGCACGGCATGGGCGGGCACATCGCGATCCTCGCCGCCCAGCAGCACCCGGAATGGGTCGCTGGACTCGGCGTCGCCAGTTCGGGCCCCTGGTACTGCGGCGAGCGCGACGGCGTCGCGGGCGGTATGTCGCTCGAGTTCATCAACGGCTCGTCGTCCGGGGCAGGAGGTGCCTATCCGGACCTCTTGGCAGCAATGACCGACACGTATCTCTTCCACACCCCGGTCAGCGCCGACGTACGCACTGCGACGATCCAGCAGCAATTAGAGTGGCCGCTCTATGTGCTCGATCGCTATGACGAGGACATGATGGAGCTCGACCACCGTGTCGCGCTCCCCCGCATCTCCCAGCCCGCGCTGATCCTGCACGGTCGACACGACGAAAAGCAGCGCTTCTCCGGGACTGCCGTGCTCCACGAGGGGCTGCCCAACGCCGAGCTCGTGGTCTTCGAGGACTCGGCGCACAGCCCGCACGCGGAGGAAGCCCCCGCGTTTTCGGCGGCACTCGCAGCCCTCCTGCGGCGCGTGAGCTAGTCGCCCCCTCCCCTGGCGGGCCCCATTCCCAGGGCCCGTCCTCAGACACAACGAAAGGAAACCAGAGTGCAGACACTTCCGAAGGAGACCACGGGCCGACACCTCTTGCGGACCCTCCGCAGCTATGGTGTGACCACCGTGTTCGGCATTCCCGGCACGCATAACATCGAGTTCTACCGCCCACTCGAGGAACTTGGCATCCACGCGGTGACCGCCCGGCACGAGCAGGGTGCCGGATACGGTGCCGACGGCTGGGCGACGCAGACGGGACTCCCCGGCGTCGTCATCACCACGAGCGGTCCGGGTCTCCTCAACGCGCTGTCCGCGGCCGCGACGGCATTCGCAGAATCACGACCGATGATTATCCTCTCGCCCGGGGCCCCGCGCGGCGCGGAATTCACCGATCGCGGTACGCTGCACGAAACCCAGGATCAGCTTGGGGCCGCCCGCGCGGTCACCGCCTGGGCGCGACGTCCCGAGACCGCTGCGGACGCGGTGCAGGCGGTACACGATGCCTTCGAGCTCTTCGCCACAGGACGACCCCGCCCCGTCGCGATCGAGATCCCCATTGATGTCCTCGAAGCGGAAATCTCCATCGACGAACGGCTCCTCGCACCCAAGGAGTTCCCGTTCCCGGCACATCCCAGCGCGGACGAACTCCGACGCGCCGCGGAACTGCTACGCGACGCGGCCCGGCCGGTGATCCTCGCCGGTGGCGGGTCGCGCGGTGCCGCCGAACACGTACGCGCCCTCGCAGAGCGCCTCGGCGCTCCACTCATCACCACGAGCAACGGCAAGGGGGTAGTGGACGAGCACCACCCACTCTCGCTCGGGGCGGGACTGCGGTTCGCGGCGATCCGAGACGTCGCCCAGCACGCCGACGTCCTCCTCGTTGTGGGGTCAAAGCTCGGAGACGCGGAGCTGTGGGTGGATGCACTGGACGCACACGGCAGAGTGGTCCGCGTCGATCGCCTGGCGACGCAACTCCACAAGAATCAACCAGCAACGGTGGGTCTGATCGGAGACGCGCCCGCGGTACTCGCCGATCTCGTGACGCTGCTCCCGGGCGCACCGCGAGACTGCTTCGCCGACGTTCCCGTCCTGCGCGCCCAAGCTCGCGAAGAATCCTTCGACGCGGACCGGGTCAATACCCTCCTGGGGGAGGCGATCGCCGCCGCGCTCCCGCGAGATGCGATCGTGGCTTTGGATTCATCGACGGTGGCGTACCGAGGATTCCTCAACAGCTATCGAGCGAGCGCCTCCGGCTCGACCCCGTACATGGCCACCTACGCCACCCTCGGATACGGCGTGCCCGCCGCACTCGGTTCCAAGATCGCGGCACCCGATCGGCCCGTGTTCGTGGTTCTCGGCGATGGTGCACTCATGTTCTCCGTACAAGAGCTCATGACTGTGGTGGAGCAGGGCCTGGATCTCACGGTGATCGTCGTCGATAATGGTGGCTACCTCGAGATCAAAGACAATGAGGCGGCCGTAGGTATTGCGCCAATCGGTGTGGACCTCGCGCAGCCCGACTGGCCCGCACTCGCGCGGGCATTCGGCGGTGCGGGCACGTCACTCGCTTCACTCGCTGATCTCGCCGACGCGGTCTCCGGCGCAGAAGCTGCGGGTGGACTCCAGCTCATCCACGTACGACAGGATCTCATTCCAGCGGCCTAGCTGTACCCGGCCAGGACGTTGGTAGCGGCGAGCCTGGTTGAAATCACGAGAACCTC
>NZ_FUID01000054.1 GCF_900163635.1 Leucobacter sp. 7(1) | reverse complement strand
ATCGCGACCCCGGTGAGGGCTGCTGCTTGGTCGTCGGCGAGGAGTCGGCCGTCGCGATCCGGGCGGCGAGCGACCTTCTCGACCACCTCGACAGGCACAGTGGGCGAGGTCATGGTGCGAGCGCGCTCGAGAAGCCGATCCTCGGCCGCCAGGATGTCCGGTGACGAATACACCGTCGACGCGATCGGACGGAACCTGCTCGCGTCATCAGAGCGGCGGAACACTGCCGGACTGGACGCGAGTTCGGGGGGCGTGAGTTGCAGGGAGGCACGTTCCGCCGCGTCGACGACGATTCCGACGACTGCTTCGCGATCCCTCGTGCTGGCGAACCGGTAGGGCATGGTCTGGCGTGCGGCCTCGGCGGTGAGGTTCCACCTGCGCCAGGTCGACCGCTTCTCACCGACCGCCTCAACCACACTGCGACCCAGCGAGGCGATCACGTCCAACGGCACATCGTCAGCGCGCAGCAGCAACGGGACGTCGTTGGCGGTGACGGTTCGGGCCCAGCGGGTGGCGTCTTCACCGAGCAGGTGCGACGCGCGCTCCCGCCACTCGCCGGTGAGGTCCGCGAGCGAACGAACCTGCTTCTCCGGTCTGGTCGCCAACGTCGCCTGCGCCCGGAGCTTGATGACGGTCGCCAACGACGGTTGCCTGCCGTGACGGGCAACGTACTCGGCGATGAGACGGTTCTTCTCCTGGTTAATCTGCCGTGACCTGCATGAAAACTCTGCCACCAGTTTCTCCGGCACCGTCGCGATTGCCCAGGCAGGGTTGCGGTCGCGCCCCATGTCGCGCGCCCGCCACTCGACACCGAACGCGCGGGTGAGGTGGTCGGCGAACACGGCTTCGTGGAGTTCTGAGAGCGCGACGGTCGCGGCGTGTAGCGGGCGGCCGTCGAGGGAGCGCCATTTGCCGTCGTGGACGGTCTGCACCTTGTTCGAGATCACGACATGGGTATGCAGATGCGGGTCGCTCGCCCGCGAATCGTAGTGATCGAACGCGGTTGCGATCGCACCGCAGACATCGGCTTGCGCAACCGCCCCGTTGCGTCCTGCGGCACCGACACGGGTTGCCGCAACCTCGCGTTCGATGAACGCAACCATCTCTGCAACCGCCGCATGATGCGCGTCCGCAATCAGCGATTGCGTCCCCGCATCCGATACCGCCCACAGCACGGATGCGGACTTCGGAATCGAGAACGTGAAATCGAACCCCGCAACCGCCTTCCGTGCACCGTGTGCGCTCTCCTCAGCCTCGATCGCGGCGACCGCTTCCGCGCGCCCGGTCACGGGGAGATCGGCGTCGAGACGTGCGGAGCGGTGCTTGATTCGCTCGGCCACGGTCGGGTACTTCCGGTACGGGCTGCCGAGCGCTTGGCCTGTCACGGGGTCGCGGCCCTGCCCGATCAGTCGTTGAAGCTGCTCCTCGGAGACTTCATCTCCGACTCCGAGCGCGCCGTGGCCAAGCGCGGTGACCGCTGATCCCATCCAGCGCCCGGGCGGTGTTCCTTCTTCGGTGTAGTACCTCGTCAGCGGTGTCGAGAGCATCCGGTCGCCGTCACCGGTGGCGACGGTGCGCAGGAGGTACTTGTAGCCGTCGCCGGCGGACATCACCCGCATCGAAACCGTCACCAGCCACCGCCTTTCCTCACCCCGAAGGTGAGCTCCGCAGCCCGCGGCGAGGTGACTTTTGGGGTCACATTCGGACGGCGGCGCGCCTCGCTTGCAAGACGCGTGACAACTCGTGAGAGCGAACCGCGAGAGGCCAGGGCGCTGAGCCAGCGACGGGAGCCGGTGTGACTCGGGAGGCGCCGAATGGATGGGCGCTGATGGGGCGACTCGTGCACCTGGGTGGTGACCAGCTCGGAGCAGCAGCACGGCTCCGGGCATCACCATTCCAGGAGGTTCGCCCTTGGCAGATCAGCCCGTCACCGACTCGGCCGCGCCGCTGCGTGTCGGGTCGCTGTTCTCTGGTTACGGCGGGCTCGATCTCGCCGTCGAAGAAGTCTTCAACGCCCAAACGATCTGGTTTTCCGAGATCAGCGAACCCGTCGCCCGTGTCTTCTCCCACTACTGGCCAGACGCCCCGAACCTCGGTGACGTCACGACCATCGACTGGAGCGCCGTGCCACCGGTGGACATCCTCTGTGGCGGGTTCCCCTGCCAGGACGTGTCGACTGTTGGGAAGATGGCCGGCCTGAAACCCGGCACCCGCTCCGGCCTCTGGGCACACATGGCAGCAGCGATCGACGTGCTGCAACCCGAGTGGATCGTGATCGAGAACGTCCGCGGGCTGCTCTCCGCACCCGCAGTCCGCGCAAACCTCGAAGGAGACGACGATGAGCAACGCAACCCCGCAGACGCAACCCTCGACAGTGCAACCCCTCGCGGCGTGGAACCCGACCTGTGGCATCTGGGAGAAAACTCAACTCGACCTCTTCGGGCAGCAGGAGCAGTTCTGGGAGACCTGGCCGACCTCCGGTATGACACGCAATGGCTCGGTCTACCCGCTTCCGACATCGGCGCACCCCACCCGCGATTCCGAGTTTTCATCCTCGCCCACCGCGCTCTTTCGAACGCCGCTCGCATCGGACGCGTCCCGCGGTGGGGAGACCTTGCAACAGGTGAAGGCGCGGCGGGGCACGATCGCGCTGAGCCATCAGATCATCGACCTCGCCCTCCACGGGCCGAGCGGGTACCAGCGCATCGAGGAACCCGAGAGCCTGTGGTCGTTGATCGGGCAGCTCTTCAACGATGGGGACGATACGCCGAAGCCGTGACTCGGTGGGAGCGGCTCACTGGCCGAGTTGCGCCCTCGCCTGCGCTACTGAGCGACGGCACCGGTCCGCGTCCCGCACCCGCCTTTGTGGAGTGGCTCATGGGTCTTCCATTGGGATGGGTAACTGATGCCCAGCACGGACTTACCGCAAATCAGCAGCTTGCCGCACTTGGAAATGGCGTGTTGCCGATGCAAGCGAGCGCTGCGATTACTGCGCTAACCGCGAGCTTGATTTGCGAAAGCACATCATCGATAGCATCTGCGCCGTAGTTCAAAGTTCGGCGGTACCATGACTAAATGTCCGTCTCCGAGCTTTCCGCCAGCACACAGAACTACCTGAAGGCAGTATGGGGCCTCACGGAGTGGTCCTCCGCGCCGGTGACACCGACGCTGATCGCGGAGCGGACGGGGTTGAAGCTCTCCTCTGTCTCTGATGCTGTCCGCAAGCTCGCGTCGCAGGGTCTTGTAGATCACGCGCCTTACGGGGCGGTGGAGCTGACGGAGACCGGACGTTCGTATGCGTTGGTGATGGTCAGACGGCATCGTCTCATCGAGGCGTTTCTTGTGAGTGTTCTGGGCTACTCCTGGGATCAAGTGCACGATGAGGCAGAGCACCTTGAGCATGCGGTGTCAGATTTCATGATCGACCGAATCGATGAGTTTCTGGAGTTCCCCACCCGCGACCCGCATGGCGACCCCATCCCATCAGCGGACGGCAAAGTACACATCCCAAATGCAACGCAACTGACCGCGCTAGGAGCGGGGCACCGTGTTCTGGTCGAGCGCATTTCAGACTCGGACCCCGCGCTCCTACAGTTCTTTCAGGAACATGGTTTCGTGGTCGGAGTGACACTCGAGATCGGCGAAGGGGCAGCCTTCTCGGATTCGCTTGATGTGCGGGTGGCGGGGGCAGCGTCCTCAGTGGCGTTGGGGAGTTCAGCGACGGATGCGCTCTACGTGTCCATCGCAGACGGTTGAGCCGGTCGTTGCTCCGTTTCTTCATGGAGTGACCCACGGAGCGCCCCTATTCCGGACGGGAGCAGCGTTCCGTGCCATTGCGCCGTACGAACGTCAGCGGTATGCGAACCTGTTTCACGTCCGCGGATCTGCATCCGAGTGCCCGGGCGGAGGTTCCGCTCGTCGAAGAAGGTCAGTATTTCCAAAGGCGCGTCGGTGACTCGCGTGATCACGACCGGAGTCCGGTGCGAGTGGACCAGCTTTCCCAGCGGTGAGTCGGTGAGGGTTTCGATGTCCCCGCCTGGTGTAGGGATGGGTTGCCCGTATGGGTCATGGGTGGGCTGGTCGAGGGAGGCTTCGATCCGCTGGAGAAACCTAGGTGAACTGCTGCCTTCCAGCGCTTCTGCGTTTGTGGCGAGTTCGCTCCAAGGGAGGTTGAGGATGTCGTGAAGGAAGCACCGAAGTATTCGATTGGCCCGCACGACCTGTATCGCTTCTAACCGCCCCTCCGGCGTAAGCGAAACACTCTTGTACCGTTCGTGTTCGATCAGGCCATCGCCGACGAGACGTTTGACCTGTTCGGAAACGCTTCCTGGAACATGCTGCAGGGCGCGGGCGAGGCCGGTGATCGTAACCGGCACATGATCGGATTCGATCAAGGACCAGATCACACGAAGATACCGCGCTCTGGTCCCTGACCGGTCGCTTTTGCCACGCATACGGGGCCCTTACTGAGCAGTGGCGAGCGCCCGTCGACGACGTGAGCTCAGGACTCGGGTTCCGATGAGGCCGTGCCGGGGACTGAAGAGATAGACGAGCGCGAACACGGCACCCTGGGCAAGAACGACCATGCCTCCAGAGGCGGTGTCGAGGTAGTAGCTCAGGTAGAGGCCAATCACGGCGCAGGCGGCGGAGATGGCGGGGGCGATGACGAGCATGCGCCCAAACCGGTCGGTGAGCAGGTAGGCGGTGGCTCCCGGGATGATGAGCATCGCCACGACGAGGATCACGCCGACGGCTTGCAAGGCAACGACCGCGGTCAGTGCGAGGAGGCCGAGGAGCGCTGCGCCAAGGATCTTCGGGTTGAGGCCGATGGCGTGGGCGTGGGTGGGGTCGAAGGCGTAGAGCGTGAAGTCGCGGCGTTTGGTGACGAGGATCGTGAAGGTGATCGCGCCGAGGATGATGACCTGGGTGAGGTCTGCCCAGGACACGCCGAGCAGGTTGCCGAAGATGATGTGGTTCAGGTCGGTCTGCGACGGGGTGACGGAGATCAGTACGAGTCCGAGCGCGAACAGTGTGGTGAAGACGATCCCGATCGCGGCGTCTTCTTTGACCCGGCTGGTGTCTCGGACGGCGCCGATGAGAGCGACGGCGAGGAATCCGAAGATCACCGCTCCGAGGGCGAACGGAGCCCCGACGATGTAGGCGAGGACCACGCCGGGCAGGACGGCGTGGGAGACGGCGTCGCCCATGAGCGACCAGCCGATCAGGACGAGCCAGCAGGAGAGCACCGCGCACACGATCGAGGCGATCAGGGTGGTCGCGAGCGCTCTGACCATGAAGTCGTAGCTGAGGGGTTCGAGGAAGAAATCGATCAGGTTCATCAGTTGTCGCCTCGGTTCATGACGTCCAAGCCGAAGGCCAGGGCAAGGTTGTCGGGCTGGAGCACCAGGTCGGGGTCGCCGTGCATGAGCACGCGCCGCATGAGAAGCACCGCCTCGTCGGCCAGGTCGGGTAATGCGTGGAGGTCGTGGGTTGAGACGAGGATCGTTGCTCCGTCGCCGGCGAGTTCGCGCAGCAGACGGGTGATGGTCGCTTCGGAACGTTTGTCGACGCCAGCGAATGGCTCGTCCAGCAGCAGGATCGTCGCGCCCTGCGCGATGCCGCGTGCCACGAAGGCGCGCTTCTTTTGGCCGCCTGAGAGTTGCCCGATCTGCCGATTCGCGTACTCAGTGAGCTCCACCCGTTCCAGCGCGTGGTCAACGGCGTCATGGTCGGCTTTCTTCGCGTGGCGGGTGAAGCCCATATGCCCGTAGCGCCCAGTCATGACAACGTCGCGCACCGTCACCGGGAAGGCCCAGTCCACGTCCTCACTCTGCGGCACGTAACCCACGACCCCGGATTTACGTGCTTTCGCGGGATTCTCACCCTCAACGCGCACAGTTCCGGAGTCGGGACGTAGGAGCCCCATGATGGTCTTGAACAGAGTGGATTTTCCCGATCCGTTCATCCCGATGAGCCCACATACGCGCCCGGTTTGGATGTCGAGGCTGGCGTGATCGAGGGCGAGGACCTCACCGTAATGCACCGTGACGTCGTGCACTGAGATCGCTGCGGTCATGACTGCTGTCCGGTCAGGGCATCGATGATGACGGTCGCGTCATGGCGGATCAGCTCGAGGTAGGTCGGCACCGGGCCGTCGGTTTCAGAGAGAGAGTCCACGTACAGTGTGCCGCCAAAGACTGCGTCGGTAGCCTCGACGACCTGCTGCATAGGTGCGTCGGACACGGTGGACTCGCAGAACACAGCGGGTACGTCGTTGGCTCGCACGAACTCGATGGCCGAGGTGATCTGCTGCGGCGTGGCCTGTTGCTCAGCGTTCACAGCCCAGATGTACTTCTCGGTCAGCCCGGCATCACGAGCGAGGTACGAGAACGCGCCCTCGCAGGTCACCAAAGCCCGCTGATTGGCAGGCAACACCGATAGTTCCTCGACAAGTTCGTCTTGCACGCTCTGAAGCTCAGCCTTGTACGCCTCTCCGTTGGCCTCGAATGCGCTCGCGTTCTCTGGGTCAAGCTCGCTGAACGCCTCAACCATGTTGTCGACGTAGATCTGCACGTTCACTGGGCTCATCCACGCGTGCGGATTCGGCAATCCCGCATAGGCGTCCTCGCTGATATCGATCGTCTCGACTCCTTCGCTTACGACGACGTGAGGCACGTCCAGGCCCTCAACGAACTGCCCGAACCATGCTTCGAGGTTCATCCCGTTGTCAAGAATGAGGTCGGCTTCGGAGGCCTTTCGAATGTCCCCCGGCGTGGGCTCGTAACCGTGGATCTCTGCGCCAACCTTAGTGATCGACTCCACGCGCAAGTGGTCACCGGCCACGTTCTCAGCAATGTCCGCGAGGACGGTGAAGGTGGTCAGCACAACCGGGCGTTCGTCGGCTGCGGCATCCGTGCCGCTGCCGGGACTACTGCAGGCGGCGAGGCTAATCGCGAGTGCCGATGCTGCCAACAGAGCGAGCGAGCGTCGGATGGATCTGGATGTGCTGTGGTTCATGCTGTGCAAGTCCTTCATGTCAAGGTGTTCAATGGTCGCGTCGGGTACTGCCCGCATCAGTGGGCAGTACCCTCTGGGTCGGAGGCGAGTGGTTGGAGAGTCTCAGCGACACGATGATGCGCTTCCCAAATGGCTTGTGGGAGGTCTCGCAAGTTCGAGAGGTGCCCATGTCGGTGTTGCATTTCCTCGGTCCAGCGCTTCGTGTCGATTTGCAGTAGCCGGTCGAGATCCTCTGCGGGAACATCGAGGCCGATGAGGTCGAGTTCCTCCGCTGTGGGGATGACCCCTACTGGCGTGCGCTGCCCGTGGGCGTCGCCAGCGCGGTAGCGGAAGAGCCAGTTCAGGGCGCGGAGGTTCTCGCGATATCCAGGCCAGAGGTAGTGGCCGTCTTCGGGGTCGCGTTGGAACCAGTTGACGTGCGCGAACACCGGCAGATCGGTGAGCTGCCGGAGCAGAGTCAGCCAGTGCTGGGCGTAGCGGCCCTCGGAGTAGGAGAAGAACGGTCGCATCGACATGGGGTCGTAGCGGAGTTGCCCGTCGACGCCTTCGGCAGCGAAGGTCGCCTCCGCGCCCAGGGTGAGGCCGTCGTAGACGCCCATCGCGGGGTCGTCGATGGCGCGGATGAGGGGTTCGCGGTCGCGGGTCCGACCGCCGAAGATGATCGCATCGATCACGACACCTGACGGGTCTGCGGCATCGGTGGCGAGGTTCGGGATGCGTTCGAGAGGGATCGTGAACCGGCTGTTTGGGTGCGCCCACGGAGCACCCTGCTGGTCGGTGCCGCGGTCGGCGATCGGGGCGCCGGTCCAGTCGAGCCACCCGTCGAGTTCCGCGGGAGGCTGCGGAGTGAGCCCCTCCCACCACACGTCGCCGGTGAGCTGGTTGTAGGCGGTGTTGGTGAAGATCGTGCCGGAGCCCTCCGCGATCGCAGCCATCGCGGTCGGGTTTGTGTGCTCGTTCGTGTCTTTCGCGACCCCGAATGCGCCGTTCTCGGGGTTGATCGCCCGCAAGCGGCCCTCGTCGTCGATCCACATCCAGGCGATATCGTCGCCGTAGAAATCGACCCGGTACCGGTCGCCGAGCGCGTCCGGCGGCAGGGTCATCGCGAGGTTGGTCTTGCCCGACGCGCTCGGGAATCCGCCGCAGACGTGAGTGGTGGCGCCGGTTTCGAGGTCGCGGATGCCGAGCAGGAGGAACTGCTCCGCGAGGAAGTTCCCCGAGGTATGGCCGTCGTAGGAGGCCTGGCGGAGGCCGTGGGCGATCTTGCCCAGCAGTGCGTTGCCGCCATATGCGGAGCCGTAGTGGAGGATCGTGCGCTCATCCGCGATCGTCGCGAACAGGCGTGCATCCTCCGGCGTGCCGTGCCCGAGCGAGTCGGGATCGCCGGTGACCTGCACGCCGCGCACGAAGAAGTCCGGATCGGAGAGCCCGTCGAAATGCTCGAGACCGACGCGGGCCATGCGGATCATCTGCAGCACGACCGTGCGATCATCAGTCAGCTCTACCCCGGCCGCGTAGGCCGCGAGCGGGGTACCGGGCGGCGCCATCAGGTAGGGGACGACGTACATCGTCCTCCCGCGAGACGCCCCGCGCATCCGCTCGGTGATGAGCGGCTTCACCTCGCTCGCTGGCTGCCAGTTGTTGTAGCGGCCGCGATCGGTAGGGTTCGAGGTTGCGACGACCGTGCGCTCCTCGGAGCGGGCGGTGTCCTTCGGGTGGGATCTGGCGTAGTAG
This sequence comes from Leucobacter sp. 7(1), assembly GCF_900163635.1. GTDB lineage: Bacteria > Actinomycetota > Actinomycetes > Actinomycetales > Microbacteriaceae > Leucobacter. The sequence goes on along the minus strand of NZ_FUID01000054.1, from coordinate 11,182 downwards.
CGGCCCTCACCCGCGGGCAGGAGTTCACCTGCGGCGAGAGCTTCGCCGATGAGCCGGGCGTCATCAGCAGCCGAAACGAGTTCTACCCGATCGGGCTCGGTGACCCCGGCCCACTCCTCCACGAACGCACGGATGCTCTCATTATCAATTTCCGCAGGTATCAGGATTCGGCTCGTATCAGCCATGTGGCACTCCTTCAGTCTCTCTTTTCGCGTCTGAGCGCGTCCGACGACTGTCCTGCCCACAGTCACAGATCATCTGCGCACTTCACTCTAGTGTTCGGCATACCGTAGTTTCAAATGTTGGCGTGTCGTAGTCTTGAGAACTACATTGATGTTATTACTAGATACGCCACTCCGAACGTCGGTGAGGCACAACATGTAGTGGTTGGTGGCGTGAGGCGTCACAGCCAGAGTGCGAGGAGGATCGCCATGCCAGCCCCACCGGAGCGCCGGCACGCAGTGCCCTCTGTGCGCGAACTTGCCGCCGCCCAGTCGTCTGACCTGGTGTTCTTTTCGAGCGTGTCGGAGAACACTCGCCGCTTTGTCGACCGGCTCGACCGGCCCGCGGTTCGTATTCCGCTGCGGCCCCGGGTGGAGGGGTTGATCCGGGTGGCTCGGCCCTTTGTGCTCGTTGTTCCCACGTACGGCGGAGGGGAACGAGCCGGGGCGGTGCCGAAGCAAGTGATCTCGTTCCTCAACGACCCCGCGAACCGGGCACTCATCCGGGGCGTGATCACAGCGGGGAACACGAACTTCGGCGAGCACTACTGCCTCGCCGGTCCCATCGTCTCCGCGAAATGCCAGGTCCCGGAGCTGTACCGCTTCGAGCTGCTCGGCACGCAGCGCGACATCGAACACGTGAACAACGGCCTGACCCACTTCTGGGAGCAGGCCTCCGACAACCTGACATCCATTGAGAGGAAGACCGCATGACCATCACCTCGCCAGAAGCCCCGGCCCGCACCGGGATCGGCGCACGGAGGGACTACCACGCCCTCAACGCGCAATTGAACCTGTTTGCCCCGGACGGGTCGATCCAGTTCGACAAGGACCGGGAAGCCGCGGAGGCGTACCTGCGCCAGCACGTGACCCCGAACACGAGGACCTTCCGAAACGTGGCCGAACGCCTGGAGTGGCTGGTCGCGAACGACTACTACGAGCAGGCGTTCCTCGACGCGTACGCTCCGGAGTTCCTCGCGGGCCTGCACGACCACGCCCGCGAGGCAGGGCACCGTTTCCAGACCTTCCTCGGCGCGTTCAAGTTCTTCACTTCCTATGCGCTGAAGACGTTCGACGGAACCACCTACCTGGAAGGATTTGAGGAGCGCGTGGTCGCCACCGCGCTTTTCCTCGGACAGGGCGACGAGGCCCTTGCGACCCGGCTTGTGGACGAGATGCTCTCCGGCCGGTTCCAACCCGCGACACCGACATTCCTGAACGCGGGTAAAGCGCAGCGCGGCGAGCTCGTCTCCTGCTTCCTGCTGCGCCTGGAGGACAATCTCGAGTCCATTGGACGCAGCGTCAACTCCGCCCTGCAGCTCTCCAAGCGCGGGGGCGGAGTCGCGCTACTGCTGACGAACCTGCGCGAGACCGGGGCGCCGATCAAGCAGATCGAGAACCAGGCCTCCGGCGTCGTCCCGGTGATGAAGATCCTCGAAGACAGCTTCAGCTACGCCAACCAACTCGGAGCCCGACAAGGTGCCGGGGCAGTGTATCTGCACGCGCACCACCCGGACATCCTGCGGTTCTTGGACACGAAGCGGGAGAACGCGGACGAGAAGGTCCGCATCAAGACGCTTTCCCTCGGCGTCGTGATTCCCGACGTCACATTCCAGCTCGCGAAGGAGAACCGGGACATGCACCTGTTCAGCCCTTACGACGTCGAGCGCGAGTACGGGAAGCCGCTGTCGGATCTCTCGGTGAACGAGCACTACGACGAGCTGGTCTCGAACCCGCGAGTGCGCAAGACCACAATCAGCGCACGGGAATTCTTCAAGACCCTCGCCGAACTGCAGTTCGAATCCGGATACCCCTATGTGCTGTTCGAGGACACCGTCAACCGCGCGAACCCCCTGCAGGGGTGGATCAACATGTCCAACCTCTGCAGCGAGATCCTCCAAGTGAACACCCCGTCCCGTTACGACGCCGCGATCGGATACGAGCAGGTCGGAGGGGACATCTCCTGCAACCTCGGATCTCTCAACATCGCCCAGGCGTTCGCCTCCCCCGACTTCGGCGCGACGGTCGAGACCGCGGTCCGGGCACTCACGAGCGTGTCAGACCAGACCAACATCGACGCGGTCCCCTCGATCGCGGCCGGGAACGACGCGTCGCACGCGATCGGGCTGGGACAGATGAACCTCCACGGGTTCCTCGCCTCGCAGCGCATCCGCTACGGCAGCGAGGAAGGCATCGACTTCACCGACATCTACTTCCTCACCGTCACCTACCAGGCCCTGCGTGCCTCGAACAGGCTCGCCATCGAACGAGGAACGACGTTCGTCGGCTTCGAGACCTCCGCCTACGCCGACGGCTCGCACTTCGACAAATACACCGAGCGTGACTGGCAGCCCGCCACCGAACGCGTTCGCATCCTCTTCGCAAAGGCAGGTGTCGCGATCCCCACGCGGCAGGACTGGGCGCAGCTGCGGGAATCCGTGCGTCAGCACGGCATCTACAACGCTTACCTGCAGGCCATCCCACCGACCGGATCGATCTCGTACGTGAACAACTCGACCGCGTCGATCCATCCGATCGCAGCGAAGATCGAGATCCGCAAAGAAGGCAAGCTCGGCCGCGTCTACTACCCAGCCCCGCACATGACCGACGACAACCTCGAGTTCTTCGAGGACGCGTACGAAATCGGCTACGAGAAGATCATCGACACCTACGCCGCCGCCACCCGCCACGTCGACCAAGGCCTCTCCCTGACCCTGTTCTTCCGCGACACGGCAACCACGCGCGACATCAACAAGGCGCAGATCCACGCCTGGCGCGCCGGGATCAAGACCCTCTACTACATCCGCCTCCGCCAGCCCGCGCTCGAAGGCACCGAAATCGAAGGCTGCGTCTCCTGCGCGCTGTAACCCCAGAATCCGATCTTCCCGAAGGAACACCCATGACCCTCACCGATATCACCCGCCCCATCACCGAGATCTCCATCACTCCGCCGGGCTATCGGCACGACCCAGCAGCCCGCCTGCGACCCATCAACTGGAACCGCGTCGGCGACGACAAAGACCTCGAAGTCTGGAACCGCCTCACCGCGAACTTCTGGCTGCCGGAGAAAGTACCGCTCTCCAACGATCTCCCCGCCTGGCAAAAACTCACCCAGGAGGAACGCACGCTGACCATGCGCGTGTTCACCGGGCTCACCATGCTCGACACCGTGCAGGCCACCGTCGGGGAGATCTGCCAGATCCAGGACGCCCGCACCGAACATGAGGAGGCCGTCTATACGAACATCGCATTCATGCAGTCCGTGCACGCCCGCTCCTACTCCAGCGTGTTCTCCACCCTCACCTCGACCCCCGAAATCGACGACGCCTACCGGTGGGCCGTCGCCAACGACCTTCTTCAGGAGCGGTGTAAGAAGGTGCTCGCACACTACTACGGGGATGATCCACTCAAGCGGAAGGTCTCCTCGACGCTGCTGTCCTCGCTGCTGTTGTACGCGGGCTTCTACTTGCCACTGCACTTCTCTGTGCACGCGACACTCACGAACACGGCGGACATGATCCGCCTTATCTTGCGGGACAAAGCCGTGCACGGCTACTACTCCGGCTACAAGTACCAGCGCGGCCTCGAAACCCACACAAGAGCGGAGCAGGAACATATGCGCGAGTTCACCTTTGCGCTGCTCGAAGATCTCTACGCGCTCGAACTGCAGTACTCGGGTGAGCTCTACGAACCGCTGGGTCTCATGGACGACGTCGCCGTATTCGTCCGCTACAACGCGAACAAAGCACTCATGAACCTCGGCTACCCCGCCCGCTTCACGCCAGAAGAGACCGAAGTCAACCCGGAGATCCTCGCGGCTCTCGCACCCGGCGCGGACGAGAACCATGACTTCTTCTCTGGATCTGGGTCCAGCTACATCATCGGCAAAGCCGTAGATACCAGTGACGATGACTGGGACTTCTGAGCCTTTGCCCCGTCCCGACGAAGGGGCATGGCTCGAAGCTATCGCCTTGTTTCAGGCTGTACGAGAAGGCAACCAGCCCGCTGCGCTGCGGTTACTGGGGACCAGTTCGAACCGAGATGCCGTTATCGGTGGGCTCCTTTCGATGCTTGGCATGTTTCTCCGTGCGGAGAGTCCACTCAAGCTTGATCAGTTCATCGCCGCGTCGCACCGTGCCGGCCCACCGCCGGCGTTTGGGGCCCGACCTTTTCTCCCGCCCATCGAGCACTGATATCACTTCGAAGAAAGAGAACACCGCCAATGGCAAAGAACATCAGCGTAATCATCGGGAGCCTTCGCCGGGGCTCTTACGCGCGCAAGATCGCCCACAACGCCATCGACTTCTTCCCCGAAGGCTACAAAGCAAGCATCCTTGAGATCCGCGACCTCCCTCTGTACGACTTCGATTACGACGACCCCGAAGTTGCCGACGTGAGGGTCCCAGAGGAGTACTCGGCGTTTCGAGAGGCAATCAAGGCTTCCGATGGCATCCTGTTCGTCACACCAGAGAACAACCGCACCATTCCCGCATGCCTCAAGAACGCCATCGACATCGGTTCCAAACCCAACGGAGATGTCGCATGGAAGAACCTACCAGCGGGCATCATTAGCCACTCAGTAGGCCGCATGGGCGGCTACAGCTCGCAGAAGAACCTTCGCCTCGCCTTGTCATACTTCGACATGCCGACGCCGGGCCAACCAGAGGTGTTTCTCGCGCAATCACCCACTCTTTTCAATGAGAAGGATCGACTCAATGAAGGCACTGCACACTTCCTCCAAGACTACGTAAATCGCTTCCTCGGCATCATCGACAGGCAGTTCGAAGCAAGAGGCAACGGGTGATTATCGAATCCCGATGCGGGGCATCGATCATGGCTCGAATCGGGCCGTCCCTAAGCCGATGCCTTGGGCGCTGATGAATGCAAGCAGCCACAGGTTCCGCGGAGTCTCGAAGGAGTCTGCGGAACTTCACCCCCATCCTTGTCCGCACTCGTAGCGATCACGCACCGGTTCCGCCTGTCGCTTTCGATTGTATGAAGTTGATCGCAATCCGCGCCGGAAGCGCAAGGTTGTTTAGCGAGTTCGGTAGCCGCCACGTCAATGTCGGCGATGTCGTGGTTCTCGCCGCGAATACGCTTTGTGGTGCAGAGCCTGAGGGCTGGGTCACGACCACAACGCTGTACTTGGATCGTGACTACGTGATCGATCAGGTGTTCTGGCAGCATGCCGCACGTTTCAAGGATCGTCTCGATGCCAGCGACTTCCTCGATGCAAGTTACGCGGAGCCAGCGCAGGTCGTCAGACTTGGGGAGGATCGCGCGGGGCTACTGATGCCGTGGCTGGACGAACTCGCAGCGCTGAGCGTTGACGGTCAGCACGCGAACAACTTCTACCGAGCGCAGGCGCTACTCTCCGCCGTCCTGGATGTTATCGTTCCGCACCTCGCGGTCACCGGCGATCGAGTCACGCCGACACAGCGGACCACGGTTGTGCCATCAACCCCGAGGCATCGCGCGTTTCGACCGTTGCGGGCCGAGGCACGGAGAGCAGCCGAGCTCCTTGCCACCGAGATGGATCGTCGTTGGTCGGTGCCCGAGCTTGCGAGCCTCGTCCACTTATCACCGTCGCAGTTGCGGCGCATTTTTACCGACGCGTTCGGAAAATCACCTATCGCGTACCTCGCGTTGCTCCGAGCGGAAAAGATGGCGCATCTGCTCAAAGCTACCGACTCGCCGATCTCGCTCATTGCGGCGTCAGTGGGGTGGCGCGATTCTGACTTCGCCGCGCGCCAGTTTCGTCGCAGCGTCGGGGTCTCGCCAAGCGAGTATCGCCGGATCAGCCACAGCATTCCAACTCCACCGCACCCCGACTAAACGCGCATGCATCCGGCCGAATCGACCGCTATCCGCTGCACGCATCATCGGGGTCTGCTCATCTGAGGTAGTGGTGGGTTGACCACGTCGGGTTCAGCGATGCACCTGACGGTCGCTCACAAATCTGTCCGTCGTCCGTCTCGATTGTCTTCTCTGAATCCCTTCGCGCACCTTCTGGTCGCAGAGGTCACCCGCCGTGTGCGGGTACCTGCGGAAGGAGGACGACGATGGCAACCACCGAGGAAGCACGGGCGGCGCGGGACGCGAAGCTCGACGCGCTCCATGAACAGCTCACCGATGCGGTGGAGTCGCTGGTGTCGGGTGAGGACTGGAAACAGGCGCTGGAGTTCGCGGCCAGGTTCCGTGCGCGGTCGTTCAACAACACGCTGCTGATCTTCGTGCAGCATCAGGCCGCGTTCGAGGCAGGCCGGGTGCCGGAGCCGGTGCCGTCATATGTGGCGGGGTTCAAGCAGTGGCAGACACTCGGCCGGCAGGTCGAGAAGGGCCAGTCGGGGTACATGATCCTCGCCCCCGTCACGGGCCGATTCGTGTCGTTCACGCCGAAGGTGGCTGAGTCATGGCACCGGCTCGGCCGGTTCGAGAAGCCGAGACCGGGTGAGGCGTTGCGCTCCCGCATGGTCGGTGTCCGCCCCGCCTACGTCTGGGATGTCTCACAAACCGCCGGGGATCCGATCCCGGCCCCGCCGTCACCACGGCTGCTCGAAGGTGAAGCACCCGATGGGCTCTGGGAGGGCATCGCCGCGCAAGTCGAAGCGCAAGGGTTCACCGTGATGCGGGTGCCGCACGAGGGAATGATCCACGGCGCCAACGGCCTCACCGACTTCAGCGCGAAGACGGTGGCGGTGCGGGAGAACATGCCCGACGCCGCCCAAGTGAAGACCCTCGCGCACGAGCTCGCCCACGTCCTCCTCCACGGCCCCGATAACCCCGATGCGACGGGGCATCGCGGGATCGGTGAGGTGGAGGCGGATTCGGTCGCGTTGATGGTCGCTGCCGCGCACGGCATGGACACCACTGATTACACGGTGCCGTATGTGTCGGGGTGGGCTGCGACGGTGCCGGAGAAGTCCCCGGTTGAAGTCGTCCAAGCCACCGGTGAACGAGTCCGCAAGACCTCCGCCGCGATTCTCGATCAGCTCCCCACGGCGCAGATCGGCAACGGTGACCCTCCCGGTCTGACCCGTGACACCCCAGCGAAGACACGCCCCGAGCCGACGGTCGAGCCGACTGCTGATCCCTTGGCGGAGGGGCCACGTCGCACGACGGCGGCGGTGAGGAGTCTGTGATGGGTGCCGTCGATCTGTTCACCGAAGTCGGCGGGATGCCGCTCCCGGAGGCGGCGGCGCGGTTCGCTGCGGCCGGTGTTCCGGTGTTCCCGTGTGTGCCGGGTGAGAAACGCCCTTTGGTGCCCCGTGGGTTTCATGACGCGACTGCCGATCCCGTACAGGTAGCGGGATGGTGGTCGAGGTGGCCGTTCGCGAACATCGGCATCCCCACCGGTGCCGTCTCGGGGGTTGAGGTCGTCGATGTTGACGTGCACGCGACCGGCACCGGATTCCCCGCATTCCGACAAGCGCACCGTCAAGGCCATGCGGCGGGGTGGGCGGCGCTCGTGCGCACCCCCTCCGGCGGACTCCACGCCTACTACCCGGCAGACCCTGACCGTGCGCAGTCGTCGTGGCAGGCAGCGCGAGCGCACGTCGATTTCCGGGGTGACGGCGGCTACATCGTCGCGCCGCCTTCGACGGTGCTGCGCCCTGGCGGGGTGCGGGCACCATACCGGCTCATCGTCGCATCAGGTGATACCCCGGTGCCGGTGGATGCGGCGCGGCTGCGCGAGTTCCTGGACCCCCGCACCCCGATCCCTCTCGACCGTACTCGCGCCAGCGCTCATCGGTTCGAGCGGCGGGGGTCGGATGCGAAAGTGCTCGCCGGTTGGGTGGCGGGGCGTGGTGAGGGCGAGCGGAATCGGGGCCTGTTCTGGGCCGCGTGCCGACTCGCAGAATCAGGAGCCCCTCCCGATGTAACCCTCGACGCACTGGGTCCTGCGGCCAAGCACGCGGGGCTGGGGTCGCGGGAGATCATGGCGACGATTCGCTCCGCCTACCGCACCACCCACCCCGCGCCGCGCACGTCCGTGGAGCCCGTGGCGGATGAGCGGCGTGTGGTGCGCGGATCACCGGGGCGGGTGATCTCATGAGCACCATCGAGACTGTCTCGCCGCGGGGTCGCCGCTTGGCAGTGGTGACGGCAATCACGGGCACCGTGTTCATCGCGGCCGGCGCGTTCTGGCTGTCCTTCACCGCGCTTGCCGATCTGGCCCGCCGGTCTGGGATTGATGGCGGTCAGGCGTGGGCGTGGCCGTTGATCGTGGACGGCATCATCGTCGTCGCGACCGTCGCAGTCGTCGCCCTCGCCAACCAGTCCCGCCCGACCTGGTACCCCTGGACGCTCCTCGCCGCCGGCGCCGTCGTGTCCGTCACGGCGAACGCGATCCACGCGATCATCGCCGCCGACACCGACGTACCGGCGGTTCTTGCAGCGTCGGTCGCTGCGATCCCGCCGCTGGTGCTGTTGTCGATCACGCACCTCACCGTCATCCTCACCCGCCCCACCACCGCGCGCGCCGCGAACGCGATCGAGGATGCTTCGGTCGAAGCCGCCACATCCTCACGGCCGGTCGTCGTGCCGGAAGTTGAGCCGGCGCAGGCAGTGGAGTTGCCGGTGGTGTCGGTGAGTGAGCGGCGGGTGGAGGCGGCGCAGTTGCGGGAGGTGGAGGGGTGGTCGAACAAGCAGATCGCCCGGCACCTGGGCGTGCATCCCTCGACGGTCGGCCGCTGGTTCACCCCAGCGATCAGTGGAACGAAGGAGGAGACCTCGTGAACGATCACGCAGAGACGAACCGCACCGAGCTGCCTGATGTGCGGCCCGAGGCGACCGAGGGTGCAGAGGCGGAGCGGTCGGCGTTCGCCGTGCACCGCGACCCCTCACTCACCACCCCAGGCGCTGATCCTGGTTCGCGGGTGGGGCGCGGGATCGCGTGGGTGCGTCCGACTGATCTGATCGCGTCGAGTACCGCCAGGATCGCGGGCCGCGGCATCAGCTTTCAGACCGAGCTCGCGCACCGTACCCGCCGCGCGTTGGGTCAGACCTACCGGATGACCCGTGACCGTGCCCGTGACATCCGGGATCGCCGAGCGGAACGAGCGGCACCTGCGGGGTCGTCGGTGTTCGAGTCGTTCGATGTGTTCGAGCCGCAGGATCGGCCGCGCTCGTCGTCGTGGGTGCGGCCATCTGGAATCGGGCTGGGGTGAATCACCATGCGCAGACGACGGTGGAGTGGGGATGGTGGGGAGCCGGTGCGCACCTGCTTGTCAGGAGGTGCCACCATGCCACAACCCCACACCCCACGCCGCGACGGTCGCGGACGTGGGTTCGAGAACTCAGAACGACTCCGCGAACTCCTCACCCGCCTCGACGCTGAGGGGCCTGACGCCTGGCGGACGGACCCCGATGCAGCAGCACTTATGCGGCACGCGGCCGACAAGTACGCCGCGCTCGCGCGCAAGCACGGCCTTGATCCGTGGGAGGCGGCGACGGCAGCGTTTGAGGCGATGCGCACGCCCTCGGTGCGGCGGGCGGATGATCCGTGGGCGGTGATCACCCGTGCCGTGCAAATCACCTGCATCGCGGAGAACCGCGCCAACGGGCTGCTGTGTTCCGTGCATCAGGCGCGGCGGCCGAGGTACTCGGGTTTCCATGACGCCGAACGCTTCTCCGACCGCGAGAACCCCCTCACCGACTACCACCCCGCATTCCGCGCCGACCCCTTCGCAAACGATGACGTCGACGGCGAAGACGACCGCGTGGAGGTGTCGGGGTCGACGGGGGTGGAGTCGGCGGTCGAGGACACGATCGCGTTGCTGTGCTGGTACGGGTGGGAGCCAGAGGTCGCGCGAGCTGCGGTCGAGTGCATCTGCGCACGCCTCGCAGAATCCGTCTCGCGCGCGGGAGCGTACGAGTCACTACGACGCGACCAGCACGCCCGCGCCCTGCTCGACATCCCCGCACCATCGTGGTACCGGCTGCTGCGGATCATCCTCGGCACCCCCGACCTACACCTGGCCGGCACCAACGCGGGCCGTGGCGTGCTGCTGCGGCTGCTGATCGGCGAATCCCTCCGGCACCTGTTCAACGATGCCGACCTGAAAGTGGTGATCAAGATCGCCGCCCCCGGCGTGATGCGGGGCCGGCCATGAGCGAGCCAGGGCATATCGAGCTGGAGCGGGCCGTCGAGTCGATCTGGGCCGGCCGCCGCCACCGCGAAGACTACGGCGACCTCGACTCCCTGGTGGAGTCGATCGCGCGGGATGGGCTGTTGCAGCCGATCACGATCACCCCGGACGGGATGCTGATCTGCGGTGCCAGACGTTTGGCAGCGATCCGCCGGCTCGGGTGGAAGACGGTGAACGTGTGGGTGCGCTCCGGTATCTCCACCACCCTCGGACTCCTCCTCGCCGAACAAGACGACAACCTCCTCCACAAGCCCTTCACCCGCACCGAGGAAGCCACCCTCTACGCCGAACTGAAAGCACTCATGGTCGAAGATGCGACCGGCCGGCAGGAAGCGTCCCGGTTCACCTCGAAACAAGAAAACCCCAGGTCACACGGTGCCGCCACCGTGGCGGCACCGCAAAAGGGCGAGACCAGGCAGCAGGCCGCACTCATGGTCACCGGACGCAACGCTTACACCTCGCTGGAACGCATCAACGAGTTGCAGAACCTTGCCGCCGACCCCGCACAACCCGACGACGTACAGCAGCGGGCACGGGAGGAACTTGACCGGATCGACGCGGGCGAGTCGATCACCGGAGCGCACCATCGCATCAGAGCCGCACAAGCCCTCGCCGAACTCGACGCCCTCGCCAGCGACCCCGCACAACCGGCAGGCATCCGCGACACCGCAGCCGCAGGCGCGACCCGCCTCCGGGAACTTGAAAACACCGCACGGCCGGCAGACTTGGAACGCCTGGCAGTGCTCGCCGTTGAACGTGCGAAGTCTGCGACGAAGAAGCGCCCCGCCCAGCTCGCATCAGCACGGCTCC